>JBFERY010000043.1:0-22273 GCA_041548785.1 Oceaniferula sp.
CCCCCGCTTCGCGGGCCGCAGGCCTAGGGAGGAGGGACACTCCTGTCCCTCGGCAACCCAAGCTCTTCCGTGTATTCAGTGCTTTCCGTGGTTCCCAACCGAAGCAGCAACCCAGCCCCCTACCGATGGTTCTCCACCGTCGGCGGCGTTGTATTCCCCGACGCCTGCAATTCCAAGGCCTCCGGATACTCGCGGTAATGCGCCCGCACCGCCCGCGCCAGCGCCCGCTTGACATCCACGTCCACCTGGCTCTTTCCCCCATCAGGCCCCCCATCAGGCAGGGCATCAAGCAAGCGGTCGAGCAGCTTTTCCTGGGGCGCGGGCAACCTGTCCCGCCATGACGCCAGCAGCGACTTATCCACATGCGACGGCAGCGACCCCATGATGCCGACGTCATTCTGGTCATGCACTAACAAGCCGGAGGTTGTGCCACGGTCCAACGTCAGCACCTGGAAAAAATACAGGGTGTGGTAGGCGAGTTGCGCCGCCCTTGCCGACGCGGAAATCTCCGGATGAGCAACGATCTCAAGGCGCAGAATTGACAAATAGGTATCAATCACCGCCCGTCCCAGTGCGTCAGCCAGATCCCGGTCGGCCTGCGCATCGTCCGTCTTATACCCTTCCAGGTAGAAATGCGCCACGCCACGGTGCCGTGCCAGTGCCGGGATATAAAAATACCGGTCGCCCTGCGCCGCCGCCTCCTTGTACTGGGCCGGTGCCACCCGCTGCAAACACTGCCGGAATTCCGCCGTATCCGCCGTGTTCTCAATCGACGGGTTCAAATCAGCCATCATCCGCCAGTACCCCCCGCCCCCCTTCATCTCGGTCCAGCTGATATGCATGTGCATCGACGGCGCATGCGGGTTGCGCGGGTGGATGATCGTCGATAGTGCCGTCGCCGACCCCAGCTTCTTCTCAGGCAGGTCATCATAATGAATCTGGGAAACATTCACCGATGCCCGGTCGAAGGCCTCATTGCCCCCGCTCGAAAAACGGTTGCCGCCACCGTGCCGTCCCTCGTCCCTCAGCCACGATGTCTTCTCAAACCGCACCCCGGCAGCGACCTGCTCAAGACCCTCGACGAACAAAGCCTGCAGCCCCGAAACAAGTTCCATCGCCCTCTGCGCATCTGATAACCCTGACATCGCGCCAAACTAAACAGTCTCCCCGCACACTGCAACCCCCATTACAGCCCGTGGGCGCCCACACGACCCGACCCAGCAGCCAAACCCAGGAGGGACACCGGAAACCAAAAAAAAGCCCGGCTCGCGTCAAAGCAAGCCGGGCTTGGATTTAAATCCGTTCAGTTCTTCGTTAGAACTTAACAGCGGCGCTCACGCCGAAGATGAATTCGGAATCTTCTTCAAGACCGGGCACAAGGGCGGAGGCGTCGAGAGCATCGAATCCTTCGCTATAGGTAACAAAAGGAGTGACGGTCAGGTTCTCAGTGGCCTGGAATGGCACACCCACAGTGATGTAGGCGTGGTTCCAGTCGCTGCCCGTTCCGATGATATTGTCCCAGTAGTCAAAGGAGTACGAAACTCCCACGGTGACATCAAGCTTGGCTTTTTCGCAAAGATCCCATGCCCTGTTCCAGCTGAGTTCGGCATAAGTGCCGTCAAGCAGGTCAATATCATGGACAATGCTAAGGTTAACGTTGCCATTTGTCAGCGGGCACTTGGTGCCGATGTTCAGATAGATCTCATCAGTGTCAAGACCACCGACCAAGACATTACTCAGCTCCTGGTACTGGTATCCCAGCTCAAGGGTGTAACACTCGCTTGTATAACGAACACCTGCGCGATAACGGTTGTGGTCGACGCTGGTATCGGTCAGGGTGTTGATGTTAGCACCTGCCACCAATGACACCTGGTCACTCAACCCGTAACTCAGGTCAAGTGCGGTATCAAATGTGTTGTCCGTGTCAGCACCATTGAGAACCAGTGCCGCAGCGTCCGCGAGGATTCCGTTAGCACCACGGTAGTTGAACTGACTGTTATAGGTAAGGCTAAGTTCACCTTCGAGTCCGGCATAGGCTGGGGCGGCAAGCGCGATGGCTGCGGCTCCGGCAATCATTGTTTTTTTCATAGTTTGTCTGGTTATTGGGTTGGTTGTTGTGGGGGTATTGCCATCAAACAAGAAGAAATTCTCGCTTAATGACAAGCTGTCTAATTGCTAGATAGACAACTTATAGCGCGCATTATGACGTTCCTCTAACCTTATTCAAGACAAAACTTAAGAAATATTGATTATCTACATCCGCTATCGACCTGCCAGTTCATTCAAAATCGCGCCGGCGGAAGGGATGATGTTGCCGTAACGGTGGGTGGTCTCACTCACAGACTGCTCGCGCAGGTAAGCAAGGAGTTCGAGCCGGCCATTGGCCAGGGGGTTGGCGGTGATGGTCTGGAGAGATGCATCGTTTGCCGCCCGCTGGAGTTCGGTGTCTGGCGACAGGACACGGAGGATCCCGTAGTTAGAAGCGCAGCCTGGCAGTCGCGCGATGAGCGCCGCCTGACTTTCCTCGATCACGGGGAAGGGCAATGCCTTGGTGAGGTCGTTGTGTTGTTCCACGCTGATATCGATTTCGCTGCCGCAGGTTGTCGCGGCCAGGCAGACCTGGGCAAGTTGCAGGTCGCTCATCCCCGCAGCACGCAGGAGGATACGTCCGTGGGCGCGGTAGCGGAAGTGGTTGCTCTCGCCGTGGAGCTGCGACGGGTCGTGCTCGATGGAGAACTCGTCCTTCCACCAGCGGGCGTAGCTGCCGGCCGAGGCCTGCAGGGCCGCCACCTGTTCGGGCAGGGATGTTGACACACATTGCAGAAGAGGTTCCACCGTCGTGCTGACGGTTTCCGTTTCCTTGGGGAGATTGTCTTCCGCCCACGTTGCCATAAGCGCGACGTAGTTCGGACCGCCCGCCTTGGCACCGGGACCGAAGCAGGATTTCTTCCATCCGCCGAACGGCTGGCGCTGCACGATGGCACCGGTCGTGCTGCGGTTGATGTAGGCATTGCCCACTTCCACCCGCTCACGCCAGATCGCGATCTCGCGGGCGTCAAGGGTATGGATCCCTCCGGTGAGGCCGAAGTCGGAGTCGTTCTGAATGCGGATGGCGTGATCAAGGTTGTTGGCACGGACCAGACCGAGCACCGGCCCGAAACACTCGGTGCGGCGATACCAGCTGTCGGGGGCGACACCGAGCTTGATGCCGGGCGACCAGAGGCACGGGTTGCCGTCGATCATGGCCGGCTCCAGCAACCAGGTCTCGCCATCATCAAGGGTGGTCAGGCCCCGATCGAGGTCGGCGTCCGGCTTGTGGATGACCGGGGTCACGATGGATGCGGGGTCCCAGGAGGGACCGACCTTCAGGCTGGCGGCGGCATCGCGGAGCTGGCGCATGAACGAGGGGTCGTCATAGAGGTCGCCCTCGATGATGGCCAGTGAAGCGGCCGAGCATTTCTGCCCGGCGTGGCCGAAGGCGCTCTTGACGAGGTCCTTCACGGCCTGGTCGGGGTCGGCCGCCGAGGTGATGACCAGCGAGTTTTTCCCGCTGGTTTCGGCAAAGAGGCGCATTTCCGGTTTCCAGTCCTGGAACATGCGCGCGGTGGCATAACCACCGGTCAGGATGACACCCGACGTGCGGTCGTCGCTGATGAGTTGCTGGCCGGCACTGCGGTCGGCGCACATCACGAACTGCAGCACCTCTTTCGGGACCCCGGCTTTCCAGAGCAACTGCACCATTTCCCAGGATGTCAGCACGGCCTCGGACGCGGGTTTCAGAATCACGGTATTTCCGGCCATCAGGGCCGCGAGCACACTGCCGCAGGGAATGGCAAAGGGGAAGTTCCACGGAGGCGTGACCACGATGGTCCCGAGCGCCTTGCTCCGCGTTCCGTCAAACAATGCCGGGTTGCTCATGCTGTCGGCGTAGTAGTTGGCGAAGTCGATGGCCTCGCTGACCTCGCCATCGGCTTCGGGGGCCGACTTGCCACCGTCGAGCATGGTGGCGGCGATGCATTGCCCACGGGCATTGGCGAGTTCGACCGCCACCTGCTTGAGAATCATGCTCCGCTCATCAATACTCCGGGCCTCCCAAGCGGGCTGGGCATCGGCGGCGCACTGAAGGGCGCGTTCAATGCCATCGGCATCGGTGCCGCTGAACCGGTAGGCTTCTTTTTCCGGGCAGGACGGGTCGCGCCCGACCTTGGTTTCCGCGGTATGCTCGAACTCGCCGGCGATCTGCACCGGGATGGGCTCAAGGGTTTGCGCCCGGTAGTCTTCGACGACTTGCAAAATCCAGCGCATGTTATGGCGCAGCGACCAGTCGGTGTCTGCGGCATTGTGGAATGGCGCGTCCGCATCGAGTTCATACTTCTCGGTGGTGCGGTCCTGTGTCCTGGCTGGCTTGGTGCTGACCTCGTCGCGGCGTTTACAGGCGGCAAGGAACATCTCCCGCTGTTTATGCCAGCTCGCGTCACCCTTTTTCATCCCGAAGATGTCATGCAGGAAATTTTCCTCCGAGGTATTCTCATCGAGACGCCTGACCAGGTAAGCTATCGCAGAGTGGAAGTCTTCTTTTTTGACCACCGGGGCGTAGAGAAGCAGACTACCCACCGCATCGCGCACAGCGCGCGCCTGGTGGTTCGCCATGCCTTCCAACATTTCGAACTCCACATGCTCCTCAACGCCATTGCCGGCGCGCAAGATCATGGCGTAGGTAACTTCAAACAAATTGTGGCTGGCAATCCCCAACTGAACAACCTTGGCATTCTCCGGATGGCAGCCGTAATGGACCATGCGTTTGTAATTGGCATCGACGTCCGCTTTGCAGGAATAGGGGGCGAGTTCCCAGTCGTGCAGGCTGGCCTCCACCGCCTCCATGGCGAGGTTGGCCCCTTTGACGATGCGGATTTTAATCGTGGCGCCCCCCTGGTCAACACGCTCGCGCGCCCAGGCCGTCAGCTCTTTCTGCACCTCGTGCGAGTCGGGAAGATACGCCTGCAGCACGATCCCCGCCCTGAGTGTCATGAATTCCTCTTCCATGAGGACCTGCTGGAACGCATCACAGGTGAGGTGAAGGTCGCGGTACTCCTCCATGTCAAGATTGACAAACTTCGCTGACGGACTGCCATCGTCCTGCACAAAGGTATTCACTTGGGCAGTGCGGTAGAGTCGGCGCAGGCGTTTCTTGATCTCCTCCAGGGTGTGATCATAGGCCACGAGATTGATCTGGCTGAAAATGGCGGAAATTTTCACCGAAATATATTCGCATTCCGGGCTTTCGAGTCGGGCGACCACCTGGTCCATACGCTTCGCAGCCTCCTCTTCGCCGAGGATCGCCTCACCGAGCTGGTTGATATTCATGCGAATCCCCTGCTTCTTGCGTTTCTTGAGGTGCGGGATCAACAGCTCGTCCTCGCTGGGCAGGATGACCTCGCTGCTCTCGCCGCGCATCTTCCAGGTGATCGCGGGCATCACCATGTCGGGTGCCACCGCTGAGGAAATCGCGCCCATCCGCATGGCCAGCTGCTCGTGCAAGGGCAGGTAGGCGGGAATCCCATACTCACCCACCAGGTAACGAAACTGGGATGCGGAGCGGGAATCGGTCGGTGAACGGAATACCTGGTCGGCCATGGCCAGTGTCAGCGTCTTGCCCAGCGGGTCATCCATCATCCGGGCCATCTTCCAGCCCTGGTAGCGCTCGGAGACCTTCTGGTTTTCATTCGCCGCCGATAAAATTTCCCCGGCAAGCTCGACCGCGAAGTCGGCCACTTGCTCGTCCGTGAGTGCCTGGTTTTTTACGTCTTCTAAGTGAGCTGGAATTTTATTTTTTACCATAGCGACAGCTTAGCTTACACGTCTTGACCGAAACAGTCACCCAACACGGCAATATCAGTCTAAAAATCATCTTGTTTCCCCAAGAACATCAGGATTATTGTCAATCATGCCTCTTGCTGCGAAAGACATCCGTGCACAATTCCTCAGCCAACTCAACACGCCGTTGGTTGCCGAGATGCTTTTCGAACAGGTACCCGACATTGTTTTCTGCGTCAAAGACAACCAGGGCCGATACATTTCAGCCAACCCGGCATTTGCCGAACGGCTCGGCGTGGGCTCCGTCGCGGAGATCCTCGGAAAGACCGCCGCCGACATCTTCCCCCCCCACCTCGCCGCCACCTACCTGGCCCAGGACGAGCAGGTCCTGCACCAAGGTCAGGAAATCAGCGACCGGCTCGAACTCGTCTTCAACCGCGGCGGCTCGCTCGGCTGGTTCCTGGCTTGCAAAATCCCGCTGCGAGGAAAGGATGGCCAGATCATCGGCCTGGCATCGATTTCACGCGACCTGCTCACCCCGGGCGACGCCGACCTGCGATTCGCCGGACTGGTCAAGGTGGTCGGTCAAATCCAGCACCATTACGCCGACGACCTCAAACCCGCCGAACTGGCCAAGCTGGCCCAACTTTCCCCAACCCAGCTCGAACGCCGCATGCGCAAGGTTTTCAAACTCAGCACCTCCCAGTTCATCCGCAAGACCCGCATCGGGGCGGCGGCACAGATGCTCACCGGTACCAGTAAGTCCATTACCGACATCGCACTCGACTGCGGTTACGGTGACCAGTCCGCCTTCACCCGCCAATTCAGAGTAACCGTCGGCATGGCACCGGGGGCCTACCGCAGTTCCTTTGGCCAAGGCCGCAAGTCATCGGGCAAGAGCTGAAGCCGCAGCGGAACATCGCCGGGAAATGCGAACACCAGTTCGAGCGGACGGGCATCACCTCCCAGGCGTTCACATTGTTCTTGGCTTGGTAGATGGTGCAGCCATGGGGCTTGATGATGGCGTTGGCTCCCTCCCGTCCGTGCCATCAGCGGGGAGAGTCTTGAACAAGGGGAGCGGCCCCGCGCTGAGTGTAGAGCAATGCCGCACCCGTCGAAGCACTGGCAGGCCAGGCTTGTGCTGCGATATTACAAGCTCCCAACCCGCCACCTGCCCGGAAAAACATAGCCATCCCCAAATTTAGCGATTTGGAGTTTGGCATTTAAAGTTTTGAACTTAAACACATGCGCGTGCTCTTCAACAGCTACGCCTTCTGGATTTTCCTCGCCCTGGTCTGGGCGATCTACCGGGTTTTGCCCCACCGCGGGCAGAATTTGCTGCTGCTGGTGGCGAGCTATTACTTCTACGGCTGCTGGGACTGGCGCTTCCTGCCACTGATCCTGACCACCACCCTGGTCAACTATTTCACCGCCCTCGGGATTGAAAAAAGCGACAGCAAAAAGCGTCACCGCTGCCTGATGGTGCTCTCCGCCGTGGTATCGCTCGGGCTGCTCGGCTTCTTCAAGTACTGGGGGTTTTTCACCGAGAGCACAGCCGAGATGCTGACCTGGCTCGGCTTCCACGTGGATATGCACATCCTCAAAATCGTGTTACCGGTCGGGATCTCCTTCTACACCTTCCAGACGATGTCCTACACCATCGACGTCTACCGGGGGGAAACGAAACCCACCCGCTCATTCACCGACTTCGCGCTCTATGTCGCTTACTTCCCGCAACTGGTCGCCGGCCCGATCGAGCGGTCCTCCTCGTTGATGCCGCAAATCACCCACCCGAGGCGTAAACGTCAGGGGGATTTTTCCGAGGGCCTCAACCTCGTCCTGATGGGGCTGTTCCTCAAAATCGTTGTCGGCGACAACCTCGGGTTCATCGCCGACGGTATTTTCTCCGCCGAAAAAGGAGACATCACCGGTAGCGACGCACTGGTCGGGCTTTACTGCTTTGCCTTCCAAATCTACGGCGACTTCGCCGGCTACTCATCCATCGCGCGCGGTGTTTCGAAGTGGATGGGGATCGACCTGATGACCAACTTCCGCATGCCCTACCTCGCCCGCAACCCGTCGGACTTCTGGCAGCGCTGGCACATCTCGCTGTCGTCCTGGCTGCGCGACTACCTCTACATCCCGCTCGGCGGCAACCGCGGCAGCTCCACCAAGGTCTACCGCAACCTGATGCTCACCATGCTGCTCGGCGGCCTCTGGCACGGCGCCGGCTGGACCTTCATCGCCTGGGGCGGCCTGCACGGAATCATCCTCTGCGGCTACCGCGCGTGGGGCGACAAATGCAAACTCCCCGGACTCTGGGGACGGGTCGTCGCCACCCTCTTCTTTTTCCACCTCGTCTGCCTGACCTGGCTGTTCTTCCGCGCCGACACCTTTGACCAGGCCTGGGAAATGCTGCGACTGATCTTCACCCAGCAGGAAATGACCGCACTGTCGCGCTACGGCTTCGGGATGCTCGGCTTTTTCTGTATCCCATTGATGGCTTACGAGGTATGGCTCAATCAGGCGCACACGCTGCGCCGACTCGAAACCGTCCGCTGGGGCTGGCGTGCCGCAGCCTACTGTTACATTGTTTTCATGCTCATCGTCTTCCCTCCCCCGGTCTTCGGCCAGTTCATCTACTTCCAGTTCTAACAACACCCGACTTCAAGACTCCCCGACTCCCCGACTCCCCGACTCCCCGACTCCCCGACTCCCCGACTCCCCGACTTCAAGACTTCAAGACTTCAAGACTGCATCTCACAAGCCAGGCGGATCGCCTGGATCATTGAGCTGGGACTCGCCACCCCCTTGCCTGCGATCCCATAGGCGGTACCGTGATCCGGGCTCGTCCTGGGCACCGGCAGGCCGAGGGTCACATTCACCCCGGTATCGAAGTCGAGTAGCTTCAGCGGAATCAACCCCTGGTCGTGGTACATACACAGCACGGCATCATACTCGCCCTCGACTGCCGGACGAAAAATCGTATCCGCCGGATGGGGTCCGCTGAACACGACACCATCGGTATTGCCTTGCAGCTTTGCTACCGCGGGCGCCACGACCTCAAGGTCCTCGCGGCCAAACGCCCCATTCTCGCCGGCGTGTGGATTCAACCCACAGACGGCCACGCGCGGTTCCCGAATGCCCCGCTGGGCACAGAAGCGGCCTAACAGCCCGCCTATCCGTATAATCTCCGCCTGGGAAAGCAGGCCCGGAACCTCTGCCAAGGCGACATGAATCGTCACCAAGGCCACCGTCAGGTTTTTTCCCGTCAAGCACATCGCATAATTGTCACAACCCAACCGGGCCGCAAAAAACTCCGTCTGTCCGGGAAAGGCAAACCCGACTTGGTGCAAGCCCTCTTTGCCAACGGGTGCGGTCACCACCGCGTCAATCTCACCGGATTTCATCAAACGCGCCGACTCCTCAAGCGCCTCCAGAGCGGCCCGCGCCGACTCCACCGTCGGCTCCCCGGGCACCACATCCACGCGCCTGCCAATCACGCGGAAGTCAAACCCGTCCGGCAGCTGCCCTGACGCGAGCGCCGCATCGACCACCTCGGGCCCGATTCCGGCCTGGTCGCCCAATGTGATTCCTATGGTTGTTTGGTGCATGGTATCTCCGGCGCAATCATTTGCCGGGATTGCATGAAGATCAACGAGAATAAATCAAAGACCCGCGCCGAGACCAGCGGGCTCCCCCCGGCCGTCTGGCAGGGTGCCCTGAAGCATTCCATCTTCCCCTATTTTTCACTCCAGCATGCCCAGCCTGGGGTTGCATCCTGATCCAAGTAGCGCATATTGACTCGCGATGATTTTTCTCACAAGCAAATGGCCCATTCAGCTCGCCCCGGTTTCGAACCCGTTGAGGTCGTGCGAGAAAGAAAAACCTGTTCACAACATCGACGGCCACAGCCAACCCGGTCCGATGCCTCTCTTGCAGGATACCATTGCTCAAACATTCGATGCACGGTCGACGGCGTATTGAGCTGAGCTATGTCACCGGCCCATCGTCCTACGCGATCAAGTCAAGTCCCCCCTCAACAGCACCATCCAGGTCATGGCCACACAAGGCACCAACAATCCACCCTCGAGGGGTAATACCCCGCGCCGCAGGGACTACGCCGGCATCCTGCCCAAAAAAGGTTGGCCACGCCGCAACTACCACTTCCTGCGCCACCGACTCCTCCCCCAGGTCTTCCAAAAACGCAACGGTGCCAGCAGAGAACCCATCCCGCACCCACCCAAGGCTGGCAAAATCCGCGTCACCTGGATCGGCCACGCCTCGTTTCTCGTCCAGTTCCCCGACCACTCCGTCATCATCGACCCCAACTGGGCAAACTGGCATGGCGTCGTCAAGCGCCAGCGCGAACCCGGGCTCGACCTGACCCTGATGCCCCTCGTCGACCTCGTCATGGTCACCCATGCCCACTTCGACCACCTCCACAAAAAAAGCCTCAAAATCCTCGAATCCCACGAAGGCATCGTCGTGCCCAATGGCAGCAGACCCTTGGTTGAGAAGCTCGGCTTCCACACCGTGCACGAAATGGCCGTCTGGGATACCCTCAACTTCAAGGACCTCACCGTCACCCACACGCCGAGCCACCACTGGGGCGCCCGCTACCTGCACGACACCCACCGCGACTACGGCGGCTACATGGTCTCCTCCGGCGTCTGCAAGGTCTTTCACTGCGGCGACAGCGCTTACTTCGACGGCTTCAAGGAAATCGGCAAACACCACACCCCCGATGTCGCACTCATGCCCATCGGCGCCTACGATGCCCCCAGCGGACGCGACGTCCACATGAACCCCGAGGAGGCCGTGCGCGCATTCATCGAGATGGAGGCCGGCATCCTCATCCCCATGCACTACGGCACCTTCCCGCTCGGTAACGAACCCTACCACGAACCGGTCGAGCGCCTCATCGCCGAAGCCGACCGCCTCGGGGTCGCCGACCGCGTTCTCGTCCTTGCAGAGGGCGTCGGCATCGAGGTCGAATGCCTGGCGGAAACGAAAAGCTGAAACCCAGTGCCCATGAATGGTTCGTGCCGGGTGCTGAGTTAATGCGCAGCGCGATGGCAACGGGTTGTGACAACGGGGGTCGGCGCGCCAAGTGTTCGCTCAGAGCCGCTAGTGCCGCCCAGTTTTTGTGCGACCAGCAGAAGCCAAAGATGCAGCTTGGACGGAGCGTGGGTTGAAGCGGATGAACCAAATCATTCGTCGTTCGATTCAGCATTCTCCATTTGGCATATCTGCTCAGAAATGGAAATAATGTGATCGGCCCATAATCGAGCTGCTTGAACGACATCAACATCTTCACTCTGCATCAACATATCCAAATACTTCACCAGACACTTATAAACATCTGTATGATAATTTTGGTCCATTTTTTTTCAAAATGTAGTTATTGGTTGCAGGTTAGCCTATGTTTATCCATAATAGCAACTTGAAAGTTAGAAAATAGTCCGCAGAATTCAGCGACAGGCGGAATATTGTCCACACACACACACATGAACCGACTAGCTATACAGTTACAATCAGCCGTGGAATCATCAGGGCTTACACGTGCACAGATATGTGAACAGTGCGATTTGGAACCAGCGGCGCTTTCCAAGTACCTCACTGGAAAAATGCACCCACGCAAAAACGTCCTTGCGCGCCTCATGCAAATCATCCCTCAAGACCTGATTGGACAGGTATATGCCGCCTATATCATGGATCGCTTACCCGAGGATGCCGCTGACCACGTGACAGTCCAAAAACGCAGCGCTGAAAGGTCCAAACGGCCGACAAAAAGTAGCCATGCGGACAATGCGCCACCGCTTCCGAAGGATCTCGAAGAGGCATTTGGCTACCTACGCACCATGGCAGGCAAAAGTCCGGTTGTTGCTGACTCGATCCTCAGCACCTACAAGATGATGAAATGCCTGGATTTGGAAATGCTTTGAAAATAGCACGGCTCGATGAAGGCTGAGGGGGCCTTTTGCGATGTATCACGATCACAAAAGGCCCTTGTGGGCTACTAATACCGTTTGAACCGTCAGATTCCCGTAATGACGTCGAATGATGGGATTGTAGCAAGGCGCAAGGAAGGGGCATAGCGGGCTATGTGACTGGGCTATGTGACTGACGCACAACGCCGCTAGAATCCGATCATTCGGCGTCCCTTCGGCCTCAGCCACGCTGACTATTTCACCCAACCTTAAAAAACCATCATTAGGGTAAGATGACTGTTCAAGTGGTGTAACGCGTAGGGCGGCTACCCTGCCGCTCTGGCGTAGAGGGCGGTTTTCTCGAAATTGATCTGGTAGTTCTTTTCCGGATCGTAATTGAAAAGCTGCTCCATCTGCTCACGTTTTTCCTCCATTTCAGCCGTGGGCGCACGTTGGCTCAGTTTCTCGGCGGATGGATCTGCATCCGGAGCACCTGCGTCCGCGCTAGAAGCCAAGGGCGTGGACTCAGCGCCGCCCACAAGTACGGGGACCGGTGCGGCATCCTTCTTGGCCTTGGCTGCTTCCTGGGCGGCTTTTGTTTGCTCGAGTTTCAGGCGCAGATAGGTATCGCGCCTTTTCTGGAAGTCCTCGTAGGACCCGGCGTCCTTGAACTCATGGACGACTTCAGTTTTTGCCCGGCCGTCCTCTTCAGTCACGGCAAGCAACTGCGCCTCGTGAGGCACCAGGACGTAGTTATTACTCAGCGAGTAAGCGTAGTTCTGCGCCATGAAACGGAGGTTCCCCTCCAATGTCTTACGGGTCTCGTTGATCTGGCCTGCAATCAGTTCGCGCTGCTGCACGGAGTCAGCCGGGGTTTGATCAAACTGGCGAGACAGGGCGTCCAAACGCTGGCGCTGTGCGCCAACGATCTGGAGGCTCTGGTTCAAACGGCGGTTTGCCTCTGCTCCTTCTACCACAGCAACGAGGGTAAAATCACCCTGTGTATTGTTAAGAGTTGCTGGAACATTCTTTGCTTTCGCAATGGCTTCGGGGGTAATGGCTCGTTTCGTTGGTGTCTTATTCATGGTATCGGTGTTGGTATCGGTGTTGGTATTGTTATTTCGCGCGTCAGAGTTCCGGGCTTGTTTACCGGAAACCTCATGCGTCGCTGGGGGATCGGAAGGTGGCTGTGTTAGTGCATCGTTCTTGTTGCCGATGAAATATCCAACAGCAGCAGCGATTGCCATTGCGAGCATGGCGAGGGGGATATAGGTAATGGTCTTCATTGTAGATTTTCTTTGATTTTTTAGGAGGTTCCATGGATGGAGCCTGAATCTCTTTGGCTGGAGAATGGAGCGGGGCTATGAATCCCCGCTCCATTATGTATTCAGTCATCCACGGTATTGGCATGCTATTGAGGAATACCGCGGATGGCCCAGACAAAGGGCCTAGAACCCATAGGTGAGTCTGAGGTCGATGCCATGCATCGCGTCAGCATCGCTGCGGGACTCGCCACGGTAGTTGACACTGAAGCGGAGGTCTTCGGTGAAGTCATAGTAGCCGCCGATTCCGTAAGTGAAGGCAGAATCGCCAAGACCCGGGGCATTCACCCTGAAGTAGGGGCTGCCGGATGCGAACATGGCGTCAATATCACGGTCGCCGTCCTCGAAGTCGTGCTGGTATCCGATGTAGCCGGTCAGCCCATAATTGCCACCCTCGGGGATGTAGGTGAATTTCACGGTCAGATCGAGCAGCAGGGCGTCGGCATCGACCCCATCGATGTTCAGCGCGGCTGGACCACCTGTCTCGGTGATACTGTCCGTGCTGGCGTCGATGAATCTCAGCCCAAGTCCGGGGGTGACCTTGAAGCCGTTGGAGTTGTAGGCTTCGTAGTCCACTCCGACTCCGACCTGGAAGGCGTCGGCATCGAATTCTTTCACCGTCAGGTTGGTTCCGAACACTCTGCGATGGCCATCGAAGCTGAAGCTACCGTAAGAGAGGTTGGCCCACACGCCGATTTTATCCGTAGCCTGGTAATGGGCCAGGGCACCGATCACATAACCATCGGCATCAAGATTCAACGCCGCGGCGTCAACCGAGCCGTTGTCAACTCCGATGAAGGCACCGTAGGCCAGCTTGTCGCCGGCCATGGCACGAACACCGGCGTAACCGCCGTTGCTGTCCATGTCGTAGTCATGGCCGTTGTTGGATGAATCAGATGCCAGCTCCATGCTGTGGTATCCACCGAAGGCCTGGAGGCTGTGGCCGCCGCCTGCGGTTGAACCGGTTACCTGGCCTTTCTCATCATACTCGACGGAACCGGCCCTTGCGCCGAACGGCGTAGTTTGCATGATGGTTTCCGTGTAGCTCCGAGTGGTGTGCAGCGCGTAGTCGACAGCCCCCGCATAACCCTCAGGCATGGTTGAATTGATGGCTGCCAGCTTGCCGGCATTGCCACCGGCATCGCATGCCTGCAGGATATGATCGAGCACGTTCCCTGTTCCGGCATCGCTACTGTCGTAGTTACCCACGGTATCGATGGCGGAGTCGGTGATGGCCGTCAGCACAGCGAGCTGGTTGGAATCGATGCTGGGAATGTCGGCAATGGTCTCGAATTGGGCCAAGCCGGTTCCGACAACATCCCCCGAGCCAAGGTCAAACAGCACCTGTGTTCCGAATGTTTGACTGGCCAGGACGGTAGAACCTCCGATCGAGCTCCAGGCGCCGTTGATTGTGCCTGCACTGTCGATGATGTGGAACCGCTCGCCGCACTGGATGTTATCCGCGTCGAAGGCTCCCACTTCCTGGAGGTCGAGAATGCTGTTTGCTGCATTCAGGGTCACTGAGCCGGTCACATCGAGCACATCGTGGTTGAAGAAGTCGCTCGCACCGGTGTTGAATTCGATTTCGAGGGTGCCATTTTCCCTGTAGTTGCCACTGATGTCCAGCTCGCCGATATCGTCTACGAACTGACCGGGAGCCACTGTGTTCTCATTGACGAATGTGCCAATCGTAAGCGCGTCAACCGTGCCCTCACCCTGCAGTCTTGCGTAGGTGAAGTTGGTGTTGTTGACATTCCAGCTCGCAAACGGATCGACCGTGATCACACCGTTAGCGTTTTGCACTGCGCCGTTGGTGGTGAGTACGCCGTTATCGATGTTAATCACATTGGCGTTGGTATTGCCGTTGAGCGTTACCGATCCACTTGTGCTGTTAAGCGTTCCAGTTCCCAGGTTTGCACCAAAGTCCGTGGAAGCCCCATTGCTCAAGTTGTAGGTGGTAGCTGTCAGCGTTCCACTGTTGTCCAGGAAGCCGCCGTTCGCATTGTAAGTGGTGACGGTTTCATTTCCGTTGAGGTCGAGCTCGCCGAAGTTGTTGACCGTAGCACCATTTGCGATGCGCTCGGACGAACCGAGGTTGACCGTTGCGCCATTGCTGATGTCTACCGTATTAACAACAGTCAGCTGGCCATTCAGGTTAAACACACCAGAGGTGATGTTGGCATCCTGGACCGCAGCATTTCCGTCCAGCCTATTACTTAGGCCAAGAACGCTATTGTTACTGTTAAGAACACCAGTTCCAAGGTTGGCATTGATGTCGGCACCACCCGTGAGGGTGTAGGTCAGTGCTGTCAGCGTATGTGGCTGGCTGTTGAGCTGACCACCTGCACTCAGTGTATTGATCGTGTCGTTACCTCCCAGGTTCCACACACCGCCGTTGTCGATCGTGACATTGGCAGCATTGCTGACACGGTCCGCACTGCCACTCTGCAGAGTAGCCGTGTTGTTGATCGTCAGGTTCGGAGAACCGATGAACAGACCGTTGAGGAACATGGTTCCGCTCTGGATCTCAGCAAAATTAACATTCAGCCTTGCATTGAGCACCGAGGACTGGCTTCCAGCTGTTCCATTAATGGTCACAGCGCCATTACTGGTCAGGCTTGGGTTGGCAGCGTTACCGCTGAAGTCCTGAATGGTGGTTCCGTTGAAGGAGATGTGACCATTGAGCAAGTTGACGGTATTTCCAATCCCGATCAGTGTTCCCGCTCCGTTGAGGTTTCCAGAGGAGTTGAACGTGCCGATGGTTTCTGTGCCGTTCAGAGTTAGTGTGCCATCGTTGTTGATGATCGCGGTGTTGTTGATGCGCTCGGCGGCGCCGAGCACGAGTGTTGCATCGGCAACATCCGTAGGATCGGCGATGTTGATCACCACACCACTCTTGGTCAGGAGACCGTTCAGGGTAGTCGTGGTTGCATTGACATTCACCGTTCCCACATTGGCATTCCCGTTGAGGACGTTCACTCCGGCGAGGTTCAGCGTGCCCATGTCCGTTCCCTTGCCATTGAGGACGGTGCCCGCATTGGTCGTGGAGTTGGTCAGGTTGTGCGTCACCGCATTGAGTGTGCCGGCCCCTGCGAGGGTGGCGCCGTTCATGTTGTTGGTCTCAACGGTCTCGGTGCCTCCCAGCGTGAGAGTTCCGAGGTTGTTGATCACAGCGGCATTGGCGTTGGTTACCACCCCGTGCACGTCGGTCTCAGCGTAGGTGAGGCGCTCGTTCCCGTTGAGGAAGAGATCCGCACCCGCGTTGATATTCACCGTCGCGGCAGCGGACTCGCCACCGAGGGTGACTTGCGCCGCGCCACTGACGTTGAGAACGCCGAGACCCATGTTGGCACCGAGCAGTGTCGTAGCGCCATTGGCGAGGTTGTAGGTAGCTGCGTTGAGCAGGCCAGTTCCTCCGAGCACACTACCAGGACCGCTGAGGTTGAAGGTAGTGACTGTTTCGGTTCCGTTCAGGTTCACTGTGCCATTCGAAGTCAGCACGGCGTTATCGCCGATGCGCTCGTCATGGCGAAGTGCCAGAGTGGCACCCGCACTGACGTTGACTGCGAGTCCGTCCGGATCCGTGATCATACCATGGAGGTTCAGGATACCTGACTGAACGTTGGCCGTGCTGGCTGCGGCATTGTCGCCACCGGTCATATTCCCGGCGAGCAACACAGTGCCGTTGGTATTCAGCACACCGTCGCCGAGGTCGGCTCCCGATTCCGTGATTGCACCGTTGTTCAGATTATAGGTGGCCGCTTGGATCTTACCGTTACCGCGGATGAGACCCGCGGCGTTAAGGGTAGCCACAGTCTCTTCACCGTTGAGATTCAGAATGCCATTCGCATTGAGTGTGGCGAAATCGGCGATACGTTCAGCAGAGGCAAGCGTAAGTTCACCACCCGGGTTAACGGTCACTGCGGAGGCATCAACAGTGCCTGTGAGGTTCACAAAGCTGCCATTATTCACGGTAAGCGGTCCAGTGAAGGTGCTGTTACCTCCAAGGTCCACATTGCCGGATGCGGCAACGATACTGCCGTCACCTGCAACAACACCATCAAAGTTGATTCCGTTGAGGGTAAGAACGCTGGTATTGTTCAAGTTGATAAGACCTGTTGCAGATCCTGTGACGTTCCAGGCGTTCGAGCTGCTGTTCACATTCGCGGTGCCGTCTACGTTCAGGGTCGAGCCGGTCACCAGGTTAGCATTGAGCAAGTTCAATGTGCCGTTGTGGGCGACGTCGACTTGAGAAGCAGCACCACTACCAATACTGGCGTTGGTGATGTTCATGGTAGCGAACCCGTCGATGTCAACCTGCGTTGAGGCAAGTGATCCACCGGAAACTGTGAGAGTCCCTCCCTGGACGTGGGTCGGGCCGACATAGGTGTTCGCGCCTGTGAGTGTTAATGTCCCAAAGCCGACCTTGTTCAGGGCGCCATGGGCGTTGGTGATCACACCGGCGAAGGCACCGTCGGAGACCGTAAGGGCGTGAGCGTTGATATCAACCACTGCGTTGGCTCCACCGTTCAGGGTCTGGATGGTTTCATCACCACCGAGGTTCACTCGGCCGGTTCCGTTCACTGTGAGCGAACCGTTGTCATTAATGCGCTCGTTGCCGCCTGTGTTCAGGATGGCTCCGTTGGCAACAGTGACGTTGACCGAGTTGAGGTTCAGCTCGCCATTGAGGGCGAGTGTGCCGCCATTCACATTGACTTGTTGTGAATTGGCATTTCCATTCAGGGTTGTGGCTCCTGTGCTGGCCAGGCTGCCGCTGCCGCCTAGATTGGCATTGACGGTGGCACCATTGAGGTTGTGGGCAGTGTTGGCATTGATGGTGCCTGCACCGTCCACGGTGCCGTTGGTCACATTGAGCGTTCCGATGGTTTCCGAGGTGGCGACATCTAACAGGGCGTTGACGCCGCTCACGTTGACGGTGGCGTTATTGACGAGGTGGTTGCCGTGGTTATTACCCAGGACAAGCTCCGCATTGACGGCAATGACGGTGGAGTCCAGCGTGCCGTTAAGGAAGGTCGTCCCTCCTGAAAGAGTGGTGCTGCCTGTGAAGGTGCTGTTCCCGTCCAGGTTGAGGTTGCCAGTGAGAACGTTGATTCCACCAGCACCGGTGATTCCCCCATCGAAGTCAATCCCGTTGAAGCTGAGGATTGCTCCACCAGCCAGATTGATTGATCCGGTTGAGGCACCCGTGACGTTCCATGCCGTTGAGCTTTGGTTGACGTTCAGCTGTCCGTCCACATTCAGCGTGGATCCTGCGAGCAGGGTAGCATTGCTCAGTGTGAGCGAACCGAAGTTGTCAATGTTCACCTGGGATGGCAAAGCGCCACCAAGGGTGTAGTTGCTGATAGACATGGAAGCAAAGGCATCAATGTCGATCTGACGCGAGGCATAGGTCCTTGGCACTGCGCCGTTGAGAACGAGCGAACCACCTTCGACGTGGGTCGGCCCCACGAACAGCTGGTTGTTTGTCAGGGTCAAGGTGCCCAGACCCACTTTGTTGAGAGCGCCATGGGCATTTTGGATCACGCCGTCAAAAGCACCAGAGCCGACACTGAGTGAATGGGTGTCGATATCAACCACGCCCGTAGACGCGCCGTTGAGCACGCCGATGGTTTCATTGCCACCGAGGTTCCATGTGCCGTTGGCGTTGACGGTAGCGGCGTTATCGAGCAGTTCGGTGCCGTTGGTGTTGAGTGTGCCAAGCGCCTCCACGTTAATGGTGGGTGAGGCGAGGGCGTTTCCCACATTCAGAGTGCTTCCGGTACCAGCATTATTACTTACGGTTGTTGTGCCAGTGTAAGTGTTGGCTCCGGTGAGAGTTATCTCAGTTGAGGCTCCGGCATCATTTGTGGTCAGGTTACCTGCGCCAGAAATTCCACCAGAGATTGTGAAGTTATCCCAGAGCTTGAGGGTTGCGCCTGAGTCAATCTGGAAACTGTTGCCAAGGTTGGCTCCAGAACCGCCGAGGTAAGAATTCGCAGTGACCCTTACGAGTCCGCTGCTGAAGGCACTGTTGTTGTTGCCCACCAAGGTAGAGCCACCATGAATGCGGGTCTCACCTGTGTAGCTGTTATTGGTTAACAGATGAACTCTCGGTTGGTCTCCCAAGAGAGTCCATTCCACGTTTCCGATATCAAGATCGACAACGGTAGCCTCGATTTCACTGTTGACGATCACTTGACCGAGGTCGTTGGCACCTGTGTTCAGGCCAAGGTTCATGTCGCCGGGAGTGTTGTGGGCATCGATGCCACCGGTGAGGGTCAGTGTTCCGCCGATGGCTCCGATATGGGCGGTGTGGGCACCCCCTGGATTCGGAAGACCGAGCGGGTCGTGGTGGAGGAAGATCTCACTGGCGATGGTGTTGGTGCCAGTGTTGTTCACCAGGTTGGCATTATTGAACAGGGTGATGCGCTCGTTAAGGGGCGCGCCGCCTGCAAGGGCATTCAGGGCGAGAGTGCTTTCGCCGCAGACGTAGGTGCCGTTGGCGGTGTAATTACCGTTGCTTCCCAAGGCACCATAGTGTCCGATTGTGAGTTCACCACCGTTGATTATCACAATCTGGCCAGTGATACCTGGCTGGGCCGTGTTGATGGTGAGAGGCACACCGTCGACACCGATAGGGCCGTTGGTAACGATGTTTCCATTAAACGTTGTTGGGATGCTTTGATTGATAACGAGGTTGACGTTATCAAGCTGGAGCGTGCCCAGGCTGTTTGCGTCGCCGTTGATATTACCGAGGCCGTTGAGCGTTACGGTAGTGCGGGCATTTCCGCTGTTATCAAAGAGAACCGTTCCAGATACAGGATCGACAATCAGACCTGAACCTGGCGCAAAATCCGATGTGTTCGGCGCGAACAGGGCTGCCGCGCAAACGGAGAGCGGTCCCGGTGCGGGGACAGGGGTGAGGTCCCCGGGTGCGAGCACAATGTTGAGGATGCCACTGCCGTCTTTTCTCAAAACGCCCGTGTTGCTTGACGAGAAATAATCGTTGAAATCAGTGTCCATCACTGTTCCACCACCGACGGTGCTGATGGTTCCAACGACGCCTATGTTGTCAAAATGGAATTGTGTGTTGGTGTAGTCGGATGGCCCACCAATGACTTGCAATTCGGAGGTCTGGTTCGAGGCATTTCTGAAGAATACGTCATAACCGCCAACGCCATTTCCGAGCTGGTTTTGGTTGTTGATGCGGACAACACCTTCCTCGATGAAGTTGTCGGAATTGATATGGTCATGATCTGATCCGCGTAAATCAACGATACCCGCACCTAGTTTTGTGATGTCCTCAGGGGCGCCATTTCCAACCGGGTTAATCTGTGCGTTAACGTCGATAATACTGTTAACACCGTTGGTCTGGAATCGCAGACCCTCGGGTCCCGACGGAGGGAGGAAGGTTGTGTCTTCGTCAATCGTGCCGTTGATCGTCAGGGTTGAGTTGTCGGTATTATTAGCGATCAGGGTAATTCCATTGATAAACACAGGACCGTTGAGGGTATTGTTGCCACCGTTGCTTAAGATCGCACCTGTGCTGCTGACGCCTGTGCCCACAGCATAAATGTGCTCGCTGAGCGTGCGCCCGCCCGTGATGCGAAGCTGGGCACCGTTATCCACCTGAGTGCGGTCAGCCGCACCGACAGAGGTGCCAAGTGCACCGTTATTCGTCACCTCAAGCACACCGCCTGAAACGGTGGTCAGGCCACCATAGGTGTTGGCGTTGGAGAGCGTCCATGTGCCCGTGCCTTGCTTGATGAGATTGCCTGTGGATGGGAAATAGAAGTCGTCAGAAATGACCCCCGCCATCTCAGTGGACGTGTTATTGCCACCTGTGGTCAGGGTGTTATTGATCAAGTCCGTCCGCGATGTTGCGTCCCCATCCAGACTGCCTATTGTCTCGTTGCTGACTAGAGTAAACACAGGCGCGCTTCCCGGGCCATTTGAAGTCAACTCAACCGCAGAAGCGTCGGGGATTGCGCTGCCCCCGACCGCCCCGAGATAACCTGCCTGGACGAGCGTGCTTCCCGAATACGTGTTTGCGCCATACAACGCAACGCCTGAAACAGGCACTGGCAGAGCCGAGTTAGAGAAATTATTAAGCACCAGATTGGTAACGCCGGAGCCAATATTACCCTGGACGAAGACATGCGTCCCAGTGGCGTTTACTCGGTCATTTTCGAAAACAAGGTTCTGTCCAGTTCCGTTGATGTTCCCGTTCAGGGTCAGGTCGTTATTGGCGTTGGGACCGTTGGAGGTGATACGCACATCACCAGCGCCCGCAAGCGTGATGTTTCCAGAAATAGTTGCAGGTGCTGTGTTTCTAAAATCAAGCGCTCCCAGAAGCGTACTTGAACCAGTGCCGGAGAGCGTGAGGGCATCAGTAGTGCCGACACCATCAAGCTGGAGTGTGCCTCCTGCATCGACCACGGTTCCACCGGCGGCCGTACCCAGCGCGCCAGTGCTACCTGCCCTGAGAACGACACCGCTCTGAACCGTTGCCACTCCCGAGAAGGTGTTAGCTCCGGAAAGATTGACTGTGCCAGTGGGCGCAGCACCATAAAGACCGAAGGTCACTGCGCCGCCGGCGAGTGACTCTGAAATGAGAGGAAAGGCGTTTGACGCTGAGTTAATCTGTGACGCTGCACCGCCGAAAGGTGTCAGCGTAATAAAACCCGTGCCATTAAGAATGTTGTAACCGCTGGTCAGGTTGATACGTGCCACGGTGACAGGATTGACCACCGTCACGTTGCCGCCGCCAATGGCCTCGAAAGTGGCCGTTGCATCGAGCACGCCGTTTAGCCATGCCGTGTCCGCGGTGGCATCAAAGGGAGTGGAATCCCATTCCACATCGGCTGCCGTAGTGCCCCAGTTGGCATTTCCTCCAACGTACTTGAGTTCCTGAGCCTCGGACTGAGCCATCATCAACATCGAGCCGACGACGGTGATCAACCCCGCGACGAGGTTCTTACTATTCAGGAGCTTCTTGCACCTGTGTTTCTTGTTGCCGATGAAACTGGCAAGCGAGTTCTTATTCCTGCGGGTGGTAGCGTATTTGTATTTCATTTCAGTGGGGGTTTTTGATTGGGGGTATTGTTGCTGAGTCGTTGTTTGTTATGGAAATATATATCCGTTAGACATAAATCAGTTCACAATGGGATCAGATTCAACCATCCTCATATTTCTCAGTCAAAC
>JBFERY010000044.1:0-21125 GCA_041548785.1 Oceaniferula sp.
AGACCGTCATTGAGGAGGGACGGAAATTGGGATGGAAACCTGAGCAAGCAGGTGAGCCGATCACCGTCAGGCTGACCAAGCGCGGCTTGATGAAGGTAGATCCCAGTTAACCCGTGCCAAAATGCTGTGGAGTGCGGAAGCTTGCTTCCGCTTTGTGGCTGGGAAGCTTGCTTCCTGCGGCAGGGTTTCATCGTGCTGGTCGTGTAACGTGCTGGTCGTGAAGATAGAGTGCGGCTATCGCCGGGATAAAATCGGCAAGCCGATTCAGGAGAAAGCGCAGGCAAGCCTCAGCACTCCAAAGAGCATGTCCGATATGGAGTGCGGACGGCTTGCCTCCGCTCGATGGGGGGAAACTAAACAGAAAAAACGCCGCCGGGAGTGATCTCCCGACGGCGTGATGATTGGTTGTGGCTCGAAGCCGACCTGAGGTCTTACTTCTCGTCCTCTGCGCTTGGGCTCCACTCCTCGCTTGATCCTGAGGATGCGAGGTTGAAGGCGTGCTCGAGGCCGACGAGGTCGCCACTTGGGCGGAGGGTCTCGAAGCTGGCAGACTCCTTCTGGAGTTGCTCGGGGTCGTAGTTGACCGCCTTGATGGAAAGACCGATACGGCGTTCGACCTTGTCCACTTTGATAACGCGGGCTTCGATTTCGTCGCCGACCTTGATGACATCCTTGACCTTTTCCACGTGCTCCTCGCTGAGCTGGGAGATGTGGATGAGACCGTCGATGTCGTTCTCGAGGTTAACAAAGGCACCGAAGCTGGCAATCTTGGCAACCGATCCCTTGACGAGATCACCCACCTTGAAGCTGCCTTCGATTTCGGACCATGGATCGCCGTCAAGCTGCTTGATCCCGAGGGAAACACGCTGGTTTTCCTTGTCGATGCTGAGCACGATGGCCTCCACTTCGTCGCCCTTCTTGATGACTTCGCTTGGGTGGTTGATTTTGCGTGTCCAGGAGAGGTCGGACACGTGGATCATCCCGTCGATGCCTTCCTCCATTCCAAGGAACGCGCCGTAAGGCGTGAGGTTGCGCACCTCGCCTTTGACGGTTGCCCCGATTGGGTACTTGGCTTCGAGTTCGTCCCATGGGTTCGACTCGAGCTGGCGGACGCCGAGCGAGATCTTCTGCTCCTCGATGCTGATGCCGAGAACGACGGCAACGATTTCCTGGTCGAGTTCCAACACGTCGCTGGGGCGGTTGATCCGCTTGACCCAGGAGAGTTCGGAGACGTGCACCAGTCCTTCGACGCCGGTCTCCATCTCGATGAATGCACCGTAAGGAAGAAGCTTGGTGACTTTTCCGGTGACTTCGGTTCCGATCGGGTAGCGTGCCTCGATGTCCTCCCATGGATTTTCCTCCATTTGCTTGAGTCCGAGTGAAACGCGCTCCTTCTCGCGGTCGACGTCGAGGATAAGCACCTCGAGCATTTGGCCGATGTGAAGCAGGGCGGATGGGTGGCTGATGCGCCCCCAGCTCATGTCGGTGACGTGAAGCAGACCGTCCATGCCTTGCAGGTCGACGAAGGCACCGAAGTCGGTGATGTTCTTGACCTGGCCCTCGACCTTGTCGCCAACCTTGACGCTTTGGAGGAAGAGTTGGCGCTGTTCGGCACGCTCGCTTTCGATCACCTCACGGCGAGAAAGAACGATGTTTTTGCGGTCGTCGTTGACCTTGACGATTTTAAATTCGTAAACCTTGCCGATGTACTCGTTGAGATCTTTCGGCGGGATGATGTCGACCTGTGAACCGGGCAGGAAGGCTTCGACACCGACGTTGACCATGAGTCCGCCTTTGACAGCGCTCTTGATCTTGCCTTTGACAAGTCCACCCTCGTGGTAAACGGCAACGATTTTTTCCCAGTTTTTGCGGTGGGCGGCTTTCTCTTTGGAAAGCACGACCATGCCCTCGTCGTCTTCGAGCTTCATGAGAAGCACTTCGACTTCGTCGCCCTCTTCGATTTCCTCGTCTTCGAATTCGGCGGTTGGGATGGCACCCTCGGATTTGTATCCGATGTCCACGAGGACAACTTGGGGTTTGATGGCGATGATGGTTCCGTTGACAACGGATCCCTCTTCGAATAAGCGGAACTTTGAATCAATCAAAGTTTCCAGTTCTGCTGTAGCAGTAGTCATTTGGTTATGTTTTTGGGTTAAGGTTAGGTTCCTTGGTTAATTTCTTTCCATTTAGCCTGCTTCCGTCGTTCAACTTGGCAGGTGCCCCGTGGAATGCCGGTAGGAACGGGGCGCCAACACCCACCGGCAGAAAGAAAATCAGAGGCGGGAACTTAGCCAAATGCCCTGATTTGGCAAGAAGAATACGGTGTTTTCTGCCATGAGGCAAAAAGACCTTATCCGCTTATTACAAGCGAGTTACGCAGCGACACCCCCACATCCTGCAGCCAAATCACGGTCCGGACTCATCCAAATCCGTATTTTCAGCCGCCTGCCACAACGTTTTTCGGCGATTGCGCGGAATTGCCGCCTCATTTCCTCAGGCGGAAAAACAGGCTCCTTGAGATGAATCTCCAAATGAAATCGCCCCTTGGGCCGGTGCCATCGAGGCAAATCACTTCCCGAATTTCCGGTCGAGTTCGTTGAGCGAGATATGGATCAGCGTCGGTCTGCCGTCGGGTGTACAATAGGGCAGGTCACAGGCGAACATGGCGGTCAGCAAGGTGTCGGCATGGTCGATCCGGCACGGCTCGCGCTTGCCCACACGACGGGCCATGCTCGCGGCAAAAGACTCGAATGCCATCGCTTTGCCGCGTCGTGTCCCCACGGTGGCGCTGAGTTCGTCGACCAGTTCCAGCAGGAACGCCCGGACATCGGACACCTTCAAAAAGAAGGGAAAACTACTCACCTTCACCGTGCTGCCGCCGAAGGCCTCCACGGTCATACCGGCCTCCAAAAAGTGAGCGGCGTGGCGGATCACCAGGTCGGCGTCGACGGCGTCCAGTTCCAACAATTCAGGGACCAGCAAGCCCTGCGCTTCGATCCCCCCGCCCTCGCCCGCCTGGGATCCCTTGATGAGATCCTCATAAACAACGCGTTCACGCGCGGCCACGGGATCCAGCAATACGACCCCCTCGTCCCCCTCGAGGACGATGTAGCGGTCGTGCAGTGGGCCGATGAGATTAAACTCGGGCCGCTGTACCAACTGGTCACCCGAAGTGTCCGTGAGTTCCTCCTGCTGTTCCGTCCGATGGGGGAACCGGGGCGGGTTTGCCAGGCTGGAAAGCGCCGCGGGCGCGGACGGCGGCGGCATTCTCTCGTTTGCCACCGGCTGGGGTGAGCCCTTTGCCTGAGCCGGGGGAAAACCAACCGGGTCAACGGCCGGGGCCGGCGGCTCGGCGGCCGGGGCCGGCGGCACCTCAACCGGCTTCGGCCTCAATGCCGTCTCCACCGCCTCCGCCACCAGGGTCCTTACCTCGTGGGGACGGTGGAACCGCACTTCGCGCTTGGCCGGGTGCACGTTGACATCCACCAGGGTCGGGTCCATGTGCAGCCACAGCCAGGCGGCGGGATGGGTGCCTTCGACAATGGCGCCGCGGTAGCCGTCACGCAATGCCCGCGAGATAGCCGGGTCTTCGATCGGGCGCCCATTGAGAAACACAAACTGCTGGCGCCTGCCCTTGCGCGCGAAGCCGGCGGGCAGGAGGTAGCCGCGCACCTTCATTCCGCGGCCGTTGAACTCGGGCACCTCCATCAATTGGGAAGCCGACTCCGGGCCGGCGAGCCCGGAAATACGCACGCGGCAATCGCGGGTACCCGCGAGGTCAAACACGGTGCGCCCGTCCTTGATGAAGGTAAAACGCACCTCGGCCGCAGCCAGGGCGTGCAGGCGCAACTGGTGCTCGACGTGGGCGGCCTCGGTCGTTTCCGCGCGCAGGAATTTACGACGGGCCGGGACGTTGAAGAACAGCTGTTTCACCTCGACGCATGTCCCCTCCGGCACACCCACCTCGCGCACATCCTTGAGTTTACCGCCGTCGACAAGGATTTCCGTCCCCCCCATGCATCCCCGCTCCCGGGTTGCCATGCGGAAGCGCCCGACGCTGGCGATGCTGGGCACGGCCTCACCTCGAAACCCGAGTGTCATGATCGACGCCAGCTGATCGCTATGGCGTAGTTTGCTGGTCGCGTGGCGCTCGAGGGAAAGCATCGCGTCCTCACGACTCATACCGCAGGCGTCGTCGGTCACCCTGATTAACGCGGCGCCACCACGCTGGATTTCCACCGTCACATGCCTGGCTCCCGCATCCAGGCTGTTTTCCACCAATTCCTTAACCACACTTGCCGGGCGCTCCACGACCTCACCCGCCGCCACCTGACTGGCAAGGGTGTCATCGAGGATTTTGATTCGGGGCATGATAATGGGTGAATTTCTTAAAAAGATTCGCTGGCTGTGCGGCGCCTCGCTGGTTAGCCTCCGGCGTGCCCCATGATGGCCTGCCGGCACACCCCGCGGCAAGCCTACACAACGCAAACTTCGCCCGTCCCCATTTTTTAATCCCAACAACCCACTTGACTTAGCCCGTGCCCAGAGACCCACAACCGACATTCATGGAACGGATGGCCACCCGCAGGCCACCCTATTTCTGGTGGCTGCTCGCCATGATTCTTGCGGCATGCTTCTCCGTGCTGTGCTGGTCGCTCTGCATCTCAATTTTCAACAATCCCGAAGTCCCGAGGAATTACGAGATTTTGCGTAAGCTCGGCCGGCTGCCCGAGCACAAGGCCTACACCTCCCAAACCGCCCCGAAGCACCCGACCGGCACGCCGCAAACCCTGAGGAAAAGCCATCTGGGATTCAGTGATTCAGAGTTGGAAATAATCAACCGGAGCCTGCTGCACAGCTACCTGACGAATTTCCGGGAAAACACGTTTTGCACGTACTTGGAAGGCGACTACCGCGTCACCGGCTCACGCAAGCTTACCAAGGACGACCTGATCAGTGAGGGCTTTGCCGTGCAGTTGCGTGCCTATATTCAGCCCGATGAATACAGTGAGTCCGCCCCCTACCCGGTGATCGCAGAAATCATCTTCCCCACTCCTTACTCCGATTCCTACAAGGGGTTCCACAAGGGCGACATGCTTGAACTCGGCATTACGCCGCATTTTGCCTCGCTGCTTCATGTCGGAAAAATCGAGCGGGCTGATGATGACACCATCGTGGTCGTCACCGCGGTGAGTCTGGCGAGCCGCCTTCGGCCTCCGCACGAGGGGCCCTTTGATCTGGTGCCGCCGAAGGAGCTGCAGCTCGGGGCGAGGTTTCCGTTGTTCGCGCTTGAGAAGTAATCCGCCTCGGCGGCGGCAAAGGATCACAATAAAAAAAAGCCCCCACCCTGCTTGAGGATGGGGGCCTGAAATGAGGTCGAGAGGTTGGAGACCTCTTCCACGCTGCCCGGATCAGTTACCGTAGACGGCCTCTTCACAGAGCACCTCCTCGATACGGAGGAGTTGGTTGTACTTGGCAATCCGGTCGGAGCGGCTCATGGAACCGGTCTTGATCTGGCCGGCGTTGGTCGCCACGGCGATGTGGGCGATCGTGCTGTCCTCGGTCTCTCCGGAACGGTGGGAAATCACGGAATTGTATCCGTTGACCTTGCCGAGTTCGATGGCATCGAGGGTTTCCGTCAGGGTGCCGATTTGGTTCACCTTGATCAGAATGGAGTTGGCCACGCCGAGATCGATGCCCTTCTGCAGGAAATCAACATTGGTGACAAAAAGATCGTCGCCGACGAGTTGGACCTTGTCGCCAATCTTGTCGGTGAGGACTTTCCAGC
The DNA here is from genome assembly GCA_041548785.1 of Oceaniferula sp. Classification (GTDB taxonomy): domain Bacteria; phylum Verrucomicrobiota; class Verrucomicrobiia; order Verrucomicrobiales; family Akkermansiaceae; genus Oceaniferula. The sequence continues at coordinate 5,789 of JBFERY010000044.1, forward strand.
CATCCCAGTCGTTTTCGTCACAACCGTCCTCGATCGAGTCGATAGGATACTTCTCGCAGAGCTCGGCGAGATAGGCGGCCTGCTCTTCCGAGTTGCGCTTGGCTCCGCCCTCGCCCTCGAATTTGGTGTAGTCGTAAACACCGTTCTCGAAGAACTCGGATGAAGCGCAGTCGAGTGCAAAGGTGATGTCTTTGCCGACCACGTAGCCTGCTTTCTCAACGGCGAGAGAAACGGTATCAAGCGCGTCTTCCGTCCCGTCAAAGGTAGGCGCGAAGCCACCTTCGTCACCGACGGCGGTACTGAGGCCACGGTCGTGGAGCACTTTCTTGAGATGATGGAACACCTCGGCCCCCATACGGATCGCCTCCTTGAACGATGGCGCGCCCACGGGGCGGATCATAAACTCCTGGAATGCGATGGGTGCATCGGAGTGGGAGCCGCCGTTGATGATGTTCATCATCGGCACGGGCAGCACCTTGGCGTTAGGCCCGCCGAGGTAGCGGTAGAGGGGCAGACCGGAAGCCGCGGCTGCGGCGCGAGCCACTGCGAGGGAAACGCCAAGGATGGCATTCGCCCCGAGCTTCTTCTTATTCGGTGTGCCGTCGAGCTGGATCATCGTTTTATCGATGAACGTCTGATCGGTGGCGTCCTGCCCGATGAGGACCGGGCAGATTTGCTCGTTGACGTTATTCACTGCCTTCAGAACACCTTTACCGAGATAACGGTTCGGATCCTCATCACGGAGTTCACATGCCTCATGCTCACCGGTGGATGCGCCGGATGGCACAGCAGCGCGCCCAAAGGCGCCACCTTCGAGAATGACATCAACTTCTACAGTCGGATTACCACGGGAATCAATGATCTCGCGGCCAATAATGTTAGTAATGGTCGTATTTGACATTTGTTTTTTTAGTTAGGAAAGGGATACAGGGTCGAATGCGGAATCAAAGCGTCGCCACTTCCATCCGGACCCGTTACGGGGGTAGGATCACACGTAGGCTTCGATGCTTTTCACGGTAAGGGAGCGGTATTCCTCGGTCTCCATGTCGCGCACCTCGACCTGGTCACCGGGCTTGCTCCCCACGAGGGCCACACCGACATCGGAAAGATAGGACACGACGTTCTCGTCGGGGATCGAATCCCAGGCACCCAGGACGGTGTACTTCACCTCCGTGCCGGAATCATCGGCAAGTGTGACAAGGGTGCCGATATTAACCGCAGAGGTATCTGCACCGACAAAGTCCGTGGCTTGCACATGCGCCAGGTCCTTTTCAAGTTGGAACCTTTGGTTGGCGAGCATGGCCTGCATCTGCTTGGCGGCCTTGTATTCAAAATTCTCGCGCAGGTCGCCGTAGGAACGCGCGACCGAGACCTCCTTGATATTCTCGGGGATGCGCACTTTGACCAAGTTATCCAGCTCGGCCTGGCGGCGTTCGATGCTCTCGCGGGATGAGACGACCCCTTCGACCCTCTTCTCGAACTCGCCGGAGACGAGATCCTGGGTCTCCGGACGGGCCTTAATGACACGCGCCATGAGCGACTTGCGGTCAAGATCGGTAAAGACAGGGCTCTGGTAAAGCTTCCGGCCAAACTGACGGGCCTCGGCCTCACCGGCGCCCGAAAGAAGATCGCTGATCAGCGTCTTGTCACTGGTCAACAGGGTGCGGAGGCGGGCACTTTTGCTCGGTCCGTCTGAAACGTGATCGCGGTCGAGCAGGTTGATGATCGAGTTGCCCGTCTCGAAGCTGAATACCTCCGCTGCCGACTTCTCGCGCTCACGACAAATCCAGATCAGGGCATCAGGTCCGAGACTACGGTTGGCGATCGACTTTTTCAGGTGCTCCTGGAACTGCTCGTCAGCACCATTCTCGAGAAGATAGCGGGCAATTTCAGTGACTCCGCGGGAACCTACCTCATCGAAGACTTTGAGCATTTCCTCCGGCCATGTTTCGCCAAAGGCGTCCGGGAAGCTCTGGAAAATGCTGCGCTGCGTGGCCGCGGAACGTCCTTTGAGATGCTCGACCAGACGCTCTTGTTCGGTGGTAATGACATCCGCAAGGCGAAGGTCGCTGTCGGCCAGGGCGAGGCTGTCGAAATGATTGATGATCTCGTCCCGTGCGACAAGAAACTCCAGCACCAGGCTCAGGTGCAACTTGCGGCCCTTGAGGCAAAAGGCATTGATATCATTGATGAGACACTTGATTTGCGCTTCGTCCTCAACAAAAACCGCTAGGTTCTTACGGATGTTTTCGAGGGCCTTGACCTTGACCTTGGGATCTCTTGAATCGGTGAAGTCAGCCACCAGCATTTCGGAGGGGCTCTGGGAGTCACCACGGAGGATCAAGGGATCCGTGCGCTTGCTCGGCACGGAGAAGATATGGCTTTCACGCAGTGCCTTCTTGGCCCGCTCCCACCACTTTTTATAGCCTTCTTCCGGCACCACGCTGCCGCTGAGTTCGCGGTCAAGCTGGTCGAGCATCATGCTGCCGCCGTGGCTTTCCAGCGTACGCTTGACGAGTTCGGCGGGATCGCTGTCGACAAGGGCGCGCAGTTCCTCGATGTTATCGAGCTTGCGGGCACTAAAATGACCCGCATCAAGCAATTCCGTCTTTTGGATCGCAAACTGCAGGGCCATCTCCTGCTTCGGTTGTTTTTCAAAGTCGATGACGACCTTGCCTCGCGGCAAATCCCAACTTTTCACTTTTCCGGCACCCCAATTTTTATGAGTGCAAAAATTCCCTGGAGCTATCTCTGATAATCTCTCCCCGACGGCTTGCGGGATTCTTCCCGCCTCGACAAGCTTCGCTACGTCTGGATGCATGGCCGCATCATGGAAAAACCAGAGACGAAGTGCAACCCTATTATCTCATTCTCTTAAATCAAGTTAATTATCTCCCACCTCTCCCCCCGATGCGCCCCCTGCAATACGCTGCTTGGGAGTCGGCACCCGACGCACCCGGGGCAGGCGGCGCAGGCGGACGGACTCCTCCAAAGACCGCTGTAGAATGGGCAAGCGGCTGCGCCACGCCACGGGCACCCGGGCAACATCCGAGGCATTTGCCACGGAGTCATTGAAGGTTTCCTCGCCACGGCTAGATTCCACGTGCAGCCATGGTTTACCTTCGCGGAAAGTCAAGGTTGCCGTGCCTGTGTTGTCGCTAATCGAAGCTGAACGGTCTTCATAGCTGATCACCCGCATCGGAAGTGAAGGGTATGACGGGAGGGGGGAAAACCGCGGACCGGCATCGAGCGTCTCCAGACGAGGTGGGAGCACACGCCCGCCTTGCAGCAGCAGAACCGCCTCCTTGGCTTGCCCGGAATGGAAATAACTGACCTTCACGCTATTTCCCGGACGCTGGTGGGACAGCAAAACCATCATCTGGCTTTCGTTAATCAGTATCTGCTCGTCGAGTTTCCAGATGACATCCATTGGCTGGAGTCCGGCGACATCGGCGGCGCCACCCGCGGTGACGGTCTGCAGCAAAAAGCCGCTGCCGCGCGGCAATTGGGGAAGCTGGGCATACACCGCTCCACTGGGTTTGGATACCGTGATGCCGAGTTGTGCCTGCTTTTCGGCCGTAGAGGCGGCGACCACTTTGGCGATGGGTGCGGGAATAGGCGGGACGGTTGTATCCGTCTGTGCGCAGATGCTTGCTGTGCATGCCGCAAGGGCCACGAGCATGCCGCGGCATGACCGGCTTTGAAGCGCTGGGATGGTATCCATGGGGATGGTTTGCTAGAATTGCGTCACTGGAATGGTAACGACTTCCTGCCTGGGTTGGCGCAGGGTAATGATCGTTCCGGTCTGGGCATCACGCACTTGTTCCTCGGCGGTGACGGAATAGCGGTAGCGATAATGGGGCTTACTTCCGTCACGGGGAATGATCAGGCCGTCCTCGACACGTCCGTCGATCCGGTTGGTTGATTTGAGGATGACCAGCCCTGAGGCCGCCATGGGGTCACTTGCTGACGCGGTCGTCGTGAGTGCGGGGGCACTATTGTTTTGATTGAGCCACATCATGGTGGGCACGGCGAGTACAGCAAGGGCTGCCGCAGCCTTCGTCCACGGCCAGTCTTTCATTCTGAAGCGGCTGGTGCCGGCAGGATTCCCGCCGTGCATCTGAGCCAAGTGTGGTTCAACGCCTGCCAGTTGGTCGATGGCTTGCCCCAGCATGGCCTGCCCGTCCTCGCTGATCGAGGCGGGAGCCAACCGGCGCAGCTTTTCCTCGATACTTGTCGGTCTATCCATTGCGTTGGCGTTTGAGGGTTTCGAGTTTGCGTTCAAGTTGTTCCAGGGCGTAGCGGTATCTCGATGCCGCCGTGTTGGGTGAGATGGCCATGCTTTCGGCGATCTGGCTGAAGGTAAGCCCACCCCAGATTTTCAGGGTGACCACTTCGCGGAGTTTTTCGCCGAGGCCATCGACCGCCTCACGCAGGGTGACGGCATCCTCGTCGTCCTCCGCACTGGTGTCGAGCCAGTGGTCGTCGCGGTCATGCAGGAAGACCACCGCCTCCTCCTTGCGTTTTTTACGTCCCTGTTTTTTGCCATGATCCATCGCAACAAAACGAAGCACGGAGTACGCCAGCGGCAGGTCGGGCGGCACCTGGCCACGCTCCTCCTGGTAGTGCCAAAGCCGGATCAAGGCGTCCTGAATCATGTCCTCGGCATCCTCGCGGCAGGAACAACGCTGGCGCGCATAGACGTACAGGCGCGAACTGTGCTCGCCGAGCCAGCCCTTCCATGAGGAAGCGTATCGCCTTGCCTGTTTCCGCGTAGTGTCTCCCATCTGCTTTAACAATGCCACATTCCAAATGGTTTGTCTGCAATTTATCAGGTATCCGCGTCCCGGCCTGATGCCACCATCGAGGCAATCGCACCGAAGACATCTTCGGCGCAAGTCACCTGATGCCCCGGGCGGCTGATGAATACCGGCCGTTCGGATGCGGGAACGCGATCGCGGCCATGCGACCCCTTCACCAGCCCGGCATCCAGCGGGATGACGTCCAGAAGGGCCCGGATTCCCAGTTTTTTCTTAAGCAAAAATGCCGCGATTTTGAGTTGCGGGAAAGCAATCGCCGGATCGAGAAACAACTCGGCGGGGTCGTAGCCCGGCTTGCGGTGAATATCAACACAGCGGGCAAAGTCCGGTGCCACGGCATCGTCATTCCAGTAGTAATAAGTAAACCACGCATCCGGCTCCGCCACGGCAATCAAATCCCCCGCCCGCTCGGCGGCGACGCCATCAGTGTGACCTTGCCGCAGCACCGGCGGCCAGATTTTTGACGGCAGCCTCACCTCCTCGACGCCATCGGTTGCCTCCAGCAGGGCGAGGACCTCGTCGCGGATCGAGGGATCGTTGACATAGACGTGTGCGATCTGATGGTCCGCCACGGCAAAGGCCCGGCAGCCACCGCAGTCGAGCGTTTCCAACCCGAGTTCATCCTTCACCTGGATCCACCCACGTTTACGGAACTCACGGTTGAGGTGGATGCAGCGGTTGACCTTGGAAATGCCGTATTCCGATAACAGCACAACCTCGATGTCACGCGCCTGGAAGAAGTCAATCAAGTCGCCCACCACGGCGTCAATGGCACGCAGTTCAGGCTCCACCTCCGGCGCGGCAGGGCCGTATTGCTGCAGGCAGTAATCAAGATGGGGCAGGTAGACGAGGTTAAGGGTCGGCTGTTCCCTCTCTTCAATCCACTTCGCCGAGTCGGCAATCCAGCGCGATGATGCGATCCCGGCAGCGGGGCCCCAGAAGGAAGGGAAGGGAAAATCACCCAGGTCGGATTTCATCTGCTCGCGCAGGTCCATCGGCTGGGTATGTACATCAAACACCTTTCTTCCGTCGGCCGGATACATCGGCCGCGGTGTCACCGACCAATCGGCGGACGAGTACATGTTATACCACCAGAACATCTTGGCACAGGTAAACCCCGGATGCTCGCGACGGAGGTGGTCCCAGATTTTCTCCCCGTGAACGATGTGGTTGCTCTGCTTCCAGAACTTCACCTCGGCCGACTCACGGTCATACCAGCCGTTACCGACGATGCCGTGGCTTTCCGGGCCTTTGCCGGTGAGGTAGCTCGACTGGGCCGTGCAGGTCACCGCGGGGAATGCCGGGGGAAAGGACTGTATGGCCGCCGATCCCGCGAATGCACTGATTGCCGGGGTGTGGTCGCCGATGAGTCCCTGGGTCAGCCCGACGACATTGATCACTGCTACGCGTTGCATGGGATTTTGGAGTGCGGTGGTTAGACAGCGCTTGGTGGAGGGGACTGGCTTGCCAGACGGGGTAGGAATATGGCATCCCAAGCGTATGGCTCTTACTCTTCCGCGCTGGGTGAAGGCTTGAAAGATGGGGTGAGGGCTTTGCGCTGTCTTTTGATGGGGCTTTCTGCGGCGGGGGGTGCGGAACCGCATCGACGAGGAAAGCGGAGGCAAGCCTCCGCACTCCAAGGACTATCTCCTGGTGGGGTAACGCAGTGACGGACGCTTGCTTGCCGCGGGAATCCCCCCCTTGGAGGGCGACTTCTTGGTCGCTGGCGCAGTGCGTGAACCGGCCTTCCCGGGAAGCACCCCGTCGGCAAAGTCACGCGTCTCGGGTGCCACATCATAACGGCGTTCCATATCGGCTTGAGCTTCATGCTGACTGGCTTCCCCACCCACAATCTTGGGTTGGATAAAGATCAGCAGTTCGCGCCGGTCCACCTCCTTGCTGTCACGTCTGAACAGTCTACCAATGGCTGGAATGCGGCTCAGAACCGGGACTCCCGTTCGGGTATTGCGTTCCGTTTCCGTAACGAGCCCACCGAGAACCACCGTGGACTCGTTAGGGACTGTTACCGTGGTTGAAATCGACTCCGTGACAATCGTCGGAATATCATTCTCATCAATCACCTGCGAACCTTGGGTATCCTCATTGAGCAGTGAAATCCTCAGGGTGACCTCCGTGTCCGAGTTGATCAATGGGACCACCTCGAAACGCAAAAGCACATCCCGGTACTCAATATTGGTACTCTGGGAGGCAACGCCCGTACCGCCACTGGAAAAGGTATTGGTAGGCACGGCGATTCTTCGCCCCGATGAGATGACCGCTTTACGGTTGTTCGCCGTATAAACCGTCGGGCGCGATAATACCTTGAAGTTACTATGCGTCTCGAGGGCGTGAAGTCGTCCGGTGAAATTTCTGACGGTTCCGTAGATGTTCAGTCCGGTTGTCCCTGCGGCATTCAACGCCGTCAGGTCGCCGAGGCCTGCCGCACCGATCAAGGGACCAATACCGGTATTGATATTTCCGGCTCCATCGCGGGCCCCGCCATCGGCTCCATCTGAAATCCTGCCGATACTCACCCCCACATCCCTGTCGTCTCCCAGGGTAACCTCGCCAAACACCGTGGAGATCATCACCTGCTGGGGACGACCATCGAGTTTATCGATCAGCTCGGAAACAATACGCAGGCTTTCAGGAGGCCCCTGCACCAGGATGCTGTTATTGAGGTTATCAGCAACGATGAGTGTCTTGCCGATCACCAGCGATTCGGGCACGTCGCTGACATTGAATTCCTGCACGGATTCCGCACCGCTCGCTGCACCTCTGCTGCCACTCTGGCGCGAACTGCCCACACTGCTGCTCGACTGGTTACGGTTCTGGGACGAATTCGTCTGCCGGCTTGAACTGCGGGACGAGCCACCTTGGGTTGACATCCCGGAGCCGCCCACTGCCTCCAGCGCCTTGGCGGCGACATCGAGAAAGTCGCTGGCAATCATGAAACGCAGTTTGCGTTTGATGAAGTTATTGCTGTTCGGTGGGGCATCGAACTCACGGGCAAGCCCTTCCACGAAAACGATGTCGACCGGGCGCCCCATGATGAAAATCTTGTTAAGGCGCGGGCTCGCGATGATCTGGACGGGAATATCCTCACCTGCGGCGGTGCCGCCCGTAGCCGAAGGTGCCGAAGCCGCCTTGATGCCGGGAATGGGGGGGCGGCTCCCCGTATTCATCGAGGAACCTGCGGTGGTGACCCCTGCGGTTGTTTTACTCTGCTGCTTCGAGTTCATGATCTCGTTCAACATGGTGGCCACCTCCTCGGAGTCGGCGTAGTGCAACTGCACCCAGGTGGTATCGACATTGCCGGCCGCCACGTCGATGTAGCGCTTCTGGTTGATGAGTTTACGCACAAAGGTGGCTTTGCCGGTGATAAGCACGGCGGAGGCATTGGGAACGGGAGCGATTTTCGCCCCCGGCCCGAGGCCGTGAAGACTCTGGGTAAAGGTGCGCACGGCCTCCTCCGGCTTGATGAATCCGAGTTTCATGAAGTAGGAGATATAAGCGTCGCCATGCGGAATATCGTTGGGATCGTCAATGATGCCCTCGAGTTCGGCGGGGCCATTCGAGCCTGCGCCCTGGGCCTTGGGAAGCAGCTTCACCTCATTGGCGCCACTGGGGACAAACACAAATCCCTCCATATCTAGCACCTTGACCAGGAGGCTGGCCGCCTGCCGGTTGGTGAGTGGCCCACGTTGGTAAAACCTGATCTCCAATGCCTGGGTGGCCGAGCTGAGCAGCACCCTCTTGCCGGTATATTTGGTGTATTCGTCGGCGACGTCCTGATCATCCCAGTTGCTGCCGTCGATGACCTGCCCTGCGGCGGCGGCGATGCCCTCGAGGCCGGCATTGGCCACGGGTGCCACAGCCCCGGGCACGGCGGGCTGGAGTGCGCCAGCGGGAATCCCCGGAACCCCGGGAATCGTAGGCTTAAGCCGAGTTCCACGAGGGACCCCTTCGGGCGTGGGCGGCTTGGCCGATGGCGCCACCCGGGGGACGGCGGGCGTCACGGGTTTCGCCGCGGGCCGCACGACGGGGGGCTTGGGTGGCTGGACGGGTTTGCGTGTATTCTGTGCGTGCAAAGAGACGCCCAGAGCTAGGGTGATAAGAACGGTAACGAGTGCTTTCATACGTATGAGCTTGAACTAAGGGACAGGAGGGGGGGCAAAAGTGGGGAAATGTCAGCGGCCCGTCCGGGGGACGTGACGGACACGGGGGGCGGCTTTCTTGGTTGCTGTGGATCCGGGGATGGGTGGGGTGCCACGGCCGGTCGCGGCGGGGACTTTCTTGGCAGGGGTTCTGGCCGCGCCTGAGGGGCGGACCTTGATGAGTGTCTCATCGTAGGTGATCCATGCCTCCTGGCCTCCCTTGCGGATAAGGACTTGTGAATTTTCGTTGGATTGGCTGTCCTGTTTGACCTCAAGAAGCTGATACTCGCCCGACGAAAACCCTGGAATGAATCGGATGCGCTCCTTGCGGTTTTTTTTGTGAATCAAGGTGACGGAGTAGCCGCTGCCGCTGGGCCGGATGCTGCCGAGCATCCAGTCGCGCTCGAGGGGTGAATCCGCTTTTACGACATCCGGCGTGGGTTTGATGGTAAACGGCGAACGGATGATAAGCCCGCTGAACTGCGCTATATTCGGCTTCTCCGGCGGCTTGGCCGATGCCACGTGGGCAAGGCAGACCGTGGCCAGCAAAACCGACAAAGGGATATGGAATCGAGTGAAACGCACAGTGAGCAGTAGGGGGTGTCTAGGGTGTATAAATGCCAGCACGGCAGGTTATTGTCTGTTTCGTGAGATGACGAGCTTAATTCGTGGTGACCGCATCCTCCTCAATCTGGGGAGTGAACCATTGGGTGACCTCCAGTTCACAGTCGACGCGGGTAGGGTCATCACGCTGGGGGGAGATACGAAGCTGGGTGATTGACCGGGCTAGCTTGGGGTCCTGGAGGTCGGTGAGCCAGAGGTAGAGTTCCCGGTCGGTGGCATTGCCCACGACTTTGACCCGCGCGCTCCTGTAGGCACCGGTTTCTTCAATATCCTCGCGTTGGGGGCTGGGTCTTTTCTTGAGTGTCACCCGGTTACGCAGTGCGCTTTTTTCGGTGTATGTGGCAAGTTCGGCGCCCACTTTCCCATGGGTCCCCTCCACCGGCGGATTATTGGCCAGCCAATCCCGGTCGGGGCGCTGCGAATCCGCCTCCTCAAGCTCCCTCTCCATTTTTTGCAGGTCCTTGGCCCCCTTGGCCAGCAATGCCTCCTTCTGCTGTTTTGCCGCGTTGAACGACGTGAACAGAAAGAGGCTCACAATGACGAAGGCCGCAGCGAAGAGGATAATGACCAGTTTCTTTTCACGGGGACTCATCATTCTGCTTCTCCTTTCAAGGTTCCTTCATAGTTGAATTTCCATCGGTTCGTCTTGGCGTCCGATGAAGCGGGTGGCAGCGACCATTCGTAATCCGAGAGGGTGCGCCGGATTTTTTCCGCATAACTGCTGGCAAGCTTCAGGTCGGCCGTCTCCCCACGGATGAGAATACGTTCCCGGCTTGCCTCAAACACCTTGAAGCGCAAATCCTGACCGGGCGGAATCGCCTTGGCACTGCGCTCCAATAACTGCAGGGGCCAGTGCTGGCTGTCCACCACGGGCGCCAGCTGATCCCAGTCGGCATTGAAAAGGCCGATATCGGAATGCTCCAGCCGCACCTTCTCTAGCCTGGCTTCCTGATGCTTCAGGGCAGAATCCAGTTTGAAATATTGATAGCCCAAATAACCCACCACCCCGAGATAGACGATGATCCCGGCGGCAATCATCAGGATGTGTTTTTGTTTTTCAGCCTTGAGCCGCTGCTCGGTGCGCACGTCGGCGGGGACAAGTCGGCTCAAGGGGCTGGGCAGAACGGGTCGGGGTTTGGGTTCGGTGGAAACCTCGGCGCCCAATGCCTTGCCAAAGGCGTGGATGGCATCGTGGTCAGGGTCGGAATCGTGCCCTGTTGTCCACACCACCGCCTTGTCCATGTTCAGGCTCACCCCCTGCAGACTGAGCTGGATAAGCGCCAGGCGAATATCGCGGACCACATCCGAGCCAAACTGACTGCCCGAAAGCGATTGAAAGTAGGCCAGGTGGCCGTCGTGAGTGATGGCAAAAACCCAGCGCCCAAGCTCGAGCCAGAGGGTGACCACGTTTGCGCCCATGGGGAAGAGCCGCGCCGAGATATCAAACTCGCTGGGAGCACGAGGCGGCATGCTCCCTTCGCTTGGCGCGGAGAGCACCACGCTGAGCAGGTCCGCCTGTCCGTCCTCGCCTCCCGCGGGAAAAACATCGGTGAGCCGGCCCGCATCCATCTCGGGGCGGATACCGGATTTTTCCAGGTGCATCGCGGTGAGGTCCTCGAACATCGCCGCATCATCGGTCTGCACCTTGAAGGGCACGGCGAGGGCCTCACGCACCGGAAAGCCCATGACAAGCCGGCCGGCCGGGATTTTCTCCAGGGCCGATGCCTGCATGGGACCGTTTTCAAGACTCCTTCGGAAGCCTTTTTCGCGTGTACCCTGCCAGAGTTCCCAACCGATGGGACCGGGAACAAGGAGGATGCTGTCTGTTTTACTGCTCAAAATAAGTGGGAATTAGTGATTGGGAAATGGTGATGAAATCGAGGATCGGGGAAGTGGGAGTGACTGGGGGGATTGCTCAGGGAATGATCTCCTCCTTGCGCTCGAGGATGGCGGGTTGACCTGTGCGGCTTTTTAGGATCAGCGTGATCCGACGTCTGACCGTTCCGGCGCGCCCGTCGCTGACAATACGGGTGGTTTCATCCTTAACTGTCAACCGTGGCTGCACGATCGGCTGCTGGAACTCGGAAACTCCTAGCAGGGTGAGCGCCTGCGTCAAATCCCTAAGGCGCTGATCGTCCTCGGTGTCGCGCACACGGTCCGGACCGAGTACGTGCTCGACCAAATTCTGGGCGTCGTCAATGGATACCTCGGCAGCAGCGGCGATGAGCTCGGCCTCGGCTTCGTTGACGTCCAGCTTGCCATTGCTCCAGACAGTGAACCAGTTTTTCCAGTTGGGTTTCACCTGCTCGAGCAGTTCCATGTCCTTGACCAGCCGCACTTCATCAAGATTGTAAAACGGCCGGTTAAAAGGGTGATTGGGCCGCCCCTGATCCTCGTACCAGTCCACTTCGGCGCCATTGAGTTCGGTAAGGTCCCCGCCATCCACCCAATCGGTGAGGTTGTCCACCAAGGTCTGCGCATCGAGCAGCTCCATACCCCAATCGGTGAAAATGTCGGTAAGCAGCTGCTTGTCCTTGCGCATCAGGATCACGTTGAGGTTAAGCCGCGCAGCCTCCGATGTGATGCGCGCCCTGTAGGAGATATCCCGTTCCCCGTCATACCAGTCGAGCAGGGGGTCCATTTTGTTAATGGCCGGGTTCACCGCAACGGCAATCCCTCTTTCGGCGACTTGCAGTGCTTCAAAACCGTTAATCTGGGAGGACGCCACATCGGCATCGTGGTAGACCACCCGCACCGCGGCAAACACGGCAAGCGACAACACCGCCATGATCCAGAACACGGCGATGAGGGCACTGCCCTTGGCCGTGCCCGCATCCGGTGATGAATGGGTGGGTTGCGCTTTCATGATTTATCGACTGTTGCCGCCGGGTCCGGGGCGAGGATTGACCGGGCCACCGCCGGAACCGGCAGTAGGACCACGACCGGAACGATCGCCGCCCGGGTTAACCGCATCGGGTTGGCGCGGGTTAATCGTGGTGGAAGGGGTTCCCCCCTCGCCGCCAGCGTCGCCGCCAGTGTCGCCGCCAGCGTCGCCGCCGGGGGCGACCTCGGGCCCTGCCGGATTCTGCTGCATGATCTGACGGAATACAACCTCCGGATTCTGCTTGGGCACCACCCAGAATGTCTGCTGGACAATGTCAGCCGTGGGATCAAACCGACAGTAAAACCTCACCTGCAGGGGGAGTTGGCCGTTGTTGTCCCACTCGGTGAGATACTCAAGGGTCCTGCCATCCACCACCTCGCAATCGCACATCCAAAGGTCTTCGACGAGGGTGATCACGGCCACGGGCTCGACATCGTCGTTGCCTGTGGAAGTCGAGTCCTCAAGGATTTTCTCGTCATAGAACCGAAGGACGACATCGACAAATCCGTCCCGTTGCTCGACCGTGGCCAGCTCAATCGCCTCCGCCGTCATCGGCGTCTCCCCCCAGTTGAAGGACATGGGCACATTCTGGAAAGTCAGTGTGAACAAGCTGCGGGACGTCGACCCGCCGCGGGAGTCGTAGCTCTCCAGCCTGAGCACGGCATTCCCCGGAATTTGCTCGAAGTGGTGTTTCAGGAGGTTAAAAAAGGCGCTGCGTTCCATCGTCGCGCTCTGCTCCTCGACCACGGTCTGGCTCAGTTGCATCGAAGAGCGTGCCACTCGGAAAATCATCCCGACCAGCATGCCCATCAACCCAAGCGCGATCACCACCTCCAGCAGGGTGAACCCCCTGCGGCGCAGCCTGCTCTTCGGATTGAATGGATTGGGTGTGTGCTTCATCACTTCGCTTAAAAATCAGGGTTTGTAGAGGTTGCCGTAGCGCCAGGTTTCCGCGCTCTGTTGCTGCCACTCACCCTCGAACTGCCAGTAGAAAATAACCTCGATGCGAAACATGTTCTGGAGCAGTTGGCCATCTTCATTCTCCAGTTCAAGAGGCTCGACGATGGTTTCGATCTGGCCAGAAAAAAATGACTTTTCATCCCCCGTGATCTCGGTCAGGTCGACCGTCTCGCTGCCCTCCTCCAGGTTTGGTTGACTCAGGGCATCGGTCATCGCACTGCTGAGAATGCGCTCGACCCTTAATTCGTCCTGTATCGTGGCCGCTGTCCGGCTCGTCATGTGCAAGGCCTTGACCAACGACACCGCCACCGTCGAAAAAAGCCCCAGGGCGATCACGATTTCCATCATGACATAGCCTGCGCGGAGCGTCTGGTGACCTGCGCGCAGCGTCTCACGACCGGTGCGGAGATTCCGCCCGATTGCTAACCGATGCCCATGAGTTGATAATTTCATTCGTCTTCGATACTCATTTCCTCATCCCTGACACTGGCGGTCAGTGGGTGCAACTCCTGGATCAACCAGCTTTTGCCCTTGCTGCAGCGGATTGAAATCGGTTCGACCAAACCGACCGGATCAAGTGTCACCACCACTGTTCGCTCCCCCTCGATCAGCTGCCATTCGTCGGAACGCCATCGACGGATTTCATAGGTGACCTCGGGGTCCGTGGCTTCTCTGTCGGTCATATTTTCGAAGTCCACACGCGGAGTTTCTTCATCCTCAAAATCGAACGCGTCCTCCTGCTCCCTATCCTCCAGCATATACTGGGGCGCTATGGAAATTGAGCCTTTACTGATCGTCAGCTGATAAGGGCGCTGTTGCCGGACAGCGATATTGCGTGCGCGCCGTGCCAATGACTCGATGTCACCCGAGGCCTCGCGAAGTCGCTGCTCGGTCTCGACCGTGGAAATGGTCAGGGTCAACCAAGTGACCAGCACGGCGAGCATCCCGAGGACAAAGACGACTTCCAAGAGGGTGAAACCACCGGCTTGCGCCCCTTCGCTATGGCGCCTGGCTCTATTCATCCTGACTCGACATGTCGTCCTCTGTACCCTCCAGTCCGTCCTTGCCCAGGCTGATTAATTCAGGGCGGGAGCGATCCTTCGACCCCGGATATTTGTAGATGTATTCGTTGTCCCACGGGTCCCGGGGGACCTTATCCATGATCTGCGTCCAACGGCGGGGGCGCGGAGCCGAGCTGGGTTTTTCAACCAGGGCTTTCAAGCCCTGTTGCTCGGAAGGGTAGTGACCGGCATTGGTTTTGTACGATTGTAGTCCATTATTGATCGAAGAAAAATCACCATCGACCACCGTGATCGCACCGCTGTCCGAGATTTTTTGCATGGTGAAGATGGCTCCTCCCATGATCATGGCAATAATGCCAAGGACAATCACCATCTCCAGCAGGGTAAAGCCTGGCCGGACATGGGGGGAACAAGACGAAAGGCGGACTGGCACGGTATTTTGAAGCGTTGTTTTCATAGGGATGCGGTACGAATGGTTGAGGACTGGTTTGTGAATGATTTGAAAATGTTGAGGGATACGGCGGGCTACCAGACAATACGCAGGAATCCCGACCGCCCTTCAAGCCATTAAACGCCTTTTCATCGAAAAGTTGTCTGATTTTCTCGCGCAATCACGTGACCCATGCCGAATGAGGGCCGGTTCGCCCCGTGTGCACGCCGTGTGCACGGGGTGGCGGGGCCGGAGGCCTCCGCCCGTGCCACAAAAAAAAGCCCGGCTTCTTCCTTGGCGGAAAAAGCCGGGCATAGAACTGGCAACGACCTACTCTCACAGGGCCTATCGCCCCACTACCATCGGCGCAACGATGTTTCACTTCCGGGTTCGGAATGGGACCGGGTGGTTCCACCATGCTATGGTCACCAGAAGGCTGC
>JBFERY010000045.1:0-21119 GCA_041548785.1 Oceaniferula sp.
AATCACGTCAATGCCACCATCGTCAGCGCCTGCCGTCACTGCGGGCAGAAAAGCTCCCGCTACATCAACTGCGCCCACCCGCCCTGCAATGCCCAGCACTTTTGCTGCGAGGCCTGTGAGGGGACGTCACAGCGATACTGCACGGATGAGTGCCGCACAGCATCAACCGCAGCGGCATCAAGCCGGCCACCCGAATAGACAAAGCGGCGACTTGCCCCTAGAGGCCCTGCAGCAAGAACCTGCATTCACCCTCTGGGTGCTAACGCTTGCGCCGGAGCAGCGTGCTAAATCCGGCGAGACTGAGCAGAGCGATCGATGACAGCTCAGGAACCGGGGAATAAGATCCATATCCGCCAGCTCCCGCGAAAGCATCAGTATCCCAGCTCGTGATGGTAAAATTGGCACCGTCAGTCGACCCCAGATCCGCTGAGATGCTTGAGTTTTTTCTTATGGCAAAGCTATCGGCGTAGAAATCAGTGGAGCCTTGGGCCACGACCCCAACAGAATCAAAGACTGAAGCGGCACTCGCGGCAGTGGCAAGCCCGACGATATCGTCACCATTGACATTGAGAATCGAACTCACAAGGCCTACTGTGAAACCAGCACCATTCAGATAGGTTTCCGAATCGGTATTCCCCGCAATATAGAAAAAGCTTCCGGCTGCAAGACTAACACTTGGCAACGCTACAAACGTATCCCAAGGACCTGCCCCATTAGTATCTTTCGCAATCATGAAGACAGAAAGATTCGCTATCTCAGTTGTCGCATAAATTTCCAGCGACTTCGGATTCCCTCCGGCTTCATTACCATCGGAGATACCAGTGATCAGAAGCGCCGCATTAGAGGATGCTGCAGCGGTTAAACTAAATAGGGACGACAACAGGATTGTTTTTTTCATAGTCATTGATAATGGGTTTTGTATTTATTTTCCGTGATGGAGTCGGGGCATCATCACGGCGACCCAAACAAACTAACATCAACTAACGAATAACAGAAACATAACTAACATTACCAGAAAAAACTGATAAAAACACCAAATATCGTTAGAAAACGCAATCCGGACACGCGGGAACCCCCTCCCCCTCCCTGTTCGGGACGAGGTTGCGACCACGCTCCGCCTCAGGGAACCTGAGGCTTCGCAGCGGCTCTCGCAGCGGGGATCATGGTTCGGAATACCCCGACTGATCGTCCGGCATTGGTTTGGGGATTGGCATCATAGAGGGCGAAGAGATGGATGTATCCGTGTCCGCCGAGCCTCACCGCGGTGTTGTAGATGATTTTTTTACGGGTTCCATACTGTGCCGCAAGCCGGTAGAGCTCTCCTGTTTGCGCACATTGGTAGGAAATGGTCTTCAGCGGCGGCACCGAGGTGACCGAACCCTCAAACGCGTGCAGCACGGTGAAGCGGGACAGGTTTTTGAAGATCAGTTGCTTCCCCTGCATCCTCTTCGAACTGAGCGAAATGCTCCTTACCGACGGCGCGCCATGCCAACGCTGCGCCCCTTGCCCTGTGGCCGTGAGAAAAACCACCCTCCGGCTGCCCTCTCCGGCTGCGGGGATACTGACGTATTTTTGGTACTCATCGTTGCCGGGCATCCTTCGGTAAAGCACCAGTGCTTTCCCCGGAGGAACCGACCTCATCACACACGGATTGTTAAATGGGACACTCCATGACTTCCACTGCGGTTTCCGCCCCGCAGAGGCTTGCTCCTTGTAATACAGCCGGGCGGGCGGAATCTCTCCCGGTCGCGCCAACAGCATGACCGGGCCTCCCCCGCCGGGCTCGTCCAGATAGCGTCTCGGCGGCAGCGCGCCAAGCGCAATAAGGGCAACCTCGGCGAGCGGCTTGATGGCCGGTTCCGCATCGGAATCCTTGCCCTTTTTGATGTCATCCGCAGAGGCGGCAGCGAGGCATCCGATCAGGGAAGCAAACAGCAGGGTAGCGGATCGTGGTGGGAGCGGGATCATGGTGGATTATATCTCGTTGGGGCCAAGCCAGCGCAGGGACTTGATTTCCAACCTCCGCCCGAACCTCTTGTTCACCTCGCTGAGCTTGCCCGCGGCGTGCTTCCCTGTGGCATGCTCCAGTACGCGTGGCGTATCGGTGGCGGTATTTGCGCCCGGGCCCATGTGCCCCATATTGCGCGCGTTCACATACCGTGGCGTGCGCTCCACCACCGCCTCGACCCAGGCACGAGCCTTCACGCCGCTCCCATCGGACGACTCGCCATAGGCGCGGATGGTAAAGGTATCACCGCGCACGGTGAGCGATGGCGCGAGGGGCTCGAGGACATCGCTTTGGGTCAAAAACCCCGGCAGCCCCCACGCCTGGCTGACGGGTTGCGCCGTGGTATAATTTTCGCCCGATTTATACCGGTAGCTCCTTTTGAAATCGTCCAGGTTATTATCGGTTTCGCCCCCGCCCTCGTTGACTGAGGTCGAGAGGTATTCCGGCTGAATTTCAAACCGTTGGTTTAAGCCCGCCGCCCTGATGGCGGCATCGACCGTGCCCCTGCGGGATGTTTCATTGTGTTCGCCCGTGAGACGCCGGTTCACAAAATCCGCGATGGAAACAAACGGCCCCCTTGCCCGCACCTCGTCCACGATCTTCTCTGCCAGCGTCAGCACTTCATCGTCCGTGAGCAGCCGCGCGCCCGCCCATCCATCGGCGCGGTCGGGCTCCGCGCCACTTGTTTTCCCGGCGCGCGTGGGTCTGCGGTACCGCGCGAAGGAAACCGCACCGTCGTCGAGCTCGCCTGCCGCCAGCGGCCGCTTGATACCCAGACTGCCGGACAGGAAGGTCGTCCATGCCACCACGGAGGTCGAATTGACATTAAATGCCGCCCTGTTTTCAAGAAACTCGGCATTTCTCCAAAATGCGACATTCGCGCCATCACCGGCGGCAAGCTTTTTGATGGCTTCACCCATGCTTTCCCTGCCGTCATGGTTGAAGCGGTAACGCCGGTTCCACAGTGGCTTGTCATGTCTCGGATCCCAGGCAAAGGCATGGGTGTCAGCACTCAACGGCATCCCTGAAATGAAGTAGCGGTCCCACAGGTTGTGGTTCACCTCATAGGCGATGTCGTAGGCCAGCACCTCGTCATCGGAAGACAGCGGCACACCCGAGACATGGCGCGTTGTCGCATGACTTCCCATTTGCAACAACCCCTGGGAGTCGGCTTGTCCGGCATAGGCACCATGATTAAGACCACTTTTTGATCCGCCTATCAAGTAATCCCATCGTTCCCCTGCACCCCCGCTCTGGGAATGGCTGAGCGAAACATCATGAGCCGTGCACTCAGCCGGAGCATGCATGTCCCGCAGGGAGTGCCCGACAACATAGGTCGGGTTCCATGAATACGGGCTCAGCATCGCGTGGCGCAGGGTGGCTAACGACAGGACTCCGTAATCCTCCGAAGGCAGATCAAACAGAACCACATTCCGGCTGAAGGGGAACGAGTTCGCCGCTCCAAACGGGTTTTTAACAAAGGCATCGCCCGAGGCATTCAGGCCCGGTGCGTCATTGATGTTTTGCGGTGAATAGGGTGCAAACTGAAGTAGCCACGGACCCATGCTATGCATAAACCACCGCTTGGCACACTGGCTTGCGGGTGACCGGGTCGTAAGTTGTGCGCGCACATTCCAGTTGGCGATGGCGCAGGTGTTGTAGACCATATGATCCGCCCCCCACCGGAACTTCCGAAGCGGCGGGTCCAGCGCCTCCTTCGCAGACTCATCGAGCCAAAGGAGCCTGGCACCGACCTGATGGGCGTCCGGAGCATCCTTGAGGGGGGCTTCGGCAAAAGTCTGCAAGTTGTGAAATCCTGGCGAGCGCTGGTTGGCCGACCCCCATTGCCTGCCGGTGTAGGCAAAATAGGATGTCGCCTCAGCGCCCCCCGCCCCATTGTTGATCAGCTGCAGTGTCGGATGGGAACGGCTTGCCAGGAGAGTCGAAAGCGACGCGGCGGAGCCCACTTTGAGGACAAAGGGGAAACTCTCCACCTTGCCGGCCGTGCGCATGACAAGCTCGGGCTGGTAATCAAACACCCTGGCCAGATCAATGCCGTCAAGCAATGCATCGGGGAGCTGCCGCCACGCATCACCGGTCGGCACGCCCCGCTCGTCCAAGCCCGTGTAATTCTGGATTTCGTAACGCCGGGACCGGTCGTGGTCATAGTAGTAATGATCCAGCCCCTGGGGCGACGATGAGCTCAGGATATGATCAGACACCGTCTCGGTTTGATAGGCTTGCAGCCTGACCCCTCCTGATTCCAAGGCAGCTGCTGACACCCGGGGCGAGAACACATGGCACTCGCCGGCGCCAAGTGATGTCGGCTCAAGGGTGAAGGCCAGGTACCGGCATGGCGGGAAGGGGTTCATCCGCATCTTATAAACATCACCTCCGACGTAACCTGCCTTTTTAATCCATCGGCTAAAGAGGTGGGATGCGTCATTCCCGTATTTTGCTTTGAGCTCGTTCACGTGATCCTCCTCCGGGAAAAAATGAATGCCGTGGTCGAGTCGATAATACGGATTCGGCATAAGCACCGTCAGCGCCGGTGTTTTCAGCATCCTGTTGTAGGGATTCCACAGACAAACACGCGGGATGATGTGCGTCCTTATTCTTCGCTGGTGATGGGAGAAATAATAGTGCCAGCGGCAGTCGGTCATGACCGGGTGGATCTTGGGGGCGGACTCCGCCCATGCGCCCGCATCAGAACACGCCCCGTCCGAGACCCCGTGCGGCCAGTGTGCCGCTGGACGCATGCGAATCGCAGATGCCGAGGCAAAGCGCGTCTCCGCATCCGTCACCGCCCCGTAGCTGAGCTGTGCCCAGTTGCGCAATGCCCCAAACGACGGCCCGAGCACAGCATGGCCCGGCCCGGGAACAATGGGATAGGTCGATGAGAATTCCGTCGGGACCCGTCCCTCGTCATGGGTGAAATCGACGGCTAGCTGATCCTTGTGCGCCAAGAGAAGAGGGGTGAGGTCACGGCGCAAACCGCCCATCAGTGTGTCGGTAAACAGGCCCGGGGAGCTGGTGGTGAGGTCATGATAGTGCCCCTTCAGAGCCATCCGTATCACACGGGATGAACCGCCCTCCCCTTGCATCAGCGATGCGGTAGCGCTGCTGATCAGCTTGCCCGGATGACGGGAGGCATTCCGGGTAAAACCGGTGTAGGGGGTATCCCCATCCGCCTGCCTGACGAGTGCCGGGTCTCCGTGCGGAGACGCTTCCAGGGACGCTCCGGCGTGGACCACTTCGCGGAGGGGCTCAATCGTGGCTTTCTGGCTGTTGTCGGAAACATACCACGCATACGCCCCCCGCCCGTGCACCTGCACCTTTTCCACCAATACCCGCTTTTGATGATAATCCTCCCCGCCCAGTGACTGCCCCAGTGTCCCCCTGCCCAGGATCTCGACCACGTGCCGGTCGCGCGGATCCAACTCCCCGGTCACTCCCGCCGAAGACGACCCTTGACTGACCAACCACGACCGGTGCTGCACGCTTTTCCATGCACCGTTGCTGAGATCCGGCAGCGTGTGCCTCAGGTCTTCGTACGCCCCGGGTCTCGTGTAAGGCGTGCTCCCCCGCCCCTCTGCCGGCGCCTTACCAATGAGCGGCCAGTCCGAATTCCCGGATGCATAGGCGGTCGACCAGACACCGAGCCAGTTTCTGTTCCTCGGATCAGTGGTCGGGTCACCCGTCTCGAGAATGGCTGCCCGTGCGGTGACACGTTGATCGGGGCCTGTCTGTTTTTGCAGTTCGCCTATGGCTAACATCAGCGCCAGGCGCGCATTCGCCCTGGCCGCGGCCTGATGCCCCTCCTCAGAAACACTCCTGAGCTCGGTGGCACTGAGCGACAGCATAGCCAAGGCAATCATCACAAGCAGCGCCATGACGGAAACCGTAGCCACCAAGGCGAAGCCCGCCCGGGGCCTCGCCAAACCTAACACACAAACACACATATGACTGATAGATCTATCAGATCATTACGACACCTATCAAGATCTAATTACAGCTACTTTCAACCGAACGGACTTGAGTTGCCGGTGAGCGGGAGCCCCCTGCCGCGACCCGCCTCGGAACATCACCCTCCGATGAGCCATCCGCTATTCCCTTTTTCATGATGGTAATTGGTGCAAACCCCTGATAAAAAAAGCCATGACTCATCTGGAAGCAGCAAAGCAGGCGGCGTGTCAGGCCGGGGCGTTCTTAAAAGAGCACTTCGGCCATCCACTCGATGTGGACGAAGCGAAACATCACGACATCACGCTCGCGCTCGACCGCGAGAGCCAGGACCTCATCACCCGCGTGCTCCTGGCCGAATTCCCCGATCACGCGATCTATGGCGAGGAGGGGGTGGCAGGCAATCTGGAAAGCGACTACCAATGGATCGTCGACCCCATCGACGGCACCGTGAATTTTTTCTACGGCATCCCGCACTACTGCGTCTCCATCGCGCTGCGCCACAAGCAGGACCTCATTGTCGGCGTCATCTATGACCCGAGCATGGAGGAACTCTGGGAGGTGGAAAAAGGCGGCGCGGCATTGCTCAACGGCAAGCCGATCCAGGTCAGCCCCCGCACCAAGCTCGAGGAATCCGTCCTCTTTGTCGGTTGTGGCAAAGACGAGGCCACCCTGGCCACCGGGCTCGAACGTTTTGGCAGGGCGTCACTGCGCGCCCGTAAAATGCGCATGATGGGGAGCGCGGCACTGGCGATGGCCTACATCGCCACCGGCCGGCTCGATGCCTACGTCGAAGCCCGCATCTCGCTCTGGGACATCGCCGCCGGCCAACTCCTGCTCGATGCCGCCGGCGGAACAACCGAGCTCACCGGGATCGCGGGCCAAGCGGATGCCTGGTCGATTATCGCCACCAACGGCAAGATCCCCATCGAGGAGATTCTCTGATCATCGCGCGGCGAGTAGCCCATGCGCTGATCACTGCGGGGCTTGAGCCAACAAGCCCTTTGCCAGCTGGTAGTCCTGCTCGCTCAGGCAGCATGGGTCGGCGGCCACCCAGTGGTCTTTTTCGATCTCAACGAGGGACAGATCAAGGCCGATGCTTTGCTCATAGAGCGGGTGCTCGATGCGGTGGCCGAAGGCGCTGCCTGCCGGCGGATTGATCGGCGACGGGATTTCGCCTTCGAGGTGCACGCGATGTTTGCGGACCGTCGGGTCAGGCACGGGGATCGCTGCGATCAATGCCTTGGTGTAGGCATGTTTCGGGTTTTTATAAATGGTGTCGGCATCGGCAAGTTCGACAATTTTCCCGAGATACATCACCGCGACACGATCGGAGATGTGTTTCACCACCGCCAGGTCATGGGCAATAAAGAGGTAGGCGAGGTTGAACTCACCCTGGAGGTCGAGCAGCAGGTTCAGCACCTGGCTTTGCACTGACACATCCAGCGCGGACACCGGCTCGTCCAGCACGATCAGATCCGGGTTCAACGCCAGGGCGCGGGCGATACCGATGCGTTGCCGCTGACCGCCCGAAAACTCAAACGAAAACCGCTGGGCGGCACTCTTTGGCATCCCGACACGGTCCAGAAGCTGTTCCACCATCTCTCGGCGGGTCGCCTTGGTGCCGACACGCTGGACCTCCAACGGCTCGGAAATAATCTGCCCCACCGACATCCGGGAGTTCAAGGATTCGGCAGGGTCCTGGAAAACCATCTGCATGTTCCGGCGGAGCGGACGCATCTGCTTCTGGGACAGGCGGGTGATGTCCTTGCCCTCAAAAATGACCGAGCCTGCCGTGGGCTTGGTCAGGCGGACGATACTCTTGCCCAAGGTGGATTTACCACATCCTGATTCACCCACCAACCCGAGGGTCTCGCCGCGACCAATCGCGAGTGACACTCCGTCGACCGCCTTCACCGCGGCAACCTGGCGCGAGAACAGCCCGCCCTTGACCGGGAAGTGCATTTTCAGATCGCGAATATCAAGGATGGGATCGTTCATTGGCTAGGGGAAGGGGCTTCGGATTCAAGTTCAACACACCGCGGGCAGGCTTCCACCCAGTGGTCTTTGGAAATTTCGACCCATGGCGCGCGCTGGTTCAGGGTGTCCCCCGTTCTTTCCATCCGCTGGCAGAATCGACAGCCGGTCACCAGGTCCTTGATCGCCGCCACCTGTCCCTCGATGGTGTTGAGCTTTGATTTCCGTGGCGTCTCAAGAGTGGGGATCGCATTGATCAGACCCTTGGTGTAGGCATGCCGTGGCGCGGCATACAAGTCCTTGACCGGCGCACGCTCGACAACCCTGCCGGCATACATCACCACCACTTCGTCGCAGTGACCGGCAATCACGCCCAAGTCGTGGGTAATCAGAATGGTGGACATCCCCATCTCATTCTGCATGTCCTCCATCAGTTCGAGAATCTGGGATTGCACGGTGACGTCGAGCGCCGTGGTCGGCTCGTCCGCAATGAGAAGGTCCGGCTTGCAGGCCAAGGCGATGGCGATGACCACGCGCTGCCGCATCCCGCCGGACAGCTGGTGCGGATAATCCATCACCCGGCGTTCCGGAGACGGGATACCCACCTTATCGAGCAGCTCGATCGACTCCTTCAAGGCGTCGCGCTTACTCAGGCCGCGGTGGAGGATCAGTGATTCGCTGATCTGTTTGCCAATCCGGTGGACCGGATTAAGTGCGGTCATCGGCTCCTGGAAAATCACACCAATCTCACCGCCACGCACCTCGTGCATCCGCTCGAGGCTCGCTTGCCGTAAATCCTTCCCCTTGAAAAGAACCTCCCCTTCAAGGATGTGCCCCATCGGCTTGGGCAAGAGCTGGACAATCGACATCGCGCTGACGCTCTTGCCACAACCGGACTCCCCCACAATCCCGACAGTCTTGCCCTTAGGCACGCGGAAGGAAACGCCATCCACCGCACGCAACCACTCGCCGTCTTCCATGCGGAATGCGGTGACCAGCCCCTTCACCTCCAAGACGTTTTCACTCATTGCCAGCTCCCTCCTGGTCAGATTCCCGCGTAACACCCTCGGCGCCCGCCCCCTCAAACTGCGGGATTCCGCCCTGATAGACATCAATCACCTTCTGCACCTCGGGGAATTTCTTCCCGGAGCGCATGGCCGCCTCCGTTTCCTTTTTCATATCATCATCAATCCAAAGGACATAACTCTCAAGCGGCTCATAAATGATCGGCACATTGAACGGGGTCTCTTTCGTATCGGGCCACCTCACCCAGCGCCACGCACCGATCCTGACAAAATCACTCACCCACCCCGGCGAGAACAATGCCTCGTCGTGGATTTTCTGCTGGGCGGCCCATGAGTTCTTTTTGACTTCGGCCACCGTGCGGGCATAGCGCACTCCTTTACAGTAGCGGTCCATCTCCTCATCCGCATAGCTGTTGATATTATTGGTCTGGGGTCGGGGTTCGCCCTGCGCGTCATAGGCCGTTTTCGAGAAGAAGGATTGGTAGTATCGCGGAAACGGCGGCGTCGACCCCCAGCCCCATATCACCATATCATGCGCCTTGTTCATCACCGTTTTATAAAACACGGTAGGCTCCTTGCCGTCGGCACGAAGCTCCATCCCCGCCTTCCTCGCCTCCTCCTTGAGAATCGCTACCACTTTGGGGTAGTAGGCGACATTGGCATAACTCATGTTCACGGCGAGACGCTCACCGGTCGGCTTGCGCAGCACCCCATCCGGCCCCTCTTCCGTGTAGCCGGCGGCGGCAAACAACTCCCGCGCCTTGCTGACCGAAAACTCCCTGGCTTTGACGTTGGGGTTGGTAAACTCACCAAAACCTTCGCTGAAATGCTGCAACCTCGAATAGTCGCCCCGGAACACAACATCGATCACCTTCTGCCAGTGCAGCGCGTAGGCAATCCCCCGTCGTGTGTTAAGGTCCTTGAGGATCGGACGGTGGGTGTTGAGATATGCTCCCCTCGGCACTCGCGGATATTGGGTGTAGAACTTGTAACGTTCGATGTATCCGTCAAAAACCGGCTTGATCTCCGACTTCTCATACCAGTAATTGGGACGAGTCAGACCAAACACGTCCAGCTGCCCGGCACGGAACAATTCAAAGGCTTTCGACTCATCACGGATCGTTGTGTAGACCAGCTTGTCAGGGTTAAAGCGGTGCCGGTAATACTTCTTATCCTTCGCCCACCAGTCTTTGGCACGGGTCAGCGTCACGGACACGCCCTTGACGATGTCCTTGTCGCGCACGTAATACGCACCGGTATGAGGAGCCACCTTCCATTGGTAGCGGTCCACGTAGTCCGCCGCGTAGTCGGCATAGAAATGCGGGGCGGCCGGCACGATGTTGGCAAAAAACGGCATCAGCGGCTTTGACTCAGGCAAACTGACCGATACGTAGCCATCCCCATAACTCGCGACCTGCGCCAGTTGCTCCCGGAAGTACTGCTTCTGGTAGGGGGCCGACACGTTGTCGGAAACACGCACGTAGACGCCGATCATGAAATCCCTGGCGACAATCGGCTGCCCGTCGTTGTAGCGCGCATCCGGATCGAGCTCAAAATAAACCGTGCGCCCGTCGGCACTCACCGCCCAACGCCGGGCCACCCCGGGAATCACCTTCGAGGTCGAAGGGTGAAGCCCGACCAAGCCAATCTCAAGATCGTCGTAGAGCCGACTCCGAAAACTGTTGTTCGACTCCTTGCCAAAAGGCCTGACCGTGGCGGGAAACTCGGTGATGAAATAGCGGAACACCCCGCCTTTCCTGGCCCGGGGATCGCCAATCTCGGGCTGATCCATCCCGTCTTCCCAACTCAAGTCTTGCGGCATGTCCCCGGGCTTCTTGAACACAAAATAGCCCCCGAGCGACTGCCGGAATTCAACCCGTGCCAACTCGCGCCGCGCGTCCTCAAGCTCACCCCCGATCTCGTCGCGCGCCGTTTCATCGGCACCGGCAAGTTTCGCCTCGAGATCCGCTACCTGGCGCTTCACCCGCGCGTGCTCACCCGCCAGCCACTTGTTGATATAGTTGTTATACTTCGGGACAAACTCATCAAATCCCAGCCGACGCTCAACCTCCTCTGATTCTTCGCCACAGGAATGCAGGCCGAGAAACAAGACCGGCAAGAGCAGCAGACGTAGCAACGGATGTAGCAACGGATGTAATAGGCGATCGAATCGGGCTGGCATTACTTGTAATAGGTGAATTTTTTCGGATCGAATGCCTCACGCACGGCCTCGCCAACAAAGGTGACGAGAATAAGCAGGCAGACCAGGCAGAGGAACGAGGCACTGACCAACCAGGGGGCGGACAAATTGCCCAGCCCCTCCTTGAGCAGCGTCCCCCAGGTGGCGTATTTCGGCGGCAGGCCGAAGCCGAGGTAATCGAGCGAGGTCAAGCCCATCACCAGACCGGACACGGAAAAGGGCACCAACGTGACCAGGATCGCCACCGCATTCGGCAGGATGTGTTTGAAAATAATACGGGGCGTCGAGCACCCGATGATGCGGCTCGCCGCCACGTAGTCCCGCGCCTTCTCCTTCAGCGCCGCTGTCCGCATCAGGTAGGTCATCCCCATCCAGCTGAACAAAACCAAAATCAACAAAATTACGCCCAAGCCAGACTTCTCCTTGACCTGCACCGGCACGGAGGCACTGACAATGATGATCACAAACAGAAAGGGAATATTGGAAAAAACCTCGATCAACCTCTGCACAAACAGATCAAAGAAACCACCAAAGAACCCCATCAACAGGCCGATGGAAATCCCTATCAGATAGATCGCCGGAATATAGAACAATGCCGCCTTGAAATTGACCTGCAACCCGCCATAAAGATAAGCCAACACATCATAGCCCTGCGGCGTGGTCCCCAGCAAATGACCCATGTTGAAACTCGGCGGCGCGGGCGCATAATAGACGACACTCAACTCGCTACTGCCCTGACTTAAAAAGGCATCCTTCTCGCCCTCGCCATTCCAAGTCTCGGAAACCAGCGCGCCCCGACTGAACTGCGCGCCGTAAACCCGGTTGTTATTCCGGTCCCAGCCGTCGGCAGCACCGTCCTTGAGCCCGTCGCGGTAACGATACCGCAAATGCATCCTGCCGGGGTCGTTGAGGTCGTAAATCTTGGCCGCCAATCCGGAATATGGCCGCTCCGATCCAGGGTAACACAACAATTGATCGTCCCGCACCGCAAGCTCCCGGGTGGGCACCGTCACCGTGTCCTGCGTCGGCGCATACGGCACGACCGGCATCAACACCCAGTTGTTCGGGTCCTCATCCTTGAACTTCTGCTTCAACCGGCGGTAGTTGGGCGCCGCCTCGGCCGCATCACCGGATAGCCCGAAATGCTTCCCCTTGAACATCACACCCCCATTCTCACCGGTCTCATAAAACCGCTCCAATGCGGGTGAATACATCTTCCCCTCATACTTGACCAAAAGAGCTTCGTTGCCGACGAGCACATGGTCAAGCGCGGCAAGCAAGCCGAGAAAACCAATGATCACAAACGAACGATGCCCCCGTTTGATCGAGCAAAACCGGTCAATCCGCCGCTGCGTGATCGGGGTGAACTGGGATCCCCGCGGGAACTTGAGCAACAACGTCACCCCGCATGCCAGCGAAGCCAGCACCGCCAGCCAGCCAAACCACAGAAACGGCTCATCCCCCGTCCCCCAGTTCAACCACTGCAGCTCCCGACTGACGTCAAACCCCCACCGCAAGGTCGGCAACTTGAGTGCAAACCATTCCCCGAGCGATGACAACACCGCACCGACAACCATCACCCATCCCATTTTGCGAAATATCATATCTAGTGGAATTTAATACGGGGGTCGATCATGGCCACGATGATGTCTGAAAGAATGTTACCCACGATCATCAGAAACGCCGCGATGGTGAGCGTCCCCATGATCACCGACTGGTCCCTGTTCTGGATCGCCTGGAATTGGAGCAAGCCAAAGCCCTGGATATCAAACACAGTCTCCACCAGCATGCTTCCACCTACAAAAATAGTAATCAACCCGCCCAGACTCGTCGCAATCGGGATGAATGAGTTTCTGAAGGCATGCTTGAACACGGCACTGCGAAAACTCACCCCCTTGGCCACGGCCGTCCTCACGTAATCAGCCGCCAGATTATCCATCAGGTTGTTTTTCATCATCATCGTCGTATAGGCAAACCCCCCGACGATGTAACAGGTCAACGGCAACACCGTGTGGTGCGCCAGATCTCCAACCTTCTGCCAAAACGTGAGATCTTCAACACCCGGACTCATCAACCCGAATAACGGAAACCATCCGATCCTGGCACCCAGATAGACCAACAGGATCGCCCCCAAGGCAAAACCCGGAATCGAATACCCGACAAATACCATCACCGAGCTGGCATTATCCAAAAACGTCCGGTGCTTGATCGCCTTCAATATCCCCAAGGGAATACAGACCGTGTAAATAATGATCGTCGACAGCAACCCGAAATAAACCGCAATGGGCACGCGCTGGAGAATCATATCCGATACCTTGTCCTGATACGTCGACGACCGACCCATATCCCCCTGCAGCATGCCGGAAAACTTCGTTTTATAGACGACCGCGCGATAGGGTTTCGGCGAAGCCTTACTCACGTCGAGCTGATTTCTCCGCGCCCAGCGCTCCGCACGGTCCTGCGGTGCGTCGATTCTGACACGCCACCCCTCGGTCGATACCTTCTTGCCGGTATCGACAAAAAAAGCCGCCTCCGGGTCCTGCCTGTCCACCTTGACCTGCCGTCCCGACCCCTTGAGCACCACCAGCGTTTCATTTTCCGCGTCCTCGATCACCTCGGCACCAATGACATCCTCACCGCCCTTTTTGATATCCTGCTTACTGATCAGCCGCTCCCTTGGGATGATGCCCAACCACTGGATGTAGGCCACCAGCACGGGTTTATCATACCCATATTCCTCTTCCAGCTCCTCCAGCTGCTCATCACTCAGCCCGGCCTGACTCTCGTCCCCGGACGCCTTCGAGTTTTCATCACTCTGGGA
Organism: Oceaniferula sp.; assembly: GCA_041548785.1. GTDB lineage: Bacteria > Verrucomicrobiota > Verrucomicrobiia > Verrucomicrobiales > Akkermansiaceae > Oceaniferula. Next base: position 13,995 of record JBFERY010000045.1, read on the forward strand.
CGCACGCTGCATCGCCCGCTCCATCGGGCTGCCCGGCATAAACCTTGTTAAGCTGAACACGATCACGGTCACCCCAAGCAAGGTGATCGGGACGAGCATCAGTCTTCTGATAAAATAGGCCTTCATAAGGAAATGGCAAACTCTCCAGTATCCTAGAAAGCACAGCCACGTTCTATGACACGAAATCTGCCGACGCAAGCCCCTGTTTACAAATCATCGTCCGATTAATGTTGACTCAAAAAAAGCTCCACATTCCTGCCAAAACAGCCAGCCTTCAGCGCATGTGCAAAGCACTTCTCCTTTACCCTTTGCTGGCTGCCCTCGCCCTGATCCTAGGCGCGTGCAAGGGCGACTCGCCCATTGATAGCTATACGAAGAAAAAGATCCTCGTGCTCGGCAACAGCGCGGAACCCCAGGGCCTCGACCCCCAAATCGTTACCGGCGTGCCGGAAAACAACATCATCCGCTCGATTTTTGAAGGGCTCTGCGTCGAGCACCCCTCGCAGGAGGGCGTCCACCTGCCGGGCGCCGCCGAAAGCTGGGAGGCGAATGACGACTTCACCCACTGGACATTCCACCTCCGCCGCAACGGCCAATGGTCAGACGGCACCCCGCTCACCGCCGAGGACTTCCTGTTCGCCTTCCAACGGATCCTGCACCCGAACTTTGGTGCCGAGTACGCCAGCATGCTCTACTACATCAAGGGCGCGGAGCAATACAACAAGGGAAAACCCGAGGACTTCGCCAAGGTGGCGGCCTCCGCCCCCGACCCCTACACCCTCCACATCCAACTCAAGGCACCCATCCCGTTTCTGCCCGAACTCACCAAGCACTACAGCTGGTTTCCGGTGCCCAAACACATCATCCTCAAACACGGCACCATCGACCAGAGAAACACCCCGTGGACCGAGCCGGAAAACATCGTGTCCAACGGCGCATTCACCTTGGAAAGGTGGCGGTTCAACGACTACATCTCCGTCGTCAAGAACCCCCGATACTGGGACCAGGCCACCGTCAAACTCAGGGGCATCCGCTTCCTCCCCATCTCCAACCAGTACACCGAGGCCCGCATGTTCTTCAATCAACAACTCCACAGCACCTACTCGCTGGCCCCGGAGATGATTGAACACGCCGCTAACAAATACCCCCAGTACCTCCGCCAGGAAACCTACCTCGGCACCAGCTTCATCCGCTTCAATGTCACCGACCCCAAACTCAATGACCTGAAAGTCCGGCAGGCCCTCGCACTCTCCGTCGACTCCCAGGCCATCATCGACCATATCCTCAAGGGGGGCCAGACCCCCGCCTACGGCATCGTCCCGCCCACCGCCGACTACCATACGCCCAAGGTCGTGACCTTCGACCCCGAACGCGCCCGGGAACTGCTCGCCGAAGCCGGCTACCGAGACGGGAAAAAACTCCGCCTGACCCTGCTCTCCACCGACAAGGAGGTGTCCAAGCGCCTCAGCGAGGCCTACCAGGACATGTGGAAAAAACACCTCGGGGCGGAGGTCTCCATCGAGCAACGCGAGTGGAAAACCTACCTCGCCCGCATGGCGGAGCTCGACTTCCAACTCGTGCTCAGCGGCTGGATCGGCGATTACCCGGACCCCACCACCTTCCTCGACATGTGGAAAAAGGACGACGGCAACAACCGCACCGGCTGGTCGAACCCGGAGTATGAAGCCCTCCTCGCCCAGGCCGAACAAATCAAGGAACCCGCCCAGCGCCTCCGCACCCTGGAAAAGGCCGAGGCCCTGTTCCTCTCGGAGATGCCCATCATCCCCATCTACTGGTACACCACCAACTACCTGCTCCACACCTCGGTCAAAGGCTGGGAACCACTGCTACTCAACAACCACCCCTACAAGTTCGTCGATCTCGAGCTGCCCACCTCCCCTTAACCCTTTTCCCCATGCTCCACACCATCATCAGCCGCCTGGTCCAAGGAGTCGCCGTCGTCTTCTTCCTGCTCCTCATCACCTTCGTGCTCGTCCGGCTCATGCCCGGCGACCCGTTCTCGGGGGAAAAAGCACACTCCGAACACATCATCCAAAAAAACAAGGAACGCTTCCACCTCGATAAATCCTACGCCGAGCAGTTCGCCGTCTACCTCGGCTACCTCGCACGAGGCGATATGGGCGACTCCCCGGTCAAGGAGCAGCCAGTCTCGAAAATCATCAAGCACTCGTTCCCCGCCTCCCTCATCCTCGGCATCGCCGGCATCACCATCGCCATCCTCATCGGCATCCCCGCCGGAATCCTCTCCGCCCTGCGGAAAAACTCCTACATCGACTACGGAACCATGGTCGTCGCCATGGCCGGCATCAGCATCCCGTCGTTCGTCGTCGCCCCCCTGCTCGCCGGCCAGGTCGCCACACGTGTCCCGTTCCTGAAAATCGCCGGCTGGGGCGACCCGTTCGACTGGATCCTGCCGTCGATCACACTCGGAATAGGCACCGCCGCCTACCTGGCGCGCATCACCCGGGGCGGCATGTTGGAGGTCCTGAACCAGGACTACATCCGCACCGCACACGCCAAGGGCGTGCACCCCCTGGTGGTCGTCACCAAGCATGCCATCCGCGGCGGCATCATCCCCGCCATCGCCTACGTCGGCCCCGCCTTCGCCGCCCTCATCACCGGCTCGTTCATCATCGAAACCATCTTCCAGGTCCCGGGCATGGGCCAACACTTCGTCAACGCCACCAAGGACCGCGACTACTTCCTGCTGCAGGGCGTGGTCATCCTCTTTGGCACGCTCATCGTCTTTGCCAACCTCGCTGCCGACATCGCCCTCGTCATGCTCAACCCACGCCTGCGCGCCTGACGCAACCTACGATTCCCCATGAGCTCTAAAACTCAAAACACCGCCACCCTCAAGGGACACTCGCTCTGGTCCGACGCATGGATCCGGTTGAAAAAGAATCACATGGCCATGGTCAGCCTCGGCATTCTCTTTGTCATCGGCACCCTCTGCTTCATCATCCCGATCTTCTCCTTCATCCCCGACCCTAACAACCAAAACCTCGGCAACACCTTCCAGCCACCCGCCGGCAACCACATCCTCGGCACCGACCAGTCAGGCCGCGACCTGCTCGCCCGCCTCCTCTACGGCGGCCAAATCTCGCTGCTCGTCGGCGTTGTCGCCACCACCGTCTCCGTCATCATCGGCCTCAGCTACGGCGCCATCGCCGGCTATGCGGGCGGGAAAACCGACAGCGTCATGATGCGCATCGTGGACATTCTCTACGGCCTCCCCTTTCTCGTGCTCGTGATCCTCTTCTCACTGCTCATCTCCGAGCACGCCAAGGACCTCACCGACAACATGATCCACCGCTGGCCCGACCACGAGGTCGTCATCAAGAAAATCATCAACCTCGTCCCCCTCTTTGTCGCCATCGGCGCACTCGGCTGGCTCACCATGGCACGCGTCGCTCGCGCCCAGGTCATCTCCCTGAAAAAACAGGAATTCGTCGAGGCCGCCGTCTCGCTCGGACTCAGCCACCGCAAAATCCTCCTGCGCCACATCATGCCCAACATGCTCGGCCCCATCATCGTTTACGCCACCCTCACCGTGCCCGGATTCGTGCTCACCGAGGCCACCCTCTCCTTCCTCGGCCTCGGCGTCGAATCCCCCAACAGCTCCTGGGGCATCCTGCTCAGCGAGGGCGCCAACTACATGGAAACCCACCCCAGGCTGCTCATCATCCCCTCCGTCGTCTTCTCCCTCACCCTCTTCGCCCTCAACTTCCTCGGCGACGGCCTGCGCGACGCCCTCGACCCCAAAGCCGCCAAGGACTAGATAGCACCCGTGGCGGCGGCTTCCCGCCCCCCCGCAGCACGCCCCTCCAGGCACAGCCCCACAGTCCATGTACACAAAAATGCCGCACCCAGTTACGGGCGCGGCATCGACTTATTGCTCTAGGGTGACGGGACACTACCGAAGCGCGAGACTTGGCAGAACGTCGAGTAGTGGCGCGCCTATGGCGTTGCCACCTACGCCCGGTTCTACTCCCTCCTTTTCAATCCGCCAGCGTGTTCGCTTTAGGAGGGCTCTTCTGTTCGGCTACTAGATTCTTCTCTATCGATCTGGCAACTTGTTGCCCCAGCTTCTTGTAGCCTTCTTTGGTAAAGTGCACATCATCAGGGCCTAGGGCATATTGCTTCAATTTCGGGGCCATAATAGCATGAAGGTCGTTTACCTGGATTCGATGTTTCTTCATGACTCGCAGAGCGGCATCCTGATATTGCTTTTCGACAGAAGAAGTTATTTTCACCTCTGTTTTAAAACGCCTGCGCATGGTTTTTTCAGGAACTGGACAAACGGGCGTGGTCGTCGCCCAAATTAAGACGGCACCGGTCCTCTGTAATCGACCGACCAGCGCTTCAAGCCTCTTTTCATACATCAAAGGTGACCGGTCCTCCTGCGCGTATTGCCATCCATACATATCCCACAAACCCCAGTTGAAATGAATCACATCCCACTGAGTGCCACCCAGCCACTTCTCAATGTTGGCAACAGCTCGTATGGTAGGTCCGGCATTGCCTTCATGATGCTTTACAACAGCCTTCCCTTCCAATGCCTTTTGAACGTAGGCGGTATATCCAATAGATATCGAATCTCCAATAATTAAGACCTTTGGCAGATCCGGCGCCTCTGCCATGCCCTTTGCCAAAAGAGTAGGCTGCACGATACTGAGTAGCACGAATGCTAATGTGATTAATTTCACCATATGTTTTGATTGATTTTTCTTAGAATGTCATAGCCCATGCACCCCTGACCGGGGGCGCGGCTTCGACTGCGGGTTGAGGGATACCTTACCAGGGATCATCGAACTCAGGGCGCGTCAGGGGTTGTATGCGCCGGCTTGTCCGCCTTCTCCAGAGGCTTGAGCTTCCAGGCCTGTAACTTAAACTTCTCAGTTCTCAGTTCAATATTCTTTGGATCCTTTTCATCATCACTCAAGGTGACCACCTTGTCATCTTCCACAGAATCTAGGATCTCTGTCTGCAATCCTCCCAAATCGCCTTCGTCGCCCCACCACTTCGTCCACTCAAACTTGTACTCTTTGCCATCTATCCACCAAACGCCCGTAGCATAATTCTTAAATGTCCCTATGAGGCGATCGGGATCCGGCTCGACGAAAGCTATCTCAAACGTTCTGTCTGCCTTCCGGTGTATTTCCCACTTGTAGATTGCACGTGATCCAGCCCACTTCCCGAGGAATTTTTTCTCGGTGATACTTAGTTCTCTTTGGGGGGGAATCGCCTTTTTCTCTAAATCCCCAGCGCGAACAGGAGAAGCTAAGTAAATGGAAACGAATATTACGCTAAGTGCTTTCATGATTTGGAATATTATGGCGAACGCTTGTACTCAGACTCGGCGCGTTTATCAACGTAGTTCTGCAGTGCTTTGTCCTGCATCTTATCCTTCAGTTACTTCCTGGGCCATACCCCGAGATTGATTCCCTTGCCTTTTCGGGCTCTGAATGGGCCGGGTGCAGGATTATCTGTGTTCCTCTTGTTGCCCAAATAGTCCGCATCGAGCCTGTAAAGGCTGCCGTCGGCCTGCTCAAAAGGGGGTGGCACCCTTCTATCCTCTAGTGAAAGCCTTTTCAGATTAGAGCTAGAAAGAGTGTTTGGATATAAAGGCTAACGTAAATCTCAACCACGGCGGGATGGAAGCCTGAATTCAAATTGGGGCGTTGCCAGCTGTTGGATGGAGCTCCTTGTTCTGCTTCTTCTTTGCAATATCATTTCGCGCTACCACATCAAATCCATGACCTTCGAGAAAGTCTTTCAAAGCCATGAATAGTTCTTGTTTGGATTCCTGATCTACCCAGAGTCCAAGGACATGCCGGCAGCCAGAAATGTTGTCCCACAAATTAAGAGTTGCGACGGACTCACCGTCGTCCCAAGCCCCCTTGGTAACGCATTCGAGAGTCAAACCTATCTGATTAGCCCGCCTGATGAATATTGCGCTAGCGTAACGTCGATTCTTGACTACGAGAAGTCCATCCTCAGAAGCAATTAGCGTATCGACTTTATTACGCTGCAAGAACGCTAGTGGAACCGCGACTGACAGCATCAAAGCACCACCAAACAGACCTGGCCAAAACTGGTAAAAGTAAAATATCGTGATCAGTGCCATCATCAATACGCACCAAACGACGAGACAGCCAATGTATCCTCTGTCTCTTTTGAACTGACGCGGGTCAATCTCGAAGCGCTCTGTATTGCCCTGTGCCTTATTCATTTTCTTGCCGAACATTGCAGTGGAGACACAGCCGAAGGCTGTTGATCTCCCACGCCTTGTTCTGCCTCTTCTTTTGTTCCCCGACCGACCAAGGCATGAAGTCAGGGAACATCCACGCCGAGACGCACGAACATCTTCGGATGGCTCGCCTCATCGACCCGCAGGCCGATGAATCCGTTGGCCCGGACGAAAGTGATGCCCGGCTCAATCACCGTGCCGGAAACTGTATCAAAAGGGACCTCGACGAAACCCTCGAGGTTGGACGAGTAGTCAAAGGATGCGTTGAAATACGCCACGCCTTCCGTCGTGTCAGGTCGGTTGAACCAACGATAGGTCGCATCACTCGACAAGCCGACGGGCTGGACAGGTTCGGTGGCAAGCGGGCTGGTCCCGGTGATAAAGGACAGGGCGTTGTTCAGGCCGTTCTCTCCGGGGTCGGCCCCGGCTCCGACGATGGCGGGGTCGGTTTCGCCCGGGAAATAGTCATTAATCCACCAGGTGTAGTCCGAATACAGCGAACCTTCGTAGGCACCTATGTCGACATTGACCCCGAGGATGCGGGGCTCACCCGATAGATCCAACGAGACGCCAGTAATCGAGCTGTTGTCGCCCGCGTCGAGAAGGGTCGCATCAGGCGATGGGCGGAAGTCGCCACTTATCGAAGGCGCGAGGGCTGGGTCGAGGGAGAGGAAGAACCCAGGGTCGTTGGCGCCACCGATGGCGTTAAAGTTGCCCGTGCCGCTGCCTGTCAGGTCGTTGTTTTCCAACAGGCAGTGGGTGAAGTCGTAGAAGATCAGGTTGTTGATGGTGGGCCATGAGCCCGCACTGTTGTTCCAAATGAGCGTGTTGATCATCTGGGAAGAGCTGGA
>JBFERY010000046.1:0-21095 GCA_041548785.1 Oceaniferula sp.
AGGAAGCGCCTGACCTCCTCCTTGCCGTAGTCGAAGCATTTCGAGTCCCATTGGGGTTGCTCGCCGCGTTCGCCGGCGTGGAAGTACTGGTGGCCCGAGCCATCGAAGTCATTGAGTCCTTCGGAGGTGTTTTTGATGGCGTGGGAGTGGACCACGTCCAGCAACACGGCGATGTCGAGGCCATGGGCGGTATCGATCAGGTATTTCAGGTCCTCGGGGGTGCCGAAGCGTGAGCAGGCGGCAAAGAACGACGAGACGTGGTAGCCGAACGAGCCGTAGTAGGGGTGCTCCTGCACCGCCATGAGCTGCACGGTGTTGTAGCCGAGTTGGGCGATGCGCGGCAGCACGGTGTCGGCAAACTCGCGGTAGGTGTGGAGTCGGGGTTCCTCGCCGGCCATGCCGACGTGGGCTTCGTAGATCAGGGGCGCGGTGATGGCGGACGGGTCGAAGTCGTTTTTCCAGACGTAAGGGTCTTCAGGTTGCCAGACCTGGCCTGCGTAATCGTGGGTGGTTTCATCCTGGAGGGTGCGGTGGATGGTGGCCGGGATGCGGTCGCGGGCCGAGTCGTCGGCTCCCACGATGTGGAGTTTGACCAGGTCGCCGTGGTGGAGGATGTCGCCGGAGAGATGTGTTTCCCAGATCCCGTCCTCCGCTTTGGCCAGCGGGTGGCTGGCTGCGTCCCAGCGGTTGAATTCACCGACGAGGGCGACGTGTTTTGCCGCGGGTGCCCATTCCCTGACCGACCAGGTGTCGTGGGCCGGGTGGTAGTGGATGCCGACGTATTGGTGGGCGGTGGCGTAGGCTTCGATGCTGCCTGCCTGGGCCTCGATTTTATCCAGTTGATCCTGCAGCCGGTCCATCCGGCAGGTGATCTGATCGGCGTAGGGTTCTAACCAACAATCGTCTTTGACCAGTTGCGGGATCCTAGGGCTGTCATCACTCATGGCCTCAGGCTAACCACGGAAGGCGCGGATGGCACGGAAATTGTGACCGGGGGTGTGTCAGTTGATTTTAGTCAGCTGAGGCTTTTTCAAGCGCTTCCAGCATGATGCTGGGAGGGATGTTTTGGGGGAGCATGATGCCGGGTTTTGACGGGTCGGCGGGAAATACCAGGTTGGTCGGCAGACTGGACCTGTTGACCCTTTTAAGGTCCAGGGTGATTTCTTTGGAAAGTGGCGAGGACAGGCTTGTTTTATCCGCCTGGATGATCATGACATCAAGTTCCTTGAGCTTGGTGACAACGTCGTTGGACAAGAAGAGACCCTTCTCGTTAGTTTTGCAAATGAGTCACCAATCAGCGGTGTAATCCAACCAGATAATTCGCCCTTTGGCTCTGTTTTGTTCAACGATGCCGGGATACCACTGATGGATCGTGAGGTCATCATGGCTGGTATTGGCAGCGGTGCTAACTTGCGGGCGTTCTTCTGCGGCGTCCTTGGTCATCATTATTCCCATTACGACGAGAGCGAGGGGAAAGGCGTAACCCCAGACGTAACGTTTGCCTTTCTTCGTTGCTTGTGTTCCCCAATTGCCATAGGCCCAGAAGGCAAGTGAAATGACGATGATGGCCATGAGGAACCACCAGGCACCCTCTGTTCCTGTCTGACTGGCAAAGCTCTTGAAGAAGTAGCCAGCCGAGGCGAAGAGGGCAAAGGCCATGATTGATTTGAATGTTATCATCCACTGCCCGGGCCGAGGTAGTTTCTGAATGAGTTTTGGGAAGAAGGATAATCCGATATATGGGATGGAGATACCCATGGCAAAGGCTGTGTAGAGCATCATCCCTGTGATGATGGGCTGAGCCAGGGTGTAGCCGAGGACAACACCTAAGAACGGGCCGGTGCACGGTGTCGCAATGAGGGTAGTGAGCACGCCGGAGAAAAAGGAGCCGGAGTAGCCTTTTTTGCTCTGTAATTCGCCTCCAACACCGGTGAGCGAGGTGCCGAGCTCAAACACACCCGCCATATTCAGACCGAACACAAACAAGATCAGAATCATCACGGCGAGGAATGGCGCGTAGGCCAATTGATCGCCCCAATCGAACTCAACTTTTCCGATGTATTTCAGGGCGTAGATCGCAGCGGCAAGAGTCCACATCGAAGTAATGACGCCCAGGGTGAATGCCAAGCCGTGGAGTTTTATTTTGCCAGGGTCTTCGCCCGCCTGCTGAACAAAGCCCATGATTTTCAGTCCCAACACCGGGAAGACACAGGGCATGAGATTGAGCAGGAGCCCGCCGAGGGTAATCAGCCCGAAGGCTGTGAGCAGGTTGATTGACTTTTCTTCTGAGCCGTCGAGAAGAACGTAGGGGATCTTCGCGTTGACATCGTACAGGGCGGCTGCAGCCTTGCGTTCATCCTCAGTGGCCGTTACCACAGTGTGCGGTGTCTGGGGCTTCTTGCCGCCACTGCCTGTGGCATTGCCGGAGGTGTGTCCAGAGACAGCTGTGCTTAGTATGTAAGCCTCGTGGTCACCGAGGATGAGTATGCCGGTCAGCATTCCTTCGATAGGACGCTCAGGCGCACGCGGGATCTGCAGGGAGTAGCCATCGTCGGTAGCGGCAAGCGTCTGTTTCTTCTCGGGATCACTGAAGCCAGAATCATCGATATAATGCGCCGAGGTTAATTTGGTAAAGCTGCCGTCTTTCGTTTTCAGAGTCAGCAGGATGTCGGTCTGGGTGAGCTCGGCGGTGACGTCCCACGGACTTTTTGGGGAAGGGAGGGCCGCCCGGGCATCCTTGAAAATGTCAGACTGGTCAGAATCGAGAGTGCTGGATTGGGCAATGGGAAGTGAGATTCCCAGTGTCTCGGAAACAGGGGGAGCGCAACCAGTGGCATCACAGAGTTGCCAGGTGGGCGTTACGCTGATTTCAGCCTTGTCACCCATTTTCGCATCGGTGGATGCGGTGATGTTGGCTAGGAAGTAATACTCATTTTCGTAGACGTAAAACTGTGTGTCGGCAGAGGTGTAGAGGTGCGGCGTTGGCCAGTGGAATGATTTCAGCGTGTAGCCATCGGGCAGTTTCCACTCGAAAGATAGCGGGAGGCCTGGACCGCCCGGGTTTTTGTAGTAGGCATGCCACCCTTCGGCATGCTTGAGCTTGATGGCTAGGGTAAAGGTCTCACCGGGAGCGATCGCGCTTGCTTCTGAGATGATCGAGGCTTCGGTCTTTTCCGGGGCCGAATCATCTGCAAAGGGGTCAAATTGCGCGCCGGCATATTGAAGGAGAGCCGCGAGGGAGGCAAGGAGTAGGAGCAGTCGTTTCATGGGGAATAAGTGAATATCGGGGTGCCGGGTTCCATTGAGAGCGTCCGCGGCCGGCAATGTTCCCCAAAAATGTTATGCCAACCCGATGGAGTCGGCTTGCCCGCCGTCGTCTTCCGTCGGCGGCGGTGTCGGGTCGGCGGGAGGCTCATTCAGCTTGCGCTCCCAGACATAGCGCCGGAACAACACCTTGAGGGCGGCCGTCATCGGGACGGCGAGCAGGGCGCCGATCAAGCCACCGAGTAGGAGCGACCAGAACAGCATCGAGAAAATAACCGTCATCGGGTGCAGGCCCACGGAGTCGCCGACGATTTTGGGTGCGGTGATCAGCGAGTTGATCTGCTGGACGACAAAGAAAATGGCGACCACGGCGGCGACATAGACCCAGGGGTTGGCGCCGAGGAAATTGTGATTGTCGACGTCGCCATAGTGGACGTAGGCGATGATACACGCGGGGATGAGGCAGAGGATGTTGCCGATGTAGGGGATGACGCCCAGAATGGCCATAAACAGTCCGATGACCAGGCCGTAGGGGAGGCCGAAAATCCAGAGGGCGACACCGACGAGCAGGCCGTCGATAAAGGCGACGAGCATCTGGCCGCGGAAGAAGGAGATCAGGTAACCATTGATTTCCTGGAGGGTGTCGATGACCTCGTTCTTGAAACGGGAGGCTTTCAAGGGCACGTATTCGTGCCAGTGCGCCTTGATTCCCGAGCTTTCCTTGAGAAAGTAGTAAAGATAGATCGGAGCCATGGCGAAGCCGAGCAGCAGGCCGAAAAACCCGAGGATCTTGGAAGTTCCCCCCCTTGCCCACGAGAGGATGGTTGCGACGATGTCGTCGGGGAGAAGCGCCGCGAGGCGCGTTTCCTCGAAAGGCACACGGGCCACCGCGTCATTCTTGCCGCCCTCGACGGCTTCGGATTCAGGCGCGAGGGCCGGCTTGGGCGTGTCCCTTTCAGGCGCATCGGGCTCTGGAGTGGCCCGCGCGTTTTCCTCCTCGGCACGTTCGAGCCAGTAGGCGACCCACGGCTGCTCCTGGACGCCCTCGAGCACATTGACGATGTTCTCGCCGAGTTGCTGGCGGTTTTCCTGATTGCTGAGCTGTCCGATGATGGGAGGCAGAATCATCCATGCGAGCAGTCCGATGAGCACAATAAACGAAGCAAAGACGCTGATGACGGCCTTGAGTCGCGAGAGCCCCTTGTGCTGGAGCCAGGTGACGATGGGGTCGAGCAGATAGGCGACGATCCCTGCCACGGCCAAGGGGATCAGCACCGGCTGCAGATAACCCAACACATGGCCGGTAAGCCAGATGAGGCCCGCAATGAGCAGTCCGATCGTGAGAATGGCGAGCCCGGTGAGGGCTCTCCAGAGGGTTTTACGTTGGAAGTGAGATGGAAACCTTGGCGTCACGAATGGAAAACCTAGCGACTTGGCAGAGGAATGCGATGGTAAAATCGGGCGTTCATTCCACCCGGGGCTATTTTTTGACCTCGGCCTTGGGGACCTCCTCGAGAAGTGTCGACTGCGCGAGGTCGGACGGGGCGACGCACAGTTCGGACATCGGCAGGTTTTTCACGGAGCCATAGCGCTGTTTGACAATCTGTTGCACGGTGGGGTGTTGCAGGTTGTAGGTGCTGAACATGCGGGGTTTGCAAAGTTCGATGCCGGCTGCCTTGTTATAGGTTTTCCAGACGAGTTCGGAGCAATAGATTTTTTCATCGGACCACTGGAAGCGGGAATCGTAGTTTTTGCCGAGCTGGGCATTGCAGTATGTTTCCGCCTTGCGGAGGACTGCGGGTGTGATTTTTTCGTCTGAATCCTTGAGTCGCATCGCGTAGAATGACTCGGGGTTGCGTGAGATGAAGTCGGCAAGCGGTGTGATGCGGACGGGTTGCACCGCCTCGATGACCATGGGTTTGTCGTCTCGGAAAAACACGAGCCCGACATGGGTCCACCGGGAGTTGGTTGCGGCTTTGACCGCTTTGCCCTGCAGGCTTCCCGTTTCTTGAAAAACAATGTCGCCATTTTGCAGGATGTACGGGTTATGGGTGCGTGCTTTCTGGTGGCGGTCATAGGCAAAGCCCACCAATGCGGTTGCCAGCACAAGCAACATCGCCACAAACAGTGCCCTGTTGGAAAGAAATGCAGGTTTTTTCATACAATCCGACCATAGCACGAATATGAATCGCGGGGAAATTGAATTTGGCGATGAAAAAATCGACGGAGGCGATGTCGGTTAAATTTGCGAGCCGATGAGTGATATCACGGCACGCGGCGGAAACGACAGCGGGTTCCACGGCGAGAGCGCCTTCTTGATCCGCCTGCATTTGAGCTTGTCCTTTTCAATAAGCTCCAGTTGCTCCCTGGCGAAACCGGCGTCGATGACATTGAGATTGGACTCATCATTGATGTAGAGCGACCGCGGGTCGATGTTCGCGGAGCCAATCGATGTGAAAACCTGATCGACGACCATGACCTTGCAGTGAATCATGGAGCTTTCATACTCATAGATGTGCACTCCGGCCTTGAGCAGTTCGTCGTACTGGTAGATCGAGAGGTAGCGCACCGGCCACGAATCGGTATGTCTCCAGGCGAGGATGAGTTCGACGTGGACACCGCGTTTGCGGGCGTCAAGGATCGCATCCATCATGGGCTTGTCCAGATAGACGTAGGAATTTTCAATGATGATGCTTTTCTGGGCCGAGGCCATCGCCTGCCGGTAAAGGTGGGGGATGGTGAACAATTGGTCCAGCGGAGCCGAATTGAATGCCTGGGCCTTGATCTTTCCCGTCCGGCGAAGAGGCGGGAAGTAATCGGGGCCGGCCAGTGGTTTCCCCCCGGTTTTGACCCAGTTGTCATTAAAACCATGCTGGAGCTGGGCGACGATCGGGCCCGTCACGCGGTAATGGTTTTCCCGCCAGTACTTCGACGACTGGGCGTTGCCTAACCATGCGTCGCCAATACCGGCGCCCCCTGAGAAGCCGACCGTGCCATCGACCACCATAATCTTGCGGTGGTCACGCGTATTCAGCCGATGCGGTTGGAGAATGGAGAGCGGTGAGACGGGTCGGTAAATATGGACATCCACCCCCGCATCCCGCATGCGGCGGACGTTTTTTCCGCCCATGCTTATGCCGCCGATGGCATCAAGGATCAGGTGGACCTTCACCCCGGCACGGGCGCGTTCACAAAAGGCATTGACGAAGTCGCTGGCGCAGGAGCCATCGACAAAGGCATAGGTTTCAAAGGTGATGGTTTTTTTTGCCGTGCGAATCGCCCCGAGCATCGAGGGGAAAATCTGATCGCCATTGACCAGGGTCTCAATGTGGTTGCCATAGGTCCAGGGCATCTTTGCCGTGGCTGCGATGGCGTCATCAAAGTGCGCGCTGCTGGTGGTTGCAGACGTCCGGACCGGATGCTCCTTGGCAATCCGTGTCCCGGGCGCGCACGCAGCCACAAGGATGGCCGTGGTGATGGTGAGCAGTGACGGAATGCGCAAGGTGGAGGTTGGTGGCATGATATTCTCGAAGTTTCCTATGACGAATGGCAACAAATGGCAAGTAATAGAATGAACGGTGGATTTCCCGCGGCGCATGGTCTAAGTACTGCGGCGTGGACGCAATCGTGATCAAAGGAGCCCGGCAGCATAACCTGCGCGGAATCGATGTGGAAATCCCGCGCGGCAAGCTGGTTGTCATCACCGGGCCGAGTGGGAGCGGCAAGTCGTCGCTCGCCTTCCACACGCTCTATGCCGAGGGCCAGAGACGCTATGTCGAAAGCCTGAGCACTTACGCCCGGCAGTTCCTCGATCAGCTCGACAAGCCGGATGTGGATTCCATCGAGGGCCTCAGTCCGGCAATCGCCATCGAACAACGCAGCGGGGGAATGAACCCGCGCTCGACGATTGCCACGGCCACGGAGATATACGACTACCTGCGCATTCTTTACGCGGCGGTGGGAATACCTCACGACCCGGGCACGGGCGAAAGACTCGAGAAAATGACGTCCAAAGACATCATTGATACCCTTGCTGCACGGCCCGAAAAAACAAAAATCGTCCTGCTTGCCCCCATCCCGCGTGAGGAATCGGGTGATGTGAGACTGCTCTTGGAAAACCTGCAGCGCCAGGGGTTTGTGCGCTTGCGTGTCAATGGTGAGATGATGGAGCTCGACGAGGCCCTCGGCCAGTGGCCGGCCAAGGTGAAGCATCTCGAGGTGGTGGTCGACAGGCTGGTGGTGCGTGCTGGCGTGATGAGCCGCCTGGCTGATTCCGTCGAAACCGCCCTCAGGATCTGCGGCGGGCAATCCATGGCGCTGGTCATGGAGCCGGGCGCCGACCAGTTTGAGGAGATCTCGTTTTTAACAAGCTACCGAAACCCCGCCACTGGCTTCGAACTGCCGGCGCTGACTCCCAAGCATTTCTCGTTCAACTCCCGCCACGGTGCCTGCCCGCTTTGCCACGGGCTCGGCACCGAGATGGCCTGCGATCCCAACCTCATCGTGCCGGATCCGAGCAAGTCGATTTCAGCCGGCGCGGTCGCGATTTGGAAAAGCAATAAGCGCAAGAAATCCTGGCAGGGGAAAAAGATCGAGGCTCTCGCTGCCGAGATGGGGGCGGATATCAATCTTCCTTTTGAGGACTTGCCCGAGGCGTTTAAACAGGCGCTTTTTTATGGCGCCGACGCTGCCCGGCTCGACGCAAGCAAGGGTTTTGAAGGGCTCTGCTCCACCGTCGAACGATTTTCGCGCGAAAGTAAAAGCAATGCCGTAAGGCGGAGTATGAGCCGCTTCATGGCGTCAAGCCGGTGTTCGCGCTGTGATGGACGCAGGCTGAAGCCCGAGATCCTTGCGGTGACCCTGGAGGCTGGGGCCGGGGCGTCGCTGGGCATCGATCAGCTCGGGGCCTTGGCCGTGGAGGATGCCCTCGCGTGGTTGAAAAATGTCACCATCCCGGAAGATCGAGGTGAAGCCCTGCAGGGCGTGTTAACGGAAATCGTCCGGCGCTTGCACTTTCTCGACGATGTTGGCTTGTCGTATCTAACGCTTGACCGTGCCAGCAATACCCTCTCAGGAGGTGAAGCCCAACGCATCAGGCTCGCCACCCAGATCGGCTCCGGACTGTCCGGAGTCATCTATGTGTTGGATGAACCAAGCATCGGCCTGCACTGCGCCGATAACGCCCGCCTGATTGACGCGCTGAAACGCCTGCGTGACATCGGCAATACCGTGGTGGTCGTCGAGCATGACGAGGAAACCATCCGTGCCGCCGACTGGTTGATCGACATCGGCCCCGGGGCCGGCAGCCGGGGAGGGGAGTTGTTGGCCGCGGGCAAGCCTTCCGATGTGGCAAAAAATAAAAACTCGGTAACCGGTCGATGGCTGGCGGGACATGCCGATCAGGCAGCGACCGCCACCGTCGCGAAAAAACTGGGTGAGATCACGATCCGCAATGCCCGTGAACATAACCTGCAAGGGATTGATGTTACCATTCCTCTCGGATGGATGGTTGCGGTCACCGGCCCCAGCGGCAGCGGGAAGTCGACCTTGATTGACGGGATTCTTCGCCGCGCACTGGCACGCCACTTCTACCGTGCCAGCACCGCGCCCGGTGCTCACGACGGCATAGATGGGATCGACCAGCTTGAGAAAATGGTCGTGGTCGATCAAAAACCGCTGGGCCGCAGCCCGCGCTCAAACCCGGCAACCTATACCGGCGCGCTCGACCTGATCCGCGCACTTTTTGCCAAACTGCCGCTGGCACGCCAGCGTGGATACAATGCCGGGCGGTTCAGCTTCAACATCAAGGGCGGGCGCTGTGAAAAATGCCAGGGGGATGGCGCGATCCGCATCGATATGCATTTTCTCAACGACGCCTACGTTACCTGCGACTCCTGTGACGGGCAGCGCTACAACCGTGAGACGCTCGAGGTGACTTACAAGGGGCTCAACATTGCACAGGTGCTCGAGTTGACGGCAGAGGATGCCGCCCGATTCTTCACGAACGTGCCGAAACTCAGCCGGATCCTCAATGCGCTCTGTGACGTGGGGCTCGGGTATATCCATCTCGGTCAGCCCGCTAACACGCTCTCCGGCGGTGAGGCGCAGCGCGTCAAGTTGGCCGATGAACTGGCCCGCCCCAACACCGGCCACTGCCTCTACCTGCTCGATGAGCCGACTACAGGACTCCATTTCAACGACGTCCAGGTCCTGCTCGGCGTGTTGCGCCGGCTCCGTGATGCCGGAAACTCTTTGGTCGTCGTCGAGCATAACCTCGATGTCATCCGCAGCTCGGACTGGATCATCGACCTCGGCCCCGGCGGTGGCAAACACGGCGGATGTGTCGTCGCCGCAGGGACGCCGAGCGATCTTTCCGCCCACGCCAAGTCGCTCACAGGCCAATGGCTCGGTCAGGCGGATGAGTAATTAACCCGAAAGAATCCTCGTTACATCGGTGCGATTAGTGATATTTTTTCACCGATCCGCTTGAACAAATGCGAATCGATGCGACGCTATGGACATTGAAAACAAAGACTCTGTGAACAGCGCACAAGCAAGTATAGCCCCAGGCACAGGCGTATCCCGCGCCGCGGGAACCAGTGATATGGCAAACACCATCAGTATGCCGGCAGGCCGTAACAGCGGCCGCCCGGGCCAAGCGGCAACGCCCCACGGCTACGCATGGCGCGACTGGCTGGCCGAACATGGATCGCGTATGCTGCTGTTTGCCCGCCAGCAGACCCGCACGGCGGAGGATGCCGAGGATGTGTTTCAGGATGCCCTCGTCAAGCTTGCCCGCAAGGTTGGGGAGGGGACTTTCGATGGTGGCCAGGAATCCTGGAAACCTTACCTCTACACCGCTATTCGCCGGCTCGCCATCGACCTCGGTCGCAAGAATGACCGACGTGCCAAACGTGAAGAAAAATCCGAGGGCGACCGCCACGGCGAAAACGGCGGGATGTCGGACCCGTGGTTTGAAAGCAGCTCATCGAATGATGAGACCCGCGCCTTGCTCGAAAACAATCTGAAAAAACTTCCCCCGAAATTCTCCGAAGTCATCGTCATGAAAATTTGGGGAGAGCACACCTTTGCCGAAATCGGCGAACTGCTTGGCGTCTCGCTCAATACCGTGGCATCCCGATACCGTTACGGCCTTGAACGTCTGCGTAAAGGGCTTGAGGCCTCCCGGGCCCACCACGACATCTAAAATTCCATTCCCCGTTTCCCATTTCCGTTGGCCATCCATAACCCACCCCTCCCTATGCCATTCACATCAAAGCCAGATCTCACCGCAGAATTGCGCGAACTCGAACGACAACTCGCGGACCTCGTGCCCTGCGCCCTACCCGAGGACCTGCTCGTCCGCATGGAGGCATCGGCGAATCATGCGCCGCCCGCGATGGATGAGGACGGCAGCCTGGATCAGCTCGAAGCGCATCTCGGCCAACTGGCTCCTGCCACGATGCCCATGGATATGCTCGGGCGCATGGCCCGGGCGATGGACCGCTGGCATGAGCATGTGCCGGTGGAGGAAAAAGTGGTTTCCTTCGGCACGGGCAATCCAGCTCCGGCCCGCCGGCCATTCAGTGCCGGCATGTTGGCCGCCGCCGCCGCCGTGGCAGTGCTTGGAGCGGCCACCGCCCTGGTGCTGCCCCGCTTCCTTGACCCCGCCCAGTCCACAGGCGGGCTGGCGACGGCAGATGACTCGCTTATCGAGCCTGAATTTGCAGTTACCTCCATGGTGGAACCGCGTGATGCCTGGCTGCTGCCTGGTTCCCTCAGCCACAAAGTGACCCATACCTCTGACCGGGGTATCGTGATGACCCGCGACAATACGCCGCACCGCTGTGTTCGTGTCGATTATATCGATCGAATTAAAGTTCAGGACGAAGAGGGCAGGGAGATTGAAATCGAGCGACCCAGTGTTGATATCATGTTGCTTCCGGTGGAGACCTATTAATTTTTCCAGACAAAAACCATTGATCTGTCCGCTGAGTAGGCAGGAGATTGTTTGCGTTTCATGAAGCCGGTCAACCCGCTCATCGTTAACAACTCAGCGCATTATTTTTCACTTTGAAAATAAGACAAAGACATACCAAACTAACGACCCAGATGAAAACCACTACCCACTTATCCAACTACATGAAGGGACTCGTAGGCGTTGCGTTCGTGGCCCTTGTTTTTCCCGTTTCAGCCATTGAAAACCCAGCGGCCGATGAGCTGCCCAAGAAAAAAGCGAATCAAAAAGCCACCGCGATCGAGCAGGGGCCTGACGATAAGGCGGCTGAAAAAGTCAGAGAGAAAGTCGCCATGCTCGGACTCGGTGGCGTCCCTGTCTCTGCCACACTTGCCCAGCATCTTGGTCTGGATGAGGGCAGTGGACTTACGCTCTATCATGTCGTACCCGGATCGGCCGCATCCAAGGCTGGTCTTGAAACCCACGATGTGCTCATCGAGGTGGATGGAGAGAAGATGCGAAGCCAGCAAGACCTGCGTGATGCGGTGCTCGCCCACAAACCGGGAGATTCGGTGAGGGTCAAGTATATCCATAAAGGCAAGACCGAGGAAAAGGAAGTCGTGCTCGGAGAGCGCACCAATCTGCCTCGCGCCTTGTCCGTTCCCGAAGTCAATCCCCGTGGGATACATGGCGCATTCCGTAATTTCCCCGAAGCCGACCGCAAACGGATCGAAGACCGGATGCACAAGCATATGGAGCAATTGCAAAAACAGCTGAACGATAAAGACGGCATGCTGCTCGACCTTCAGGGGCTTTTTGACAATGCCCCCAAAGAAGCCCCGGAGAATAAGGCCGAAGGACGTCGGATGAAGCTCAAGTTTGGCTCCGCCGCCTCAATCACCATGATGGATCAGGATGGCGCCGTGACCCTGAAAACCGTCGATGGCAAAAAAGAGGTCATCGTCAAGGACAAGCAGGGCGAGGTCGTCTTCGAAGGTCCCTATCAGACAGAGCAGGACAAGGCCGCTGTGCCCGATGATATCCGGGATCGTTTGGCCCGCATGAATTTTGGCCAGGATGGCCACGGCGGACTGCGCCTCCAGATAGGCCCCGGCGGGATTCCCGGTGGCATCCTTCCCGCGCCAGCGCCCCCCGTCGATCAGGCTGCTGAATAAACGGCCGCGGAACGACCGTCCACCCCGGAACGGCCCCCCAGACTCTGCGGGGGCTCTTTTTTGATCCGATTATCATTTGCTGTTAGGCTTTGGCTGGGTAATAATCCCCCATGGCCACCTCGAGCGATCTTCCTTACTTGATCCGCCTCCTCGATGATGCGGATCCCGCCGTGCGTCCTGTTGTGCATGAGCAACTCTCCGGGTTTGGCGGTGACATCAGCCACGACCTTGCGGCGCTGGGGATCAAGATCAATCTGCCAGGCCAAAAGCGACTCACCCGCCTGCTGGCACCGGGAAGAAGGGAGACCTTGCGGGCAGAGTGGCAGGTTCCCAGCGGCGGCGCAATGGCACTGGCGGACGACTGGGAGAGCTTCGAAAACATCCTGCGCCAACTCTCCGATTTCCTGCACGATGGCATCACCCTGCGGCCGTCGCTCCCCGATTGCCTGGACCTGCTGGCGGATGAAATCCGTGAAGACCACTCCGCCCCGACCGCCAATGACCTGCGCCGCTGGCTGTTTGTCAAGGGGCCGTTCACGGGCGCCCGGAAGGGCCCCGATGCAAGCAGGCACTACGACCTGTGCCACGTGATCGATCGTCGCAGCGGAAACCCCACCAGCCTGGGATGTCTGTTTATGTTGATGGGACGGCGACTCGACGCCCGGGTCGACGGCTGTAACTACCCCGGGCATTTTCTCGCCCGCATTCACGTGGAAGACCGGGCGCACCTGATCGACTGCTTTCATGGCGGGCGACGGTTTGACATTGAGTCCCTGCTCGAAGCCCATCCCGAGATTTCGGAAAAGGCACGGTCCGCCGTATACGCCCCAAGTCATCTCGGAATCATTCTGCTGCGTTGCATCACGGAAATGCAGCATCATTTTGCTGCCGCGGACCGCACCGAGGACGCGGCACTTTTTAAGGAACTCGCCCTGACCCTACACCGATGATCGAGGAATCCCAACGCGTCAGGATCGATGGGCATTTGCTCCACCGCCTGGTGATGCATCCTGCGAAAACGGTGCCGGTCAAGGCCGTGGCCTTGTTTTATCATGGACAGGGCGACTACGCCGAACGCTACCTGGATGTGCTCGGGCCGTTCACCGAGCGGGGGATCCGCTGTGTGGTGACCGAATTGCCCGGACATGGTCGCAGCCCCGGCCGACGCGGTCATTGCGGTGACTCGGACCTACTCGACGCCGTGATCGAGGATACGCTGTCGTCGATGGCTGTGATGGATGGCTTGCCGTATGGGGTCATGGGGCACTCCATGGGCGGACTGCTGGCCATGCGCCACCTCATCCTGTCGGGAATGGGGAAGTGGCCCGTGCCGGAGTTTGTATGGCTTTCCTCGCCGTTGATGAGGCCGGGGCATCGCAGGGCCTCCCTTTATCTGAAGCTGATACGATGGCTCGCCCCGATTGTGCCCTCGTTGACCGTTTGGACCGGAGTCAAACGGCAAATGTGCCGGGTGGAGTCGGAGGATGGGAGCGGGGAAGCCGAGGAACTTCCCCCGAAACACAAACTCTGGCATAGCCGCGTCTCCATGGGGTGGGGCGCCACATTGTTGGATTTTGAGCAATTCGTTGCCGACTCACTGGATCAAATCCCGGTTGACGTTCCCTTGCTCTACACCCAGGGGGCGGATGATCCCATTTGCCTGGCTGAACTGGCGCGGGATGTTTTCGACCGTTTGCCAAGCACCGACAAGCAATACCACGAGTTGGAAGGCATGCTTCACGAGCCGTTCCTCGGTGAGGGGAGTGAGGAGTTGTTTGCACTGCTGAATGACTGGCTCGACAGCCTCGGTTGTCCGGCAGAGCCGCCTCGCCGCGGCCTTTCCAATCACGGGGCCCCCGCGCCAAAGACCGAGCCGATGCAATAGGCCGGCCGCCCTTTTCCCCTGCAAAACGGGCCGTTAAAAAAAGACCCTCTCCCGCATTGCGGGAAAGGGTCTGGAAATAGAGGCTTGCTTGAGCTTACTCAGCGTTGGCTTGGTCGTCACCCGCAACCTTGACGTTGATCTTAAGCGTGGCGGTGACATCGGCGTGAAGCTTGATGTCAATATCCTGCTTGCCGGATGTCTTGATGGGAGAGTCAAGCTGGATCGCGTGACGGTCGACCTCGACACCCTTCTCGGCGAGCTCCTTGTGAATGTCGATGCTCGTGATGGAACCAAATGCCTTGCCGCCCTGGCCCGACTCAAGCGTGAACTCAAGCTTGAGCTTCTTGATTTTGGCAGCGGTGTCCAAAGCGGCCTGGCTCTCTTCAGCCTCACGCTTGACGCGCTGGGCATTGAGGGACTCAAGATGCTTGAGGTTCGCCTTGCTGGCTTCGTAGGCTTTGCCTTGAGGGATAAGGAAATTGCGTGCGTAGCCAGCCTTAACGGTGACAACGTCTGCTTCGGCACCGAGGTTGGTGATTTTTTCGCGGAGAATAACTTCTGTAGTGGCCATGGAAAAAAGGATTACGTTTTATTGCGGGGGGCAGGAGATAGTGTCGTAGCGGCGGCGAGTCAAGCAGGATTTGCCATAGTTTTACATTGTTGATTTCAAGATTGCATCAGATACACGCCCCCATTAGGATGCCTGCCATGAAAAAGGGACTTTTTCCGATGATTGTGGCCTGCACCGTCGCATGGCCTGTGAGCAGCCCGGCGGAGATTACCGTTGAGCCAGCCGGGATGAAAATAGTTTGGAAATCGATGCAAAAAGAGTTCGATGGATTCCAAACGTATAATTCCAAAGAGGGGGCCTACATCAGCCTCGCCGTCAATGCCGGCGACAGGGGGATTATCGGCTTTGACCAGGAGCAATCGAAGCTGACTGTTTCCGATGAAACCAACGATCTTGGCGGTAAATTCGGCATGTGGAACAAATTCAGCAAGGATGGCAAGCTCATGCGCGTCGAGGTGGCGACCGAGATGCTTCCCGCCGCCGCCACCGCCAAGCTGAAGCTGACCGGCAAACTGGAGTTGATCGTGGCTTCGCAGACCGAGGCCAAGGCCAGCGAGCCCCGCGAGTTCAAGAAGGGCGACATGGTCGAGCTGAGCGACAATTTCAAATTTGAAATCGATGCCATCGGCAAACCGGAATGGGGCGACGAGCCACTTGGCCTGACACTCAAGTGGAACCGGAAAGTGCCGGAACTCGCCGCTGTGCGCTTCTACGATGAGGCCGGCAAGCTGATCGAGTCATCGTCCGGTGGCTCATCCCGAAGCGGTTTCCTTGGCAAATACACCGTAACCAAATCCTACAAACTCAAAAAGAATTCCAAGGTGCTTAAAATCGAGATGGACCTCTGGATGGATGCCGAAAAGGTGAGTGTGCCCGTGGATGTCCAGGTAGGCCTCGGCGGGACTCGGTAATTTGGGTAGCAATCGATAGGATTTTCCTCAAACAGCGATAGTTCGTTGACTTTGGCGGGCAACCCTCTGTGTATCCCCCCACACAGCCCCCCCGATCACCCATGGAGCGTATTTCCCCCCACGTTTTACTCGGAGCCTACACAGAAGGCGTCTTCCCCATGGCTGAGGAGGGCGAGATCTACTGGTTTTCACCCCTGTTGCGTGGTGTTATTCCTCTGGACGAGCGATACCACATCCCTCACGGACTCCGCAGACGGCTGAACAAGGCGCCCTTCAAGGTGACCTTCAACACCGCCTTCCGCGAGGTCATCGAGGGCTGTGGGGAAAGGAAGGAAACCTGGATCGACCCCATCATCGTTGACAGCTACTGCGAGCTTCATCACCTCGGGTTTGCCCACTCGTTCGAATGCTGGGACGACGACGGGCTGCAGGGCGGCCTGTATGGTGTGGCCGTCGGCAGGGCGTTTTTTGGCGAAAGTATGTTCTCCCGCAAATCCGACGCCAGCAAGATCGCGCTGACCCATCTGGTCGACTGGCTGCGCCTCAATGACTACATCCTGCTCGACACCCAGTGGATGACCGACCACCTGCGCCAGTTCGGCGGTATCGAAGTTCCGCGCGAGGAGTATCTGAAGTTGCTTGCAGAGGCGCTTGCAGAAAAGGACGAGACAGTTTAGACAGACCTGTGCCGCATGCTCGCCATGCATGCATGCACGCCATTCATTTTGCCACCAACCACCATGACCCGATTCCGCCCCTGCATTGACCTCCACAACGGTCAGGTGAAACAAATCGTCGGCGGCACCTTGCGGGATTCAGGCTCAGGCCCCCGGGAAAACTTTGTGTCCGACCGGTCATCGGCGTGGTATGCAGGGCTCTATCGCGAATCGGGCCTAACAGGCGGTCACGTCATCCAGCTGGGTGCGGGGAATGCCGAAGCCGCCCGCGATGCCCTCGCGGCATGGCCCGGCGGGATGCAACTGGGTGGCGGGATCAATATCCACAATGCCGTCGAGTGGCTTGAGGCCGGAGCTTCACAGGTGATTGTGACCTCCTGGCTGTTTGACGCCGACGGAAGGTTCCGCGAAGACCGCCTCCGTGAGCTGGCCTCCGAGGTGGGGCGCGAAAATATCGTGGTCGACCTCAGTTGCCGCCGCACCGAAACCGGATGGACGGTGGCCATGAATCGTTGGCAGACGCTCACCAATATCGATGTCACGCACGCGACCTTGGAATGCCTTGCCGAGTGGTGTGCGGAATACCTTGTCCACGCCGCCGACGTGGAAGGTCTGTGCCAGGGGATTGATGCCGACTTGGTGGAGTTGTTAGGTTCCTGGGCCGGTGTCCCGATGACCTACGCCGGAGGCGTTGCCGGAATGGATGACCTGCATTTGGTGTCCGACCGCAGTGGCGGTAATGTCGATGTCACCGTGGGAAGCGCGCTTGATATCTTCGGGGGCAGCGGGGTGACCTGCGAGGAGTTGTTAGCCTGGAACGCCCGGTCACGATGAATGGTATCCTTGTTCTCGTCGTGGTGCTTGCACTGATTGCTTTGGGTTTTGCCGCCCAGGCTGCCATCATCCGGTCGCGCCGCCGGCACTGGATGACGCTTCGGCTGGATGAAGATCAACGTCAGGCCATCGCTGAGGATTTCCGGCTCTTTGCCCGCTTGCCAAGCCCTATCCGGGACGAGTTGGAGGGGCTGATGCATGTTTTTATGGCAGAGAAATCCTTCGAGGCCTGTGGCGGGCTTGATGCCGTGACCGACCACATGCAACGGGTGATCTCCGCCCAGGCATGCCTCCTGTTAGTCCGCCGGAAACACGACTTCTACCGGAATCTACGCAGCATCCTGCTCTACCCTTCGGCGTACAAAGCAAAAAACGAACATGGGGGCGAGGATGTGCGCCTCGGCGAAAGCTGGCACTCAGGCAGTGTGATCCTCGCTTGGGAAAGCGTGATCTCAAACGGTCGCAACGACGAGGACGGCCACCATGTCACACTACACGAATTCGCTCACCAGCTCGATCAGGTCGATGGCGCGGCCGACGGCGTGCCCGAGCTCTCTGGCGTCGGCTCCTATCGCGAGTGGTCGATGGCCTTTGGCAAGGCCTTCGCCAGCTTCCAGCATAAACTCGAAAAAGGACACCGCACCGTGATCGATCCCTACGGCGCAACCAATCCGGCTGAATTTTTCGCCGTGGCCACAGAGACGTTTTACGAAAAACCGGCCCAGCTACGCGAACACTACCCGGAAGTCTACCGGCAACTCAGCCTTTATTACCAGGTCGATCCCACGGAGTGGGAATAAACCCGACACCCTGCTTCCACCGGCCTCCCAGACTAAACCATGCCGAGCTTCATTCTGCCCTCCTCGGAAATCATGTCCTGATTCCAAACAGGATCCCAGACGAGGTCCACGTGGGCGTCATCAATACCGCCGAGCGTCATCACGCGAGCCTGGGCGTCAGCGGCGATCACCGGTCCCATACCACATCCGGGTGCCGTCAGGGTCATCTTGATGTTGGCCGTGGTTTTGCCATCCTCTTCATCCAGGGTGCAGTCGTAGACGAGCCCGAGGTTGACGATGTCGACCGGGATCTCCGGGTCGAACACCTGCTTCAACTGGTTCCAGACGCGATCCTCCAGGCTGGCATCCGCGGGGAGATCGTCGGTGCCGGCAGGGGTGGACGACTCCGCGAGCGGGTCAATCCCCAGGGCGTCGGCATCTTCGGATGAAATACGGGCAAGGCCCGACTGGGTAGCCACCGTGTATGATCCGCCCAGAGTCTGAGTGATGATCACCGCTGTGCCTGCGGGTAGCGTAAACGGGTCGCCGCTGGGGATCTGTACGGCGTTGACTTCACGGTTGGTAATGATCTCGGTTTGCATGGCCGAGTGATCACACGGGATGGAAGATTTGTCAACTCAAGCCATGACCGATACCTGCTAATGGGGGAAGGGAATGAGGCAGTTTTTTTTGATTCTCAGTTTGCATCCTGAAAAGCAGCACCTATAAGCGCAAGATACATTCGACTATGAGCAATCAACCATCACCCGAACATTGTTCCAGATACTGGCACAAAAACATCATTCTCGTCGCCGTGCTCCTCGCCGTGTGGTTCACCGTCAGCCTTGGAGCAGGTGTCCTGTTTCGTGACTGGTTAGATGCCAATTTCTTGCCAGTGGGAAACGCACCCTTCGGGTTTTGGATGGCACAGCAGGGGTCTATCATCTGTTTCGTCGTCCTCCTTTTTGTTTACAAGGTCCTGATGAACCGGCTCGAGAGGGAAGAGGGTTTCACATCTAAAAAATAATCAGCTATGGACCAAGATTACTGGAACTACCTGTTCATCGGCGTTTCTTTTGCCCTCTATATCGTGATCGCCGTGCGGTCCCGGGCTGGCTCAACCAAGGAATACTACACCGCGGGTGGCGGGGTTTCCCCGCTGGCCAATGGCATGGCCACCGCGGCCGACTGGATGAGCGCGGCGACCTTTATCTCCATGGCGGGGACCATCGCCATCAGCGGCTATGACGCGTCGCGCTTTCTGATGGGCTGGACGGGTGGCTTTGTCCTGCTGACCATCCTGATGGTGCCCTTCCTGCGCAAATTCGGCAAGGCGACTGTGCCGGACTTCGTGGGTGACCGATACTATTCCAAGGTCGCGCGGGCCGTGGCGGTCTTGTGCGCGATCTTCATTTGTATGACCTACATCATGGGGCAGATGCGCGGAGTGGGCGTTGTTTTCTCGCAATTGTTCGGCATCGGGATTCCCGCCGGCGTCGTTATCGGCGCCGCCATCGTTTTTGTCTACGCCGGCATGGGCGGGATGAAGGGGATCACCTACACCCAGGTCGCCCAGTACTGTGTGATGGCCTTCGCTTACACGATACCGGCCATCTTCATCGCCATTGCACTGACCAATAACCTGGTCCCCCAGCTCGGTCTGATCGGGGACTACACCGCAGGGCCGGGCGACAGCCTGCCGTTTTTGGAGAAACTCAACAACATCAACCAGGAGCTCGGCTTCAGCGAGTATACCTCGGGGAAGATGTCCACGATCAACATGTTTTGCATCACCGCGGCACTGATGTGCGGCACGGCCGGCCTGCCCCACGTGATCGTGCGGTTCTTTACCGTGAAAAATGTCCATGCCGTGAGGAGCTCGGCCTGCTGGACCCTCCTGTTCATCGCGGTGATCTACCTCACCGCACCCACGATTGGGGCGTTCTCCCGAGTCAATCTGGTGCAGAAACTCCACAACACCGGCTACGCAGAAGCACCGGCCTGGTTCAAGGACTTTGAAAAAACCGGCCAAATGGCGTGGGTCGATAAAAATGATGACGGCAAAATCCAGTACTTCGGCCCGGGCAAGTCCGACGCCGGCACGTTCTCACCGTTCCAAGGCAAGAAGCCGGTTTACCCGGAATACAATGCCCCGGAGTCGCAGCGTATCGGGAAGCACGGCGAGCGACTGCTCGTAAGCAAGGCGGATGATACCAACCCGAACGAACTCTGGTTTGGCAACGACATCATGGTGATGGCCAACCCGCACATGGCAGGGCTCCCCCCATGGGTCATCGCCCTACTCATGGCCGGCTGCATCGCCGCCGCCCTGTCGACAGCAGCGGGACTGCTGCTGGTCCTTTCCACCTCCATCTCACACGACCTGATGAAAAAAATCATCAAGCCCGACCTGTCGGATAAGGAGGAGGTGCGCTACGCGCGCATGGCTTCCTTCGTCGCGCTGGGCGTGGCCGCCTACTTTGGCATCAACCCGCCCTCGACCTTCATCGCCAAGACCGTCGCCTTCGCCTTCGGCCTGGCCGCATCGTCGTTCTTCCCGACGCTCCTGATGGGGATCTTCTCCAAAAGGGTCAACAAGGAAGGCGCCATCTCAGGGATGATCGCCGGCATTGGCTTCACCTTCGGCTACATCGTCTACTTCCAATTCCTCGGTGGCATCCCGGAAAATTACCTCTTCGGCATCTCTCCCGAGGGCATCGGCTGCATCGGCATGCTACTGAATTTCGCCGTCGCCTTCACAATAAGCGCACTTACCCCGCCGCCGCCCGAGGACGTCCAGAGGATGGTCGAGTCGATCCGTCTGCCCGATGACCCGGACGACCCGAATGCTTCGGCCCCCCCGGCGATTCACTGATCCTTTTGCCGGGAAAATGCCAGCCCCCTGATCCTTGAAAATCAGGGGGTTGTGAGGCGGGGTGAAAAAAGATCGAAATTTAATGCCGAAAGGTGTTGACCTGAAACGGATTTCGAGTAGGTTCCGCCCGCCGCTCCACGGAGGGCACGCAAGAGACAGACAGTCGA
>JBFERY010000047.1:0-20920 GCA_041548785.1 Oceaniferula sp.
GTTCATCGCACCTCTGGTCGGCTATGGCTTGCGCGGCACCCTTTGGTACCAAGGCGAAAGCAACGAGCACGACCGCCGGTTGTACCAGCCGAAACTCGAGGCCTTGATTAGCGGCTGGCGCAAAGCCTGGAACCAGGGCGATTTCCCCTGTTACTACGTCCAGCTCCCGGGCATCGGCACCTCGACACTTGATAACCCCGCCGGCGGCGACGGCCGGGCCGAGATCCGGCAAGCCTGTGTCGAAACCCTCGCGGTCAAAAACACCGGACTGGCAGTCACCATCGATGTCGGGGCCAAGGGTGAGCATCCTCCTAACAAATACAACACCGGTGTCCGCCTGGCCCGTCTCGCCCTGCACAACGATTACGGGTTCAGTGATCTAACAATATGCCCGCTTTATAAATCGCACACGGTCAAGGGTCACACCGTCCGGATCAGATTCGACAACACCCCGAACGGTCTGATGATCGCCCGCAAAGAGGGGTTCCTCCCACCCAAACCCACCCCCGACGCGCAACTGCAGTGGTTGTCCATCCAGGCCGAGGACGGCACATGGCACTGGGCCGACGGAGAAATCGACGGCTCCGAGCTGGTGGTCTCGTGCAAGCAGGTCAAAAATCCCATCGCGGTCCGCTACGCCTACACCCAGCACCCCTGCGGCCACCTGCTCTACAACAAGGACGGCCAGCCCGTCAGCCCGTTCAGCACCATCGGCTACGGACCGGCCACCGCACCCGCACCCGGGAAAATACCCGGCCGGGCAAAGAAATAGGCCTCGCAGTCTGAGCTTTAAACACCAAATACCAAGCAGGACAGGCGTGTCAACGCCCCCCATCCCCCCCGATGTGCGAGCAAAATGCCGAAGGCCTCGGGAGGAGGGACACTCTTGTCCCTCGGCAACCCAAGCCCACAACCCAAGCCCACAACCCAAGCCCACAACCCAAGCCCACAACCCAAGCCCACAACCTAAGCCCGCAACCCAAGTCTTCCACTCGCGACTATTCACCTCCATTCGTGGGCAAGAAATGAAGCGGCAACCTGGGAATAATTCGCCCGATTCGCTTCGTCTCAGTGCCTTGGGAGTGGAATGGCTGACACGGTATAAGGCTTGTCAATTTTTGTGTTGGTCAGGGTATCCGACTCCCTTGTTCCACAACGGGCTGCATCATCATGGAAAGCGGCCGTTTTTCTGGTCGCCGCGATCGCGGGCCCCCGGGTGCTGCCGTTGCGTATTTATCATTTTTGGAGTTTGGAATTTGAAACTTTGGGCTTAAACAAGCGGCATGTCGAAGCATCGTATCGTTTTTGTGGGGACGGGGGATATTGCCCTGCCTACATTCTCCGTCCTGTTTGACGCGGGCTTGGTGGCTTTGGTGACTCAGCCTGACAAGCCTGTGGGGCGCAAACAGGTGCTGACGCCACCCCGGATCAAGCAGGAAGCGGTCGCCCACGGCATACCGGTGCTGCAACCGGAAAGCGCGCGGGACCCGTCCTTTCTTGCCGAGCTGACCGCCTTGGAGCCGGACGTGATTGTGGTGATGGCGTACGGGCAGATCCTGAGCCAGGCGTTCCTGGACATCCCCCGTGTCGCGTGTATCAATCTGCACGCATCGCTGCTGCCGCGATATCGTGGCGCGGCCTGCATCCAGGCGGCCATCGATGCCGGCGACCGCCAGACCGGTGTCACCGTGATGCATGTGATCAAGGCTCTTGATGCCGGTGACATCATTCTCAGGAAGGAACTCGCGATTGGTCGGCACGAGACCGGTGGTGCACTTCACGACCGGCTCGCCGACCTCGCCCCCGTCGCCCTCACGGAGGCGCTGGCCCAGCTCGCGCAGGGCACGGCATCGAGGGAACCCCAGGACGAGGCGAGTGCGAGTTATGTGTCCAAGCTGCTGCGTGAGGATGGCGAGATTGATTGGTCGCTTGATGCGGAGGCGTTGGAGCGCCGTATTCGCGCCTACGACCCATGGCCGGGGACGTCGACAAGTTACGTGGATAAAAAAGGGCGGGTGCGACGGCTGAAAATATTTCCACAGGTCAAGGTGTGCGACCAGGGAGGAACGCCTGGCGAAGTGCTCGCTGTGGACGGGGTGTTGCGCGTGGCTTGTGGCAACGGGGCGTTGGAAATCGATCGGCTGCAAGCTGACGGCGCGCGTCGGATGACCGCGGCGGAGTTCATGTTAGGTAATCCCTTGGCCGTGGGTGACTGCCTTGGAAGCTAACGACGGTCTGTTGATTGTCAGCGGCGATAACGACTATTGTTAGGTGTTTTTCATCCGTCGCAGGCTGATGATATACAGGATCATGGCTGTCCAGATGAGAGCGAAAGACGCGATGCGTAGCGGCGGTAGGGGTTCGTTGTAGACGAGCCAGCCGATGCAAAATTGTCCGGTCGGGCCGATGAATTGCAGGATGCCCAGCCATGACAGGCTGATGCTGCGGGCGCCGCGGGCGAACAGAAGCAGGGGGGCGGCGGTGACGGCACCGGTGCAGACGAGCAGCAGGGTGGTGGTGGAGTCAGATCCGAAGCTTGATACGCCATGGCTCTGCTGGATGACCAGGTAAAGCGAGGCGACGGGAAGGAGGATGCTGGATTCCATGGCCAGTCCGGAAAATGACCCGAGCGGCGAATTTTTTCTGAGCATGCCATAGGCGGCAAAGGAGGCGGCCAGGCCAAAGGCGACCCACGGCACACCCTTGACGGCAGGAAATTGCAGGGCCACCCCGGCGGCGGCCACTGCGATGGCGGCAAGCTGCATACGCGAGTGGCGTTCGCCGAGAAACACCCTTCCTAACAAGATGTAGAGGAAAGGGTTGATGTAATACCCGAGCGCGCCCTCCAGGATGCGGTCATTCAGGGTTGCCCAGACATAGAGCAGCCAGTTGGCTGCAAGCAGAAGGGCGGAAAGGGTGTGGATGGCAACGATCCTTGGCGATTTGAATGCGCCCCATGTTTGTTGCAGCGACCCTCTCAGCGAGGTGATGATGACCAGGATGACGAGTGTCCACAGCAGGCGGTGTGACGTCAGCTCGAGGAGGGGAATGCCGTGCAAGGCCTTCCAGAATACCGGGAGCAATCCCCAGATGGAAAATGCCGCAATGGCCGCGATTGTACCCTTGGAGGAATCATTCATATCCGCAGGGTTGATTTCAGGAAGGGTGCGGTGCGTGATGTTTTCGACTTGGCAATGTGTTCGGGGCAGCCTTGCGTCACGATTTTACCCCCCTTTTCCCCGGCTTCGGGGCCGATGTCGACGATGTAGTCGGCCTCCGCCATGATGGCGGTGTGGTGTTCGATGACAACCACGGTGTGGCCTTCATCGACGAGCCGGTGCAGGACATCGACCAATTTCTCCACATCCTGCTGGTGCAGGCCGATGCTCGGCTCCTCGATCAGGTAGAGGTTGTTATTCTGCAACGCCGCCTTGGTGACCGACTTGCGTCCTTTGGTGAGTTCGGCAACAAGTTTGATCCTCTGGGCCTCGCCGCCGGAGAGGGTCGGGCTGGGTTGGCCGAGTTGGAGGTAGTCCAGGCCGGTGTCGCTGAGGAGTTCGAGGGTCCGGTGGAGCTTGGGCACGGCGGCGAAGAATTCAGCAGCCTGGCGGATACTCATCTGCAGGACCTCGCCGATGTTTTTGCCGTTGTAGCGGACTTCGAGCGTGCCCGGGTTATAGCGCATCTGGTTGCATGCCTCACAGTGCACCCAGGTGGTCGGCAGAAAGTCCATTTCAAGTTTGATCCGACCGTTACCCTTGCATTCCGCGCACTGGCCGTCCTTGTTATTGAATGAAAATCGCGAGGCCGTGTAGCCGCGCGTGCGGGCGTCGGGAAGCTGGGCGAAGAGCTGGCGGATCGTGTCGAAGAGTTTGACGTAGGTGGCCGGGCAGGAGCGCGAGGTTTTGCCAATCGGGGTTTGATCGACCTCGAAGCAATGCTTGATCTTGCTGTGGCCCGATGCGGATTGATACAAACGCGATGACTTTTTGCGGTCGAAGATTGTCGCGATGCAGCCACGCATCAGCGAGGACTTGCCGCAGCCGGAGACGCCGGTGAGCACGGTCAGCCGGCCCAGCGGGATGCGGGCATCGATGTTTTTCAGGTTGTTGGCGTGGCATCCTGTCAGTTTGATCCAGCCTGTTGCGGCGGATGCCTTGGGGATTTGGCGGCGTGGGTAGGTGTGCGGTGTGGGTCGGTTGCTCTCGGGCGTCGATACGATGATCTCGCCCCCCAGGACGCCGGCGCCCGGGCCGAGTTCGATCAGTGTGTTGGCGCGCGCGATGGTCTCATCGTCGTGCTCGACGACCAGCAGCGAGTTGCCCCGGTCACGGAGGGCTTCCAGGGTGTCGAGCAGTTTGACGTTGTCGCGCGGGTGCAGGCCGATGGTGGGTTCGTCTAACACATAAAGGACGCCGCGCAGGTTGGAGCCCAGCTGGGCGGCGAGCCGGATGCGCTGGGATTCGCCACCCGAAAGGGTGTCGGCGGATCGGTCGAGCTGAAGGTACCCGAGGCCCACGTGGTTGAGGAAGTGGAGCCGTTGGATGATTTCCGGAAGGACGTCCCGGGCGATGAGCTGATCGCGCCCGCTGAACTTCCAATGTTCGAGCATCTTGATCGCGTCGACGACGGAGAGGCTATTAACGGCATGGATGGGGTGGCCGTGGATCAACACATGGCGTGAGTCCTCGCGCAGGCGGGCGCCGTGGCATTCCGGACATGGCTGGCGGGTGGTGGGGTCGGATGGCGCCAGGGTCTCGTGGATTTCGGCCTCGAGTTCGGAGTTGTATCCGTCGTGCTTGTTTTTTTTGTGGCTCGAGGTGCCGGCCACGGTGCCGTAGCCGCGGCAATAAGGGCACCACCCGCGGTGCGAGTTGAATGAGAAGTGGTGCGGGTCCGGGTCGTCGAACGATTTGCCGGTGACGGGCGAGACGCGGGCGGTGGAAAAATTCAGGAGGTCGGGCTTTGAGGGTCGGACGAGAACCGAGCAGTGGCCCTTGCCGATGGTGAGTGCCTGTTCGATGCTGTCACAAACGGCGTGAATATCATGCGGGGTGTAGCGTTTGAGGGCCTGAAACCCGGCGGTTTCCGTCATTTGGCCGTCGACAAGCAAGTGGCTGATTCCTTTGCGCGCAGCGGCCTCTGCGACGTCGGTATGAAACCCCTTGCGGGCACGCACCAGGGGGGCGAGCAGGCAGAGGTTTTTGTGTTTTTTCCTGAGTGCCTTGATCTGCTTCTCGATGGCCTCGGGGGTTTGGGACACCACGGCTTCGCCGGACTCCGGGCAATGTTGGATGCCGAGTTTGGCGTAGAGCAGGCGGAGGAAGTGGTAGATTTCGGTCACCGTGCCGGTGGTGGATTTCCCGCCGCCACGTGACACCCGTTGTTCGATGGCGACGGTGGGGGGCAGGCCGGTGATGCGGTCGATATCGGGTTTTTCCAGCTGCCCGGCAAACTGCCGCGCGTACGGCGACATGGAATCGAGGAAGCGGCGTTGGCCTTCGGCAAAAACGATGTCGAAGGCGAGCGTGGATTTGCCTGAGCCGGACAGGCCGGTGACGACGACGAGTTCGTCGCGCGGGATATCGACTGAGATGTTTTTCAGGTTATGCTCGCGGGCGCCGGACAGGCTGATGGTGTTGGCGCGGGGCGCGGCTGCGGTTGTGGCTTTGCGTGCGGATTTCCCCGGGCTGGCGGTGCTGTTGAGGGCTTTGGCGGTCGCTGTTGTTGTGCGGAGGATTTTTTCCGGAGTGCCGGTGAAGATGATTTTTCCGCCGTCGGCTCCGGGGCCCGGGCCGAGGTCGATGATGTGGTCGGCGGAGCGGATGACATCGAGGTTATGTTCGATCACGAGCAGGCTGTGGCCGGCGTCGGTGAGTTGGTGGAATACGGTGAGGAGTTTTTCGATATCGGTGAAGTGCAGGCCGGTGGTCGGCTCGTCGAGGATCAGGAGTTTGGGGGTGCCGGTGCGGCTGGCGCTGGTCTCGGTGAGGATTTTGCAAAGTTTGAGGCGTTGGGATTCGCCGCCGGAAAGGGTGTTGAGGGGTTGGCCGAGACGGAGGTATCCGAGTCCGACCTCGATGAGGGGTTGGAGGGCCGACCGGATTTTGTTGCGCAGCGATTGTTCCTTTTTGGTGGCGGTTTCGAGTGGCGATGCGGTCCACTTCACCGCCTCGGTGACGGTGAGTTCCAGGGCCTGGGCGATGTTGTGGCCTTGATACTGGAATTCGAGTGCCTGCTGGGTGTAGCGTTTTCCGTCGCACTCCGGGCAGGTGATGTAGAGGTCGGAGAGGAACTGCATCTCGACTTTTTCGAAGCCATTGCCGAGGCAGCGCTGGCAGCGGCCATGGCCGGAGTTGAAGGAGAAGTAGCCGGGTGTGTGTTCGGCGGCGACGGCCTCGGGCGTCTGGGCGTAGAGCTGGCGGATCGCCTCGAAGGCGCCGGAATGCACGGCCGGGGTCGAGCGTGGGGTGCGGCTCAGCGGCGACTGGTCGACTTGCTCCACGGTGGACAGGTGTTCGCTGCCGCTGAGCGTCTTGATGGGGGCGGCGTCGTTGCCGGCGGTGATGCCGAGCTGTTTGGCCAGGTTGAGGTAGAGGATGTCGTGTGCGAGTGTTGACTTGCCGGAGCCGGAGACGCCGGTCAGGCAGGTCATGACGCCGAGTGGCAGGTCGAGGTCGAGTTTGCTGATGTTGTGTTTGCTGGCACCGGTGATGCGGAGGTGATGCCGGGCTTTGCGGCGGCTGGCCGGGACGGCGATTTTCTTTTGGCCGGTCAGGTAAGGCAGGGTTTGGGACTGGGGGTATTTCCGGGTGATGGTTTTTTGCCGGGTTTGTTGGCCGGAGACGGCGGCGACAATATGGCCGCCGTGTTCGCCGGCGGCCGGGCCGAGGTCGATGAGGTGGTCGCACGAGCGCATGACGGTTTCCTCATGCTCCACGACCACGACGGTGTTGCCCTTGTCTCGCAGGTCGTGCATGACGCGGACCAGTTTGTTGATGTCGCGCTGGTGCAGTCCGACGGTCGGTTCGTCCATGACAAAGAGCGTATTGGTGAGGGCGGCACCGAGGCAGGTGGTGAGATTGACCCGTTCGATTTCCCCTCCGGAAAGGGTGTTGGCCGGGCGGTCGAGGGTGAGGTAGGTCAGGCCGACGTCACAGAGGTAATGAAGCCGCGAGGTGATCTCGGTGAGGGCGTGGGTGATCGACGAGTGGGCCGACTTTTTACCGATGCCCAGGTTTTCTTCAAACCAGGCAGCCAGCAGGTCGATGGGCATGTGCCAGAGGTCCGGGAGGGTTTTCCCATGGATTTTAAAGCAGAGTGCCTCGGGCTGGAGGCGCGATCCATGGCAATGCGGGCAGGTGGTGTAGGCGCGGTAGCGCGATAGGAAAACGCGCACGTGCATCTTGTAGGACTTGGTTTCGCACCAGTCGAAAAACCCTCTGACGCCGTACCATTCGTCGTTCTCCCAGGCGTCTTGGGAGTCGTCCCGTTCGCCGTATAGGAGCCAGTGGCGTTCGTGGTCCTCGAGGTCCTGGTAAGGGGTGTGGATATCGATGCCGGCGGCCCGTGCGGCGCGCAGGAGGTCGTCCTGGCACTCGGCACCGCGTGCGGTGGTAAAGGGGGCGACACAGCCTTGTTTGATGCTGAGTGAGGGGTCGGGAATGGCCTTGGTGAGGTCGATTCCGATGGTGCGGCCAAAGCCCCGGCAGTGGGGGCAGGCGCCGAGCGGTGAATTGAAGGAAAACAGCGCCGGAGTTGGCGGGCGCAGCGTGAAGCCGGTGGCGGGGTTCACCCAGTGGGTGGAAAAGCTTTTCCGCGCTGTGTCGGCGATGATGTCAACGGCCCCCTTGCCGAAGGTCAGGGCGGTGTCGATGGCTTCCAGTAAGCGGGCGCGATTGCGTGGGGTGACCGTGAGCCGGTCCTGAACGATGAGAAGAGTCGAAGGGGAATTGGCCGACCAGGGCGCGGCGGTCCGGGGGTCATCGGTGCGGAGGGTTTCCCCCTGGTGATAGATCCGGGTGTAGCCTTGTTGGTTGAGCAGCGGCAGGACGTCGGATGCGGGGGTGCCTGCCGGGATGGACAGGGGAAAGGTCACCAGCGCCTGCTGGTCGGCCAGGTGGTCGTGACACCATGCCGCGATGCTGTCGGCGTGGTCCGGTTTGATGACCTCGCCCGTGCCGGGGTCGTAGGCCTCGGCGAGGTAAGGGAAGAGCAGCTTGAGGTAGTCGTTGAGTTCCGTCAGCGTCCCCACGGTGGACCGGGTCGAGCGGATGGTGTTTTTCTGTTCGATGGCGATGGCGGCCGGGATGCCGTCAATGCGGTCGACCGCGGGTTTGTCCATCCGGTCGAGGAACTGGCGGACGTAGGGGGAGAAGGTCTCGACATAGCGGCGTTGGCCCTCGGCATAAAGTGTGTGAAATGCCAGGGATGACTTGCCTGAGCCTGACGGCCCGGTGATGACGGTGAGTTTCCCCAGTGGGATCTCGAGGTCGAGGTTTTTCAGGTTGTGCTGGCAGGCACCGTGAATACGGATGGCGTCAGCATGCGCATCGGAATTTTCCGCACGGGTGATTCTGGTCTTCTTGGCTGGCACGCAGGCACTATGCTGCCTGATTCAAAAAATGCCAATCATACCCTCGTCCGAGCTGAAAAAACCGATGGGTCTGGACAGTTTGGGCTGCCTCCTTGTTTGTTGCTCGGGGTGGGTTGACGGTCCGATGCCGGTGCCATCAG
Source organism: Oceaniferula sp. (assembly GCA_041548785.1). Classification (GTDB taxonomy): domain Bacteria; phylum Verrucomicrobiota; class Verrucomicrobiia; order Verrucomicrobiales; family Akkermansiaceae; genus Oceaniferula. Next base: position 8,737 of record JBFERY010000047.1, read on the forward strand.
GTTGCCGCCTGGCTACTCGGAGGCGGGAGTCGAGGCTGCGGGTGTGGGCAGGCCCCCTGAGGCGACGGGGGGTGGGTTGTTTTGTCGGTGGGAGCTGATCACGAGCGTGATCACGGCAAGCGCCAGGGTGATACAGGCGGCTAGAACGACCAGCGAGGCCTTGACGCTTGAGGCTGGCTGATTGGACAGCGAAGGCAGTTGGATGGCGGGCATCCGGTTACTTGAGGCCGGCATGATGCGAGTCGGACCGGCCGGGCATGCTGCTGGAGTCAAGGCTTGGCGCGCGGGGGCCAGCGCGGGATGGGTTGCGGGAGTGAGCAGGAGGGGCGACGCTGCGAGCTCCTTGCCGGAGAGGATTTTATCGAGATCGTCGGCCAGCGCGGCGGCGCTGCTGTAGCGTAATGCGGCTGAGGGGTGGATGGCGCGCATGACGACCTCGTCGTAGCGTGTGTCTACCGGTGCGAGCCGGGAAGGGGGGATGTAAGGGGTTTGCGGCAACTGCCCGGTGAGGAGCTCATGGAAAAGGACGCCGAGGGAGAAAACGTCGGCTCTTTGGTCGGCGCTGTAGGGCGGGTCAAGCACCTCGGGGGCAGTGTATCCGGGGGTGCCGAAGACGGTTTCCCCCTTCATGGTCGATTCGTGCACGTGATGGGCGAGGCCGAAATCGACCACGACGGGCTCGAGACCCGAGCCGATGAGGATGTTGGCGGGCTTGATGTCGCGGTGGAGGATGCCGGAATGATGGGCGTGATCGAGTGCCCTGCTGGTTTTGGAAATGAGTGCGGCGGCCTCTTTTTGCTGCACGGGTCTGCCGTTGGCGGCCTCGTGCAGCGAGCGGCCCTCGACAAACTGCATGACGATGTAAAGCATGCCGTTGACCTCGCCGTAGTCGTAGATCGAGGCGAGGTTCTGGTGGTTGAGCTTGGCCATGACCTGGGCCTCGCATTTGAAAATCTGGCGGAACTGAAGCGATGCGGAGCAGGCGTGGGTAAGCACTTTAATGGCTACGGGGCGGTCCAGGGATACCTGCCTGGCCTTGTAAACGGCACCCATGCCGCCCACGGCAAGCAGTTCGATGCTGTCGTAGGATGAAAGATGGGATTGAAGTTCTCCGGCTGAGACGGAGGTTTCGGCTTCTTGCGTTTCAGTCATGACTGATCAGGGTGATGCGACCGAAATGTAAGTATTTTTTAATAATACGGCAAGCTTAATCTTTATTTTTAAAAACAAGCAAGGGGTGTGCGCTTCGCGACCCGCTGGGTGGTCGGGTTGTCCTGATCAATGGGGTGCTCTGTCAGTGGGCCTTGAGGACATGCTTGATGAAGTCGAAGCTGCCTTTGCTGGTGTCATTGATTTCCTTTTGGGCCTCTCGCTGGAGGGATGTGAGGCCCTTGCTTTGGAAGTCTTTGGACATAAGGGTAAGCTTTTTGTGGTATCCCGCCCGAAGGCTATCAATTTCGGTGAGAAATTTGGCTTCCTTTTCGCTCTGCATTCTGAGTCGGCTGTCGAGAATCTTGGCCAGCTTGTCGGGCATGTTATCGCGCGGCATATCTGCAGGGATGCGGTTGTTCTGGTAGGTGCTTTGCATGGCGAGAATCGCTGGGCCGTAGCTTTCCTGGATGCCTTTAGGTAGGCTACGTTTAAAGGAGCTCAGTTCCTGTTCGTATCCCTTGATGTTGTTGGTGAACTGGTTTTCGTAGTTTTGCTGGATGTCTCGGATGAGGGCGGCGGCTTTTTTGCGGATTTGCGTCAAGCCCTTGAATTGTGTGGTTCCGTTGAGGTTGGCGGTGTTGTGGCCTTGGTTGTCCTTGCTCCACTCGATGAGGAAGCACGGCAGGGAGCTGTCCAAGGGGTAGTCGTCCCATGTCTGGGATGGGGTGATCGCGCATGCGCTGGCGGTGGTGGTTTCTTCATCGGGGCGCCCTTCACCCCATTTGGCGAATGCCCAGGGTTCTCCGGTTGCCCATTCCCATGAGTTGTTTGGTTTGCGGATTGCCCCGATCCAGCATGCTTGGTTGTTCTGGAGTGTGGATGCGGTAAAGGTGAGCATCCATTCATTTTCATCGGGGTTGGATGGTGTGGCCAGGGTTCCTCCGGCCAGGGCGGCGAGGTCATGGGCGGTTTGCCACTCCGTATTGTGTTCGATGAGGAGGTAGTGTCGGTTGCTGTAAGAGATGGTTCCTGCGGGGAATAATGGCTGGTTGTTGGACAGGGATACGGCACAGCGCTTGAGTTGGTTTTCGAGGGTGGCGGGGGTGCTGCCATCCATCTTCCATTCGATGAAAAAGCTGTGTTTGGAATGGGCGGGTTGGGGGTCAAGGATCCCGGTATCGTTGACGCAGACGTAGGATGCCTTGGATGTATTGCGGATTTTTTGTTTCCATGGCGTCCCGTCGATCCAGCGCCAATTTCCGTCGCCTGCGCTGCCGGCGCCGAGCCAGATGACCCGGTCGGATTCGAGTTTGGCGCTGAGCCATTCGAGGTCGGCGGCTTCGGGTAAGATGGTGAGGTGGCCGCCGTGGTTTTCGCAAAATTCGCGGGCATGGTGCCATGTCATGGGCTCATTGACATAGAGGCGAGCCCGGCCGCCGCGGGTGATCGTGCCTGCGGGGAACTCGTCGCGCGAGCCGGCGACGAGCTTGGCTTGGAGACGCTCGAGTGCTTGGCGCAGTGTTTCCGCCTTGGGCTGGGGCGGGGGCTGATGATGGGACGGGGGCGTGCTTTTGTGGGCCTGGGTTTCCCTTTTTTTCCTGGCGGCATTGGCCAGTTCTGTTTTCCGGTTGAGTTTGGCGACGCGTTCTTTTTCGGCCGCCCGATTGGCACGGGCGATCTTTAACCCTTCCCATGCGACGGCGATGCAGGCGAGCAGGGCGGCGATGATGATGAGATTGCGAATGAAGGGCAGGTTGGCATCCGTCCTGACCGGGGACGGGGCAGGAGGTGTGGGATCGGGTGTGTCGGCGTGGTCCTTTGTATGGCCGGGGGTGTTGAGCACTGTTTTTCTGGCGCTCGGCGCGGCAGTGACGAGCGGTGTCACCCTGGCCGGGATGGCTCTGGAGGAGGCGCCGGGCTTGGACGAAGACTGGAGCAATACCGTGCGGCGGGGCGAGTTGCTGTTGATGATTTCGTCGATGGCCTGCGCCATGTCCTCGGCATTGCGGTAGCGCATGCCCGGTGAGGGGTTCATCGCTTTTTGGATGATTGAGTCGAACCTGGAATCGCAGTGGACGAGGGTGGCGGCGGGGATGTAGTTATCCTCGGGAAGGTGGCTTGTTAGCAGTTGATAGAGGATGGCCCCGACGGCGTAGATATCGGTGCTTTCGTCGACCGCGGTGGGGTTGAGGATGATTTCAGGCGCGGTGTATCCCGGGGTGCCGAATGAAGAGTCTAGCTCATGGTCTGCGACAGGGCGGGCGAGGCCGAAGTCGCCGATTTTGGGTGACGCTTGGGGGTCGAGCAGGATGTTGGCGGGTTTGATGTCGCGGTGGAGGATGCCGTGTTTATGGGCATGGGCAAGGCCGTGGCAGATTTCCACGGTAATGCGTGCGGCTTCCATGGCATCGATGGTTTTTCCGTAGGATGAGTGGTAGAGGGATTTCCCCTGGACCAGTTCCATGATGATGTAGAGCAGGCCGTCGATTTGTCCAAAGTCATAGATGCCGATGAGATTGGGATGGTTGAGTTTGGCCATGCTTTTTGCCTCGGCGCGGAAGGAGGCGCGGAACTCGGCGTCTTCGCCGAAGTGGCGTGGTAGCACCTTGATGGCGACGGGGCGGTCGAGTGATTTTTGCCGGGCCATATAGACGGCACCCATCCCGCCCTTGGCGATAAACGAGAGTATTTCATACGCCGGAAGGAGGCGGGAGATTTCTTCCATTTCCGGTGGGGTGAAATCTGTGGCCGGGGAGACGTCAGTCATGGTGTTTGTTTGATGTGTCGGTTAGTTGCATATGATTGGTAGCACGGCAACCGGAATGATATTCCGCGGAATGTTGAATGGCGTGTCTATTTTGTGACATGGGCTTCGTTGTGAATCGACATACGTTCATTTTGGCGGCGGAGTCGTTCGGCCAAAACGATGGACAGCGGAGACGGGTGGATGTGTTCTGGATTGGTGTGTTGGTGGGATGCGATGGTCTGGCTGGCATTGATTGACTCGCCTTGGCGCGTGGTGTAACCGCGCCCGATATGGACGCCGGTGCTGTCGCGCATTTCCAGATGGAGGTGCGCGGGGTAGTTGAGGTTGGCGGTGCCGACCGTACCAATCGTCTGCCCGAGGTGGACGAGGTCGCCGAATGGCGTGTTGTTTTGGTTGAGGTGGGCGTACATGGAAAGCAGGATTTGGCCTTGGGGGGTGCGGTGCGCGAGCATCAGGGTTTTGCCCCAGCCGGGAGAGGGTTCGCCGCGGTAGACGACGATTCCGTTGGCGATGGCGAAGACGGGGTCGCCCAGATCGGTGTTCATGCCTCCGATGCCGTTGATGTCGTCACCCGTGTGGTGTCCCCCGCGTTGCGTGTTATCGCTCCAGAAGGGTTGGGCATTGTAGGTGAGCGCGGAGTCCGCGGAGCCCATGGCCGGGGCCATACGGGTGGCGGTGGGGATGGTGGCCCGCTCAAAGGCGGTGAGTTGGATGAAGCGGGAATCGAACGGTGCCGGTGCGTCCTGCGCTGACGGTAAGGGGAATCCGAGTGGGGCGTCTGCGGTCTGCCACGAAGCCATGGACTTGACCGGTACGCTCCGGTCGTTTTTGCTGCGCAGGTAGCCGAGGGTTACGATGCCTATGATCGTGATGAAGGTTGCGGCGACAAAGCAGTGCAGCAGGCGTTGTCGGGTAGTCGGTTTTGGCATTGTTAGAAGTCGAGGAGGATTTCTGCACGCCGGTTCACGCGGCGGTTGTCGGGGTCATCGGAGCCGTCTTCAGCGGTGTTGGGCACACGCGGTTTCGATTTGCCGAAGCTTGCGATATTCATTTGTGCTGGAGCGACTCCGCTTCTGGCGAGGAACTGCATGACTTGCCGGGCTCTTTGTTCAGAGAGCGCGAGGTTGTAGGCTTCAGAGCCCAGGGCGTCGGTGTGGCCTGCGATGGTGAGTTTTTTCCCGCCATCTGTTTTGAGCAGGTGGGCAACGATGCTGAGTTGGCGCTGCGTGCGTTGTGTGAGTTCGTTGGAATTAAGGTCAAAATAGATGACCAGGGAGTCGCCCCCCTTGGGGTTTTTGATCAGGGGTGTGTAGTGGATGTCACCGCCCGATACCCGGTTGGCGTAATCGGCGAGGAGCTGATCGAGATTGATCTCGGTGATTTTCCAGGGTGACTGCGCGTCTTTGCGTTTGGTGTTGATGGCAAACATGGCCGCTTGGCCGTTGTCCGGGGCTTCGACACGGGCGATCCATCCGGCGGAGGTGTTGCGGAGGAACATTTGGCGCAGCGCCCTTTCCTTCGTGAGGCGGTATTCTCCTTCCTCGAAAATGATGCAGAGTCCGGCGAGCCTGGCGTAAGACACTTTGGTGGCGTCGATATGTGCGCGGGCGGCGGCGGGGTCGAGTTCGATGATGGAGGTCAAGAAGTTGCGCACGGTGGCGGCGGCTGCCTCTTGCTCTCCGGGGTTGGCCGGGTCGGGGGAGCCGGCGGGGTTCCCCGTGGCGGAGCCGATATTTTCCGGAAGGACGATGCGGTTGACCCGCCACTTGCCGTCGGGAGTTTTGCCCAGATCAAGATAGATACGGTTACGGTCGACCAGGTTGAGTGACCATCGGTCGGCAAGTCCCTGAACCGACGAGAAGGGCGTGGTACGATCGAGTTTCAGACGTGATGCGGCAGCGAGCCCCCTGAGGTGCTCGGTTTGTGCGGGCGTTAGGGTTTGTTGACCCAGCAGGGCCAGAAGTGGCTCGATGTCGCCGGTGTCGTTGGCTCGCATCGCAATCTCGCTGATACGGCCTATGAGGTCCTCGGGGCTGCTGTCATGGCCGGTGATGGCGTCATCCACGTGTTGGCCTCCGGGTGTCAGTGTGATGCCGTCTGAGCCGTTATCCGCTTTGGCGGGGTTGCCGCTGGTTGCAGAGGAGGGGTCATCGGAGCCAGGAGTGTTCGACGTGCATTCGCGGACGAGTAAAAAGACGGCGACGATGCTCAGCATGAGAACTGCAACAAAGAAGAGCTGGGGTGTTTTGGAACGCGCTTGATCCATGCTGGACATGTTAACGCCAAAACACGGAACTCCAACTTAAAAAGCCGCCAGGAGACGTCGCATACTCTTGGCGGCTATCATGCACGGGCATTCCGGACGGGCCGGCTCAATGCAAGGCTTCTTCCTTTGCCGTGGGCTTTCCCGTGGGCTATCGGGCGCGTGAGTAGGGTGCCTCGGCGAAGGGACTGGCGCCATGGCGTTGTTGCACCGCGCGACGTGACCATTTCCACGGATCCACGCCTTTGGGGCTAAAGACGGCCATCCCGATGACGCCGACGTTGCGGGTGCTGCCGTGACGGATATTGGAATACGAGCTGGAGACGGAGGAGAATTGAAAGGATGCGACCGCAGACTCGCTGGTGCGGAAGCCTTTGACGGTGAGTGTTTTCCCGGGTTGGATGATGTAGCCCCGTTTTTTGAACGATGCGGCACGACCGTCCATGACATCGAGACCATCGACACTGAGCACGACCTCGAGTCGGGAGTGGCAGAGGTTTTTCACCACCAGGGCGTAGTTGCCGCCCTTGCGGCCGACAACGTAGCGGCGTTTTCCTGAGTGGTAGTTTTTGAGCATGCTCCAACTGCCCTTGACCCCCCATTCGACCAGGCCGTCGGCGGCACGTTGCATGCCGCTGCCGCTGTGTCTCCAGGGGCGGGACATTGCGGCGACGCCCTCCTTGTCGTTGTAGTAGATGGTGGAAACCCCTTGGGGGGTCGAGGATGAGCGGGTGAAGGATGTGTAGCCGATGTTCGAGCTGACCTCGTTCCCCCAGCCGGTTCCGAGGCCGGGTCGGCTCTGGGGGAGGGGGGGATGCAGGATGGCGTCCATTGTATTCCTGGTGACGGCATGGTCGCCGCTGCGGAGTCCGACATGTCCAGTGGGGGCTGATTGAGCGGGTGCGGGTGGCGTCGTGGCACAGGAGGAGAGAAGCCAAGGGGAGGCGAGCAAGACGCTGGCGGCGATGAGTCTGAGGCAGGGTGGATTTTTCATGGCTGTGCTAGAAAAGCAGCAGTTTGGGGGGCTGTCAAATCCTTTATGCTAAAAAAGTAGCATTTTTTAATTGCGGGATTTCCAGCACGGTGTGAGGGTGCCGGCATGAATCGGATTGAGGAAGGTGCCATGTCTCGCCGTGAGAGGCAGATCATGGATATTGTTTATCGTCTGGGGCAGGCGTCGGCGAAGGATGTGTTGGATAATCTGCCTGATCCTCCGTCGTATTCGGCGGTGCGTGCATTGATGGTGACCTTGGAGAGCAAGGGCATGGTGAAACACAGCAAGGAGTCGCGACGTTATATTTACAGGCCCGCGATCACGGAGAAGCGAGCGCGTCGGTCGGCTATTACGCATTTGCTGAGTACCTTTTTTGAAGGCCGGCCGGAGAAGTTGGTGGCGGCGCTGCTTGACCCGAAGGATATGCAGCTTGATCAAAACGAAATAGAGAAGATTCGCAGTGCTCTGGATGAGTGATCCGGAATGAGAGAACGAGGAGTTTATTTTTGATATGTCAATTTTACTTACAAGTTTTTTGGTATCGTTGATTGCTGCTCTTTGGGTGTGGATGTCGGCGAGAAAGGATCCGCATGGGAGGCCGTGGTTCACGGTTTTGTATTTGGGGATGTTGTTGGTGTTGCCGTTATTGGCATTGCTGCCGAAGCTGAAGTTGGAGTCTTTTCGATCTGCGCCGGGTGCTGAGGGCTGGTCGGCTGGGGAAGGCGGTGATTTGTCATGGGTGTTATTTTTGTGGCTGGCGGGTGCTGTTGTGATGCTGTTGCGTGTGGCGCATGATCGCTGGTTACTGGGGCGGTGGTTGGCTCAGGGAGTGCAAGCGGGTGCGGCCATGGGCGGGTCATGTGTTGAGGAATGCGCGGCGATGCTGGGGATGGAGGAGTTTCCTGACATACGGGTGAAGCGAGGACTTAGCTCGCCTGTGGTGGCGGGGTTGCTTCGTCCGGTGATTCTTGTTCCGGCGGTGGCCAAGCAGTGGTCTGACGAGACGTGGAAGATGGCGATTTTACATGAGCTGGGGCACATCCAGCGGAAAGATTTGTGGTTGCGGATGGCGGCGGATATTTGCTGTGCCGTGCACTGGTATAACCCTCTGGTATGGTGGATGCGATCAAAGCTGCTCACCCAGTGTGAATATGCCTGTGATGCCCGTGTGATTGCATCCGGAGTGGCCCCTCGCGCTTATGTCAGGGCATTATGTGATGTTGTCGAAAGCGCGTTGCAGGAATCGCGTCCCCAGGGAGTGGTTGCGATGGCGGATCATGCCCCGTTAAAAATGAGGGTGGAGCGGCTCATGGGCGGGGCACGCGTAGGGCGTTCCTGGTTGGCGGTTGTCGCGGCTGTATTAACCACGGTGACGGCCTTGGGGCTGACGCTTATTCGGCCGGCGGCGGAGTCTGACACCAGTAGGGATACGGGTGGATACAGTCAGGCAGAAATCGATTTAAGGCATCGCGCCGACCCGTTTCCCGGGAACTAGAGTTCGATGCCTTGGGTGACGCCGCCCTGTGCCGATGCGCTCTTGATCGCGCTGCGCAGAGCGGCCGTGATGCGGGTCAGTTCCTGATGTTGCTCGGGCGTGGCGCCCTGGGGGTCAAAACGGATGATTGAGTGGAGTTGGATGGCCGACAGAAGGGGTGCTTCGAGGGACGGGTCTAACTGGATAATGCCGGTCAGCCATCGGCAAAGCGGAGTGCCCTCAGCCCTGGGGCCAATTTTTTTGGCGGCCAGGGGTTCGATTTTATGGAGGGCGGTCGTGGGTGAATCCTTCGGGCGCCGGTAGTGGTTGTGTTTGGATTGGTGTTGGTTCTTGCATTGGCGTGAGTGCCAGAGGCGCCAGATGATCCAGAGGCTGAGCAGTGTGATGATCATGGTGATCGTGATGATTACTTTGCTTTTGTTGGTGTCGCGCGTGCGCCAGATGAGGAAGTCTTCACGCAGGCGTTGCCACGCGTCGGAGAGCTTGCGTTGCCATGCGCTTGAGACGTTTGCTTCGAGCGACTCCCATGATGCCGGGGTGAGATCGACGTCCTCCCAGTGGCCGGCGATCAATTTGTTGTTCTCCGTGTGCTCTTTGATCCAGACGCGGCACCATGCGTGGGCGTGTTTGCCGCGCAGCACCCACTCGTCTCTGGAGTCATGGTGCTCGCTGACGGAAAATCCCACGCAATAGCGTGCCGGAACGCCAGCTTCACGCAGTAGTAATGCGGTCGCAGTCGCGAAGTATTCGCAGTGCCCCGCGCGGGTGGTTTCCAGGAAAATGCCCACCGCCGACTGGCGTTTGCCCCGGTCGAAATTCGGTGTGTTGAGGTGGGTGGTGTAGGCGAACTCGGTATTGAAAAATTGTCGCAGCATTTTAATTTTGGCGCGGGTGCTGAGGTTTTTCCGGGTGAGGTTGAGTTGTGTGCAAATGCGGCGGATGGCCTGGAGCTCGTGGGCGGGGATGCTGAGGTCGAATCGTGGGTCGGGTGGTTCTTCCGTGGTGGATGAGTCACCTGTCCATACCGAGTATTCCACGACATTGTATTCGGCATTGTGCATACGGACGGTGCCGAGGGAATTGCATTCAATACCCGCCTCGTCACCCAGATCGCCGATGGCGGACGTGAAGTGGGGCAGGGGGATCGGATTTTCTGTTATGCCTGCGTCCAGTTCGCCGATGATGCGGAGGTTGTCCGTTTCCGGTAATTGGATGTTATCCTCCGCGCTGAAGGTGTAGATGGTTCTTTCCTGGCTGACGCTGATATCGGTCGGGTCCAGGTAATCATAATCATCTCTGTCTGTGCTGGGGGTGAAATCGTGTGACCACCGTGCGCGTGAATACTGGTTGTAGGTGGCGGTGCGCAGAAGTTTGGGCACATTGCCTTCGTTGACCTGCATGCGCCAGAAGATGCGCGGACTGAGTTTGAGCCGGCCCAGCCTGCCGATACTGGTTCGGGATTCGTTGGCCGAGGTATGGCGGCCGGCGCCGTGGGTTTGGGTTCCGATGAAGTGGTCATAGAGCTTGAGCAGGCCCCACTGGCCGACGAAGGAGAGGGCCAGGACCAGCAGCATGGCGCTGGTCCAGGCCCAGGGGCGGAGGCCGTTTTTCTGCATGGGAAAAAAGAGGCATGCGCCGATGACCAGGGAGAGTCCGATAAAGTGGTGGAGTTCATCGCGGCTGGCCATGGCGGTGGCGAGGATGACAAGCGCGATGTAGGGGTAGCCGGTATTGATCATGCGTGGCGTGATGCTTCGGCCCTGGTGCATGTCGCGATCCATTTTTTTGCGTGCGAAAAAGGAGAATGTGTTGAGTGGGATTTTGCGGGCGATGCTGTAGCGTTGGGCCAGCTCCAGTGGCAGCAGAATCAGTGGGGTCCAGACAAACAGGGTGTGGATTTTACCGATTTTCACCCCGTTGACCCATGCGAGGATGGCGACAAAAGCACCGCAGAGGATGGAAAACTGCCAGGCCTTGATGTAAGACTCGCGATTGAAATTCCACCGCAAGTCCAGCCATGACCTTGCCTCGACAAGGATGGCGGCCACCAGCCCCAGCAGGGCATTCCCTGTGAGCCCACCCCAGAATAGCAGGGCGGCACCAGCAAGAAGCCGTGGAGGGTCGGTGGTCATGGGCGGTGGATAGTTAGGATTTTACCACCATCAGGTCTTCCTGGACGTAGCCTGCGCGGAGCCACTGGACGGGGGTGGGTGACGGGTAGAGTTGCTGGAGTTGGTGCGCCTCGTCAAGACTACGGCACAGGGCGAGAATCTTCAAATTCATGCCGGAGCGTTGTAAGCGGGTGACGGTGTCGCGGCGCTGTCGGCACCATCCGCTGAAAATGCAGATGCAGGCGGTGAGTTCGTCGCGGAATGCGAGGATGAGCTTTTGCAGGGCATCGAAGTCGATCATGGGTTCGCAGCTTACCCCGGCGAGGATTTCCAGCATCTTATCGATGCGTTCCTCGCCCCGTCCCGCGCTGAAGACGAAGGCCTCATCGCGGATGAACATGAGGTCTAACAAGGATTCGCGGGTGTCGATGCTGGCGGCGAAGGAGGCCGCCACCGACACGGCTTGCTCGAACAGGTCAGCATGCTCAGGGGCGGCGAAGGTGTCGAGCACCAGTCCGTAGCGCGGGAAGAAAACGTCCTCGTATTCTTTGACGATGGGTTTGCCGGTGCGGGCCCAGCTTTTCCAGTGGATGTGGCGGATCGGGTCGCCCGGGCGGTATTCGCGCACGCTGGTGAAATCACCGGATTGGCCGATGGTGCCGGACGCGGCCTCGCCGCCGAGCTGGAAGCGCGCGCTCCCGGGGAGGTCGAGCGGCGGCAGGCGATAGCGCTGTGGGAGCACGATGAGTTTGTCTCGCTTCGAGTCGGCACGGCGGCAGCGTTGGAAAATGCCGAGGGGGTCGGGGAGGCAAAGTCGCAGGTCGTGGAAGACAATAACCCCTCTTTTTTGGGGGGTCAGGGAAAGCGTGAGGCTGGTGCTCTCTCCGGGTTTGAGCCGGGGCAGTGGGGGTGAGGGCTGGTTGGTGAAGAGGGTGAGGGTTTTCTGCAGCCATTCCCAGCGGTAATAGCCGAAGGTGCGGTCGAAGATATTGCGGGTTTCCTCACCGGGTTCCTTGGAGCGGCTGAAGAGGTGGAAGCTGGGCCGGTTATCAGGTGGCATGTCGAGCAGGCATGCTCCGGCGACGTTATTTTTGCCTGAGTTGTAGACCTTGCACCGGTAGTGCATGATTTCGCCCGCAGTGGCGAGTCGGGGGAGGTTTCGTGTTACCCGGACCCGGGCTCGGCGGCTAAATGCCCAGGTAAGACTTACCGCTAAGAGTATAAAAAGCATTCCGCGGACCTGGAACAGGGGGACAAGTGAGTGTATGGGCATGATCAGCCATGCCGCGGGGATGAGTAACACCATCAGGATGCCCGCGGGTCTGATACGCCGGCTGAGGAAGTGGGCGAGGGCGGAGTTCCGGTGGTAGGTCCGGTAGAGGAGTCGTTGGAACAGCGACGA
>JBFERY010000048.1:0-20852 GCA_041548785.1 Oceaniferula sp.
GCCGACGAGGGGATCGTCGCCCAGCTGCCGACCAGCGACTGGCGCGATGAACAGTGGGTGCTTGGCTATGGGCTCTACGTCAACGCAGTCGTCTACACCTATATGCGCCTGCTCGGATTACACGACAAGGCCGAGACCCTGCGGCGGGCCATGGGCCACTTCACCATTGAGGGCGGTGTTCAGCACAAGCACGTGCATGAAGGTCTGGCCATTCGTCACAAACCGTACTACGCGCTTTGGTCATATAAAGTGCTCGGCAGCGAGCGCTTCGACCTGCTTGGCAACAGCCTCGCCATCCTCTCCGGCATTGCGATGCCGACGCGGGCGGCGGCGCTCGTGAAATGGATCGAATCGGAATGCGAAGTCATGCGCGCCAGCGGCGAACTGGCAATCGATTTGCCGCCGAACCTCTTTCCCTATCTGCAACCGGGCGATCCGGACTGGCACCCGCGCGATGCGATGTTCAACCTGCCCGGCGAATACCACAACGGCGGCATCTGGCCGTTTGTCTGCGGGTTCTATATCGCGGCACTGGTGGCGGCCGGACGCCCCAAACTGGCGGCGCGCAGGCTCGAAGACCTGACCGCGCTGGTCCACCAGCGCCGGAAGGAGCCGGTCGAGTGGGGGTTCAACGAATGGCACCGCGCGCAGGACGGAACCCCGAAGGGGCAGGACTGGCAAACATGGTCGGCGGCGATGGATCTCTATGCCGCACGCTGCGTGGAGGAAAACCGGACGCCATTCTTCGACACGATCCGGCGGCAGGACGCCTGATGGAAAAGTGCATCATTCAGCCAGTCGTTCCGGGTATGATGTGTGGCTGTCGGCGTCAGCCTGGTTCCCGCCTCCCTTTTCCTTGTTACCTCTGCAAGCGGTCCTCCTGCTCGGCGATCACCCGCTTGGTGGCCGCGAAGCTGTCCGGCGTCAGGGAGATGGAATCAATCCCGGACTCGACCAGAAACCGGGCAAACTCGGGTTTGTCACTGGGAGCCTGACCGCAGATCCCGACCTTGCGTCCACGTGCATGGGCACGTTGGATCAGCTCTCTGATCACGACCCTGACCGCCTCATGGTTTTCGTCGAAAATGGCTGCCAGTTTGTCGGAATCGCGGTCGATGCCGAGCACCAGCTGGGTCAGGTCGTTGGAGCCGATGGAAAAGCCGTCAAACTTCTCGGCGAAGTTATCCGCTAGGATAATGTTGCTCGGGATCTCCGCCATGACGTAAACCTCCAGCCCCTGCTCACCCCGGACCAGACCGTTGTCGGCCATCACCCCTAACACACTATCAGCCTCCTCGGGGGTGCGGCAGAAGGGAATCATGACAATGACGTTATCCAAGCCCATCAACTCGCGCACCACTTTTATGGCCTTACACTCCAGGGCGAAGCCCTCGCGATAGTCATCGCTGTAATAGCGCGACGCTCCACGGAAGCCCAACATCGGGTTTTCCTCACTGGGTTCGAACTCGTTACCTCCGATCAAATCGCGGTATTCATTGGTTTTGAAGTCACTGGTCCTCACGATGACGGGACGGGGGTACTGGCTGGCGGCAATCCGGGCAATCCCCATGGAGAGGCGATCGACAAAGTAGCGCGTCTTGTCGGTGTAGCGCAGGGTCAGGCTCTGGATTTCCTCCCAGGCATCGCTGTCCTTCAATACGTCGAACCTGACCAGTGCCATCGGGTGAATCTTGATAAAGTTGGAAATAATAAATTCCATCCTCGCGAGGCCGATGCCATCGCTGGGCAGCCGCCACCAGTAGGTTGCCGCGTCCGGGTTAGCGATATTGAGCATCACCTGGGTCTTGGTTTCAGGGAGGTCGGACAGGCTGGTTTCGGTGATTTCGTAATCGAGGATACCTTCATAAACCAGCCCCCGTCCGGCGTCGGCGCAGTTGATCGTCACGGCTTGGCCGTTGTGAAGTTTTTCCGTGGCAACGCCGGTGCCGATCACCGCGGGAACTCCCAACTCCCTGCTGACGATCGCCGCATGGCTGGTCCGCCCACCATGATCGGTAATGAGTCCTGCCGCCACTTTCATCAGCGGGACCCAGTCGGGGTCGGTTACGGAGGTCACCAGAATTTTACCGGGTTTGAATTTTTCGGCCTCGCTCAGGTCGCGGATCACCATGACCTCGCCGGTGGCGATGCTGGAACCTATGCCGAGGGCTTTGAGGATTGGGGCGGGTCGTTCCCCGGTGATTTTCGCTGTGGTGATACTCGTTGCTGACATCTGTGAATGCACGGTCTCGGGGCGGGCCTGGACAACGGCGAGCTCACCGGTATCACCGTCCAGCGCCCACTCGATATCCATCGCCTTGCCGTAATGGTCTTCGATCAATAACGCCCAATGTGAAAGCTGCATGACCTGCTCGTCGGTGATGGAAAACACCCGCGCCATCTCAAGCGGTGTCGGCACATTGACCACGGGCTGAGTATCGGAGTCGCCATAAACCATCATGAGATCCTTGTCGCCGAGTTCCCTGCCGATGATGGGCACGACCCCGTCCCTCGCGATGAGTTTTTTGCACACACGGAATTCGTCCGGAGTCACCACCCCCTTGACGACATTCTCGCCCAGTCCGTAAGCGGCGTTGATCACGAGCACCCCGGGAAATCCGGTGTCGCTGTCGATGGTGAACAACACCCCCGCCGCCCCCCGGTCTGACCGCACCATCTTTTGCACCCCGACCGACAGGTAGACATCGACGTCAGCAAAGCCTTTTTGCTCGCGGTAACTAATCGCGCGGTTGGTGTAGAGGGAGGCGAAGCACTTGCGGCAGGCGTCCATGAGCGCCCCGTCACCACGGACGTTGAGGTAACTCTCCTGCTGGCCCGCGAAACTCGCGTCGGGCAGGTCCTCCGCGGTCGCGCTGCTGCGGACGGCCACGTCCACGTCGTCAATCCCATACCGGCTCCCGAGCCGCTGGTAGGCGTCGATAATCTCCGCACGCATGTCATCCGGAAACCTGGCCTCCAGGATCAGGCGTCGGATCGCCGCCCCGGTCTGTTCCAGGCCTTGGCTGCCGTCGTGAAAAGCATCCATCATCGCCGCGATGCGCGCATCGAGATTGTTGCTCTGCAAAAACCTCTGGTAGGCCTGCGCCGTGATGGCAAAGCCACCTGGAACAGCAACTCCCAACCCTTTCAGATGCTGAATCATCTCACCCATGGAAGCATTTTTCCCGCCAACCAGGGGGATGGCATCAAGCCCTATCTCCTCGTACCACAGGAGACAGGGGGCAGTGCCGCCCCGCCGCTCCACCACGTCGATTTTTTCCTGTGTTTTCATGGCTACCAGTCAATGGTTGATGGTTCACGGTTGATTCAAGAAACCATGTGGAGCCTTGTCCACCAGCCTGTAAATGTCTCCCCTTCAATTGGCCAGCATTCACCGTATATTGTCGGAACATGGCACCGGCGACACGCCGTGCCTGCGGAGCGCCCGTGACGTGTTGGCTGTCATCATGGCTTTTCCGGCCAAAAACCGACCCCGAGGAACCGAAAATCCTGCCTGCCACTGAAAGATACAGGTGTGCAACGGGTATAAGTCCTATGCGTTTATTTCTTTTTCTTTTCGCTACGGCTCTGGCCGGGTCGACATTCGCTTTGTCGAATGAACCCGCCGTTGGAGATCAGGCGCCCGACTTCGAACTCACGGGCAGCGACGGCGTCGTCTACAAGCTCTCCGATTTCCGGGGGAAAAAGCCGGTCATCATTGCCTGGTTTCCGAAGGCTTTCACCGGTGGATGAACCGCCGAATGTGTGTCGTTCCGTGAGAACGGCAAACACATCAGGGCTTATGATGTCGCCTATTTCACGGCAAGCTGTGATCCCGAGGAAATAAACAAGCGCTTCGCGGAATCACTGAAGCTCGATTTCCCGATCCTCAGCGACCCCTCGCGCAAAACGGCCCTCGCCTATGGCGTCATCAAGGCGGGCCGGAACCACCCTCAGCGCTGGACCTACTACATTGGGAAAAACGGAAGAATTATTGCGATCGACAAGCGGGTCAAAGCCGGCAGCCATGGTAGCCAGGTGGTCAAGAAGCTGGCTGAGTTGCAGTGGCCGAAGAAAAATTAGGGACGTCTCTGCCCTCGTTCCCACCGGGTCCCATCATCCGGAATGATGGCCCGGCCCAGAGCGCCGCACGGCTTTGCGTCGTGGAACGATCCTTGGTGTGTGCAATCGTAGTCGCGAAACAGCGCGGCGGCGCGCCCACCAGCTTGCGCCACGCCCGCATGCCGCAGCTATGACACCAGCAAGTCCTCGCCCTCCGACTTGGCGATCACGACGGCGGCGCAGGAATCGCCAAAGATATTGACGGCGGTGCGACTCATATCGAGTAAGCGGTCGACCGCTAACAGGGCAACCACGGCCATTTCCGCATTCGGGATACCGGAGCTGTTCAGGATCAGGAGGATGGCCACCAAGCTGGCCGACGGGATACCGGCCACGCCGATACTGGTGAGCAGGGCGGTGACCACCACCGCAAACTGGGCGGCCACACCGAGCTCAATCCCCATGACCTGGGCGACGAAGATGACGGCGACACATTCGTAGAGGGCGGTACCATCCATGTTGACGGTGGCACCGAGTGGCAGGGTGAAACTCGAGACCCGCTTGGAGACACCGGCATTCTTTTGCACACAGAGCATCGTTTCAGGCAGTGTGGCGGCGGAGGACGCGGTCGAAAAGGCAGTCAGCATCGCCATGCGCATGGCGCGGAAATGCGCCCATGGATTCACCCCGGCGACGTAGCGCAGCACCAGCGGCATCATCACGAACAGATGAATTGCCAACGCCAAAAGCACGGTCAGAAAGTACCGCCCAAGGCTGATGAATATCTCCGGACCACTTTTAAAAATGGTGGGCAACAGCAAGCCAAACACGCCCAGGGGAGCGAAGACCATAATCCACTGGGTGACCCGGATCATCACGTCATTGACCGCCTGGATACTCCCGAGAAGCGGCCGCATGTTATCGGCTGGCAAGCGGGCCATCGCGATGGCAAAGAGGATGGAGAAAAAGATCATGCCGAGCAGTTGGCCATTTTCCGTCGCCGCCTTGAAGACATTGGGCGGGATCATCTTTTTAAACAGGTCCGCGTAATCGCCGGGTTTCTTTGTCCCTGCTGCGGCGACCTTGTCTTTCTCGGCCTGGGTGGCACGATCAGCCTTTTGTTCAAGCGCGGCCCGGATCTCCGGGTTTGCCTTCCCGTTTTCCAAGCCGGGCTGGATGGTATTGACCAGAACCAGGCCGATCAGCACGGCAATCAGGCTGGTGCCCATGTAGAACCCGAGCGTTTTCATCCCTAACCGGCCAAACCCCTGCACACCACCCAGCCCGGCAATTCCGGCAATAATCGAGCTGGCGACCAGGGGCACGATGATCATTTTCAACGCCTGGATAAAGAGTTTGCCCAGAAAATCACTGACCGCGATGGCATTCTGGATGAAATAAATTACCTGGGTGTCCCCCGCAACCGTCTGGCTGATGTTGCGAAAGACAATGGCCGTGCCTGTGGCCAGGACCAATGCCAACAGAATCTGCCAGTGTGGAGCTATTTTCTTCATGCGCCCGATGCTAGGGACACATTGCACAAAGGAAAACAACGAATCCTGGTTTTCCGGAATAGGCGGTGCGCGTTCCCAGGCGCCGCCTACGTCTTCCGCGACACCTCAAGCAGGAAAACAATCTGCTGCCTGCCCGCATTGAGCGCGCGCGCTTGATTGACTGCATTCTGTGGCGACACCTTCTGCGCCAGCGTGCGGGCAACGGCATCTTCCGCCGTGAGACGGATTTTTTCCGAGGAAATCGAAAGCACCGACTGCTGGGCCGCCTGGATATCGTATTGGGCAAAGGTGCGCGCCAGACTGCCGTAGGTAGCATCGCGTTGCAGTGCGTTGCGGATGTTATCGGCGAGCAGCAACGAGTGCCCTGATTCCTGCCGCTCGGCGTAGGCCACGGCCATGCCCGACTGGATGCGGTCGACCGTCCCGACCGACGTCAGGCTGCGCGATTCACGGCTCGCATCCTCCAGCATCGCCAGTGCCTGCCGGGAGTCCCCCTGCTTCTGACGTGTCCGCGCCATGGACACCAGGGCCAGCGCTTTCTCATCGGGGCGGTTGATTTCCTGAAGCGTGTTATACGCCGCCAAGTGATCGCCATCGACCGCAGCAGCCTGGGCGATCGAGCGGTAGGCGCGATTGCGGTCTTTGTTCGACATGATCCTGATAGCGACGTTGCGTGCCCGCGCAGGGCTTCCTTCATCTGCGGTGACACCGGAGATATGGCTCAGGCTGCGCTCCCGTATAGCATCGATCGGGATGGAATCCGTCCTCACCAAGGCGGCGCTCAGGTCCCCTGCCCGGGCTTGCTCGACGGATAGTCGCTCAAGCGCATACGATCGCTCGCGATCATCACGGATGCGGGTGCTGACGTACGCGCTGGTGGCAAACCGGCCCAGGATGGCCAGCTCGGTGGCCATCTCGCGCAGTAATGTATCGACCATCGATTGGTCACTGACGCCTTGCGCCATCTGCAAGCCGCCGCCCACATCGCCGGCAAGCGCGCGCTGCCGCGCCAGCGAAGCCAGGGTCGAGTCTTTGAGGTTTGCGTTTTTGATCATCTGCACCGACTGTTCGGCACCTGAAAAATCCTTGAGCACACCTCGCTTCAGGGCGATACGCCGGTAGGCGTCGTCTTTTCTCCTTGTGTTGACGATGGTGCTTGCCGTTTGCATGGCAACGGATGAGCCTTCGTATGCCGCTTCGCTTTCGGCAATGGCAATCAGGGCGACATCGCGGTCGCTGCCATTGATAATCTGCACGATCAGGCTGCGGGCCATATCGACCCTGCCGAGGCGCGCCGTCCACGCGGCAACCTCGCCGATCGCACGCTCGCGCTCGCGCGGATTCTGAATATTTTGCAAGGCGGCCATGGCGTCGTCGGACTGCCGCTGGGTCAACATCGCCTTGATCACCTCGCGCACTGCGATTGATGATGCGAGCTGGTCATCCGGGTCAGCTGCCATCTTCTCGGCCATTTGCAAAATGGCACGGGCCTGCTCCTTCTCGCCCCGACGGTATTGTTCCATGGCGACGGCAATCAGGTTTTGCCACGGGTTCTCGCTTTTCAGGGCCAGAGTGTATGCCTCGTTCATAATCGATGCGCGCAAAGCCACACGCGCACTGGCAGCGGCCGTGCTGGTTTTGCCCGCTTCCTGCGAGGACACCTTGGCGGCTGCCGGTTTCGCCCCGGGGAGCGATCGTCCGGATGGGGCGGATGGCGTGGCTCCTCTTCCGGCCGCCGGGGTGGCTGCCGTGGTGGATGCGTTGGCCGCGTCGCCACGGGATGCCAGCCGGTTATCCGCCTTGGTGGCAGCTGATCCTTGATCCGACCCGTGATGGGTTCCCCGGGCACGGGCATTCGCGCCCCTGTTGGAAAAGGTTACATCCCGACGGGCGGCGCGGGCATCCGCCTGGTCACTGGACGAATCCATCGGAGCAAACATCACAACGGCACTTAAATACAGTGTCCACACGGAGACTAACACAATCCCGGCAGGGAGTAGATAGTTTTTCCAATAGATCTGGAAAGGGTGCATCACGTTGGTAATACGCCCGTGCAAATCCACATTTTTCACCTTTCCGAAATAAATGCTTATTCGCCAAGTCACATGCTCCACGCTTGCCCTCGCGCGCATGGGGGGTTACACCACGCGCATGAATGTCCCTCAAGTACGCACCCGGTTTGCCCCCTCTCCCACTGGCTATCTCCACGTAGGAGGTGCCCGCACGGCACTTTTCAACTGGCTCTTTGCCCGCAAGCACGGTGGCAGTTTCGTGTTACGGGTGGAAGACACCGACGAAGCGCGCAATACCGAGGAAGCCCGCCAGGCGATCTTCGATGGGATGCAGTGGCTTGGTCTGGACTGGGACGAGGGCCCCCAGGCGGACGGCGGTTCATCGGGCGACTACGGTCCGTATTTCCAAAGCCAGCGGCACGCAATTTATGACAAATGGTTTGAAAAACTACGTGCGGACAACCGCGTCTACGAAGACAAAGGCGCGTGGAGGTTCCGGTTTGCGCGCAAGCCCGTCATCATGCAGGATTTGATCTGCGGTGAGGTCACCATCGACTACACCAACGAATCCAACACCCCCGACATGGTGGTTCGCCGTTCGGACGGCTCCTATGTGTTTCACTTCGTCAATGTGGTGGATGACATGGAAATGAAAATCAGCCATGTGCTCCGCGGCGAGGACCACCTGATGAACACACCGAAACACCTCCAGCTCTTCGAGGCCTTCGGTGTGGAAGCGCCGCAGTACGGACACATCCCGCTCATCCTGAACAAGGATGGCTCGAAGATGAGCAAGCGCGACACGGGCGCCGCTGTCGGCGGCTATGCCAAGGAGGGGTATCTCCCGGAGGCCGTGTTCAATTTCCTGGCCCTGCTTGGCTGGTCGCCGAAGGATGAATCCGAGGTCATGCCTGTTAGTGAGATCATCGAGCGCTTCAGCCTGGAGGGTGTCAACCGGTCGCCGGCTAAATTTGACGCGGAAAAGTGCGAGTGGATCAACCAGCAGCATCTAATGCAATTGGGTGCCGGGGAATTCGCTGCCGCAGCCGCTCCCTATGTGCGACAAGCCGGCGTCGATCTTCCGGATGACTTCACCGCCATTGCCGCCTCGGTGCAGGAAAAAGTGAGAAGGCTCACCGAAGTCCCCTCGGCCATCGCCTTTTTCCTTGAGCTTGAATTTGACCAGGAAACGTTAGATAAGGTGCGGGGTCAGGAAGCGGCCAAAGACTTGCTGGAAAAACTTGCAGACGCGCTCACCCTGATCGATGATTGGTCACAAGCCAAGGAAACCATCGGCGCCACCGCCAAGGCCCACGGGGCGAAGCCCGGACAGTTGATGTTCCCGACCCGTGTGGCGCTCAGCGGACAGGCCGGCGGGCCTGACCTCGGCGCCATCCTCGCAATCCTCGGCAAGGAGGAATCCATCCGCAGAATCAGGCATACCGTGTCGGTTCTCTAATTTCCAGATCACCATGAAAGACGTCTACCAGATTTCCGACCTCTCCAGCCGCAGCACCCTCGACCAAGGGGCGGACAAACCCGCGCGCCTTGCGGTGATCGGATACCCCGTGGCACACTCGGCATCACCAGCGATGCACCAGGCCGCGCTCGACGCGCTGGCAGTGGACGCACGCTATATCCGGTTGGAAGTAGCGCCTGGACAGGTTGCCGAGGCGGTCTCGCGGATGAAGGAACTTGAGTTTATTGGCTGTAACGTGACCGTCCCGCATAAACTCGAAGTCATCGACAGCTGTGATGATCTCAGCGAAGACGCCCGCGCCCTGGGTGCGGTCAACACGCTTATTTTTGGCGATCAGACCCTCGGTCATAACACGGATGCCCCCGGACTCGTCCGCGCCATCCACGAGGACTTCGGCATCGATCTTGCCGATCTAAAAGTGATGATCGTCGGTGTTGGCGGCGGCGCTGGCCGTGCCGTGGCCACCCAATGTTCCCGCATCGGTTGTGCCCAACTCTGGCTAGTCAACCGCACGCTGGAAAAGGCCGGGGATCTCGCCAAACAACTCCTTGTCTTCAGCGAGCAAACCCAGCGCCTGGAAGGCCCCGGGGAAAAACTCTACGCCATGACCCCGGACGACCCGTCCATCGTGGAGGCCGCCGGTCACGCCGACCTGATTATCAATGCCACCTCGCTGGGACTGCGGCCGACCGACCCCCTGCCGCTTGCCCCCGGATGCGTGCAGCCTCATCATCTGGTCTATGACATGATCTACAATCCAGCCAACACGCCATTCCTCAAGCATGCCCGGTCGGTGGGAGCCCGCACCGCCAATGGACTGTCCATGCTTCTCCACCAAGGGGCGCTTGCCTACGAGTGTTGGTTTCCCGGAGCTGATCCGTTAGACCACATGAGGCGAGGCTTACTCCAAACCCTTTGAATCCTCCTCCCGGGATGCGTCGCCGGCTGGCTTCGTCTCGATGCCATACCAATCGTTGGCGAGGATCTTGACCAATTCCATGTGGGTTTCCTCGCCCGCCTTCTTGTGAAGTCGCATCCTCACTCTCACGCGGTGGTAGCGGTGCGGATCCAGATGCCCGATGGTGAAGCCAAGCGCGTCCTTCTCCATATGCTCCTCGCTATCGAGCATCCTTTGAATTTTCATCCCCGCTTCACTGTCTATGGCAACTCTCACGCTTTTCGAAGCCATGCCACTGAATTCATTTTTTGAATACATTCCCGGTTTGTAAAAAACGACCACCATTTCCTTCCGCTCAAGATCCTCGTCGACGTCACGGACACGCATGTAGAGGCGAAATTCACCCTCGTCGCCGTCACGCCCCGACACGAACAGCGACCATGGCCGGGGATCATACCTTACCAGTGATTTCCAATCGATTTTCCACTCATGGTCATCTTCGACGAAAATCGCCTCAAACCGCTCGCCCAGACTATTCTGACAAAGGGTACCAATGACTTTTTTTCCGGGGACATCAAGTAACTCCCCCGAGATGATCCGGATGTTGCTGCGTGTTGATGAGAAGCTGGGATTACTCTGGTAGTAGCGGCTCATCACCCCGGACAGCCTGGCTCCCTGATAGACATATTGCGCCTTCGCTGCAGCGCTGGGTGCGTTCAGAAAAGCCGTCATCGCCTTTTCGCAGGGTGGGATCGATGCACTCACCACCATCCCCCGTTTCTTTTCCTCGGCCTTGGCTAAAATCTTCTGGCGCTCGGCATCCTCCTGTTGAACAACGGCGCCCGAGTCATCCCCCTGGTCGAAAGTATATACCAACACGACGACCATCAGCATAGCCACTATCCAGGCGCCGATGACCATGAGTATTTTCCGGTTTTTTTTCGACTTCCGTTTGCTACGCTTGACGTGGCCGCGCCGTTGTTTGCCCTCGGCCTCCAGAGTGGCCTCGTAGATTTCCTGCGTATCCTTGTTCACCCCGTGAAGGGTGCGGGGCGCAATTGGCTGGGGGGTGCCATCACGCACAACCTGGGCAAGCGACTTGTCAAGCGCCGTCCCCGCAAGGATCTTGCCGGTCGGAGGATTGCCACAAACCGGGCACCTCTGGTCACGGACCTCCCGGATGGTGGATTCAAAAAGAGTCCCACACTCGATACAGTGGTAATGCCCCCGGGTTAATTGTTCGATTTCTGAAGCCATATTATGTTAGGGTGTTACCCACTCGGGATGCACCATTTCCACTAATTCCAGCTGCGATGGCAAGGCATCTTTTTGATTACGACGTATTCGCACAGTCACACGCACGTCTTTTTTAAGGGAAACGACAAAGCGTCCGTGGTCGAGAAGTCGTCGCAACTCGAGATCCAGAGCTGAGTCGCGGACCGTGTAAGCCCATAGGTAGTGGGCCTTGTCCGGCGACAACAACATAAAGGCGGAGTGCTCGCGGTCATTGTAAGGACCGGCATAAAACTCATCTCTGCGGCGTAGCATGCAGCGGACCAGCACCGGCTCGGTATAGAGGGGTGCAGGGAGCACCGGAGCTGATTCCGCCTGCGTCTCCCGGGCTGCACGCGTCAAGCGGGAGATAAGGGCCTGCTGGTCTTTGAGCTTGTTTTTCATGGTTGACAGAGAGACCTCCGACCACGCCGTGGTCGCTTGCCAATCGAGTTTCAACAGCTCCCCGTCGCGGGTGAAGTAGGCATGAAACGGCATGAAATCGGCATCCATACCGTCGAGGATCAAGAAGGCCGTATTGTCCGTGTGATCGATCATCCATGACTGATCACCGGCCTCATCCAGCCGGGGGGCGATCATCACCTCGCCCTGCTTGGGCCTTTTGAGATAGGCATCAGGTTGGCGCACCCACTTACTGCGCTCCCCATCATCAGCGGCGGCCATAAAGGCGCTCAGGACGGCATTGGCATCGGCGCCAATGGTCCCGGCACGGTCATGAAACCACTTTTCAGGACTACCCGCATGAAGGTCATCGCCTCCACCGCCCGCCGGCACTTGGGTTACCTCCTGCACCTCATCACCATCCAACCAACTCTCAATGGCCAGGCCACCGAGCAAAATAACGGCAGCGCAGACGCCGGCAATCGAAACCCACCATCCGGGTGTAATCCCCCTGCCCCATTCCTCCTCCTGCCTTTCGGCCTCGTCAGGGCGCTCCTTAAGTTCTTCAAATTTTGCCTGGTCGACCTTAATCCGCTCCTTGCCGGGATTCACCTCACGTTCGAGTCGCTCGACTCCCTGTTCCGGTGCCGCCTCGGGAACCGGCTTTTCGGGGCGGACCGACACAACACGTGGCTCCGGGGCAATCACCCTGGGTGTATCCGCCACAACCTGCTTGGCCTCGGAGACGATCAACTTCGCCTTGCCTTTGTCGATCACCGTGGAGCGCGCATGGGCGGTCTCGGATGGCGGCTCCAGATCGGGGCAATCCTTTTCCCCGGTGGTGCCCTCCTCGGACGCCTCCGTCTCCCAGACGTGATCGTCTGCTTCCCCATCCTCCCTGTCCTCACACTTGGTCATGTCGATAGCGAAAACAGCTCATTTTCCGGCATCTTGCAAGCCTGCCTTTCAGTCATTTGTCGCGCAATGCTCCGGTGAGCCCGTGGGACGGGCGCAACAGGACCCCCCAACCCAACCCTTTTCCGGCTGGGGAGGATCGGCGAAAACAAGAAGCATCACCCTGAACCGTCGCCGACAGGCCCTCGCCGATGATGCTTGCCGCCCGCCGGCGCCCGCTCTGCACTGCCTCTCGCCGAGCCGCGCTGCGGCTTGCCGTGAGAGGAATGGTGCCGATGCCTCTTGTGCGCAGCCTTGACTTCGCCCGCCGATATCTCACCACTTTTGTCGGCATCGATCCGCTCAAACAGCTTCTTGCGCCGCTCCGCAGGAATCTTCTCCATCAGCGGCAACTTGGAGTATTCTTCAAAATCAAGTCCGCCACTCGCATTGCTATCGTGTTTGGCAAAATCGATAGTCGGCCGGGCTCTCGGGCCGCCAGACCATTTCAGCTCGAAACGTTCAATCCGATTATTGTTGTTCCGGTCGGCCCTGGCAAAAATACGTGACACGACATCCTCGCCTTTATGGGCCATCTGGGGGCATTGGGAGAATTCCTTCAGGTCGAGCCCCCCGTTTTTGTCAGTGTCGAGTGCGGCAAACCCTTTGCGCAGTGGTGCCAACCAGCCTGGCTCGCGCGGTCGAAGCTCACGCAGGTGCAGCTTGCCATCTTTATTCCGGTCGAGAAAATCAAACAGTTTGCGCCTCTTCGGCTCGTCCATGGTGATGAGACGCCCCATTTGGGAGAATTCCCCGAAAGTGAGCACCCCGTCCTTGTTCGCATCAACCGCTTCAAATGCTTTGGATCGAGGCCTGCCCTGATCGGGACCATGCTGATGCCCCTTCGCGCGCCCCCCTCCCTCAAGGCGATGTGCGCCTCCCCCCGCCCTGTCATCCTGACCGGCGACAGGCACAGCCGTGGTGAGTCCGAGCGGGATCATTACCCCTGCGGCGAACGTGACTGACAGTGAAGGTTTCATAGCTGGATAACGGGTTGCTTAACAGGCTGATGGGGGGTGCTTAAGGGATGAACGGCAGTTGGTTGGGGGATGAACGGGGGGCGACCGAATGGCAACCGGTTTCATGACCACCATGAAGGACAGCCGTCATCAGGGCTGAACATAGAATCCGCGCATGCTGTGATCCAGCCAAATCACCCGACGGGTCGAGAAAGCTGGCCACAACACGCATGGGCATCATCATTTCAGACGGCGGATTCAACCCCGCAACACCCGGTGAGTTGTGACTGTAGGGCATTTTTTTATTTTGTTTATGGCCACATTGCAGGATAACCCCCCTTAGCGATGCACATCAGAGACATTATCAAGCCCCACGAGCCCACCTTTTCCTTCGAGTTTTTCCCCCCAAAAACCCCCGAGGCAGCCGATGCCCTGTATGATACCATCAAGCAATTGTCATCGCGCCACCCCTCGTTCGTGAGCGTCACCTACGGCGCGGGCGGCTCGACCCGGGAACTGACCCACGACCTCGTCGTCCGCATCAAGGAAACGACCCCGACCCCGCCCATCCCCCACCTCACGTGTGTGGATCATAGCGCGGAGGAAATCACCGCCACACTCGAACGCTACGCCTCCGTTGGGATCGGCAACATCCTCGCCCTCAGAGGCGACCCCCCCGCCGGTGCCCGTCACTATGACCGGTCGGAGGACGCCTTCCCCTACGCCGCCGACCTCGTTCGGCACATCCGTCAATTCAATGAATCGGGCAAACATCCCGACCCACGGGGGTTTGGCATTGGCGTCGCAGGCTTTCCCGAAGGTCACCCGGACACGCCCAACCGCCTGCTCGAAATGGACTACCTCAAGGCGAAGGTGGATGAAGGAGCCGACTATATTTGCACACAGCTCTTTTTTGATAATCATGATTTCCTCGACTTCCGCGACCGGTGCCGCCTCGCGGGCATCGACCTTCCGATCATCGCGGGCATCATGCCCATCACCTCGGCCAAAGGCATCAGGCGGATGGCCGAACTGGCGGCCGGTGCGCACTTCCCCGCCAGGCTGCTGCGTGCGCTCAACCGTGCCGGCGACAATCGGGAGGCCGTGCAGCGTGTCGGCATCCAGCACGCCGCCGAACAATGTGCAGGCCTCCTCAATGCCGGTGTCGACGGCATCCATTTCTATACCCTGAACCAGAGCCGCGCGACACAGGAGATATACGCCTCACTCGGTATGGGCTAAGAACTGGCGGATAAAAATATCCCGCCCGGCCTGTCTTGCATGCCGGGCCAGCCGACCCGGTTATTGCCTGTTTCTACCGAGGATGTAGAGTCGCTCGGCCAGAGTCAGAGTCAGGGTCTGCAACCGGCCACTGAGGGGAGCGTCCAACCAGATCTTTCCGGTGGCCACGTCCATCGGATAGGCTTCTTTCAATTGCGGGGCTTTATCGAAGGCGTCTCTTTTCAGACCCACCTTCACCAAACCACCAAACCTGCGCACATTTTTTTCCGCAAGAATGGATGTTTTCAGGACATCATCCGCGGGTCCTGCTCTCTCCCCGGAGGTTCCCGTCACCACCTCCCCCACGCCTTTGGCGGCGTCGGCAAGCGACGTATTTGCGTGCGACGACTCGAGGAGCTCGTCATCCATTTTCCAGTTCTCCTCGATAACGTCCCGGACCACCTTGACATCCTTGATCTCGAGCGCCTTGGCAATTTCCGCGTGGGATGGCGGCCTCACACTGATGTCACCCGCGAGGCTCAGTAAGCCCCCCGCCCTCAAATCGATTTTATCCACCTGAAGCTTATTGCCCCCCGTCCGGATGCGAACGCCTCCCTCGGTAAAAGAAACTTTTCGGTAGCTGTTGTACAAATCCACCACACTCAAGGCAGAGAGCAGAGGCAAGGTATCACGCAACACCATCACGTCACCGTCATCGAGCGACAGATCGATATCCATCACGATCCCTTCCTGGCTATTGGTCGAGCCCGCGATCGTGCCTTTGCCGGAGATGGTCCCCTCGATCCAGTCATGATATCGTGGCGGCAACAGGGTTTTCATCGGCATGGATTTGAACGATACGATCCCTGCCGCCTGCGGTTGCCCGCCCGATCCCATTTTAAGTTGAAACGTGACTTCTCCGCCATCACGGTGAAGTTCCCCCTCTTTGATATGCACCCCATCCTTGTCGCAAACGACAACCAGCCTACCAATGTTCAGGTCATGCAACCAGTTCTGGTTGAACGTCCCCCCTTCAAATTCCATTCTCCAACCGTCCCCATCGCGGGCGGCACTCATGTGGCTTCCTACGATTGAACCGCGGTTGTTTTCAGAATAACCCCAGCGAATATTCGCGACCTCAGCTTCAATCCATTCAAAGGAAAAATGATCATGTTGGTCAAACAGAGACAGGTAGGACTTCGCAGCTCCGGCATCATCGCTGGCGCCTGCCTTAACAAACAGATCCAGCTGGCGGACATTCACGCCACCACCATCCCAGTCGCCCACCAGACCGTCGGTCAATTTCATGTTCAAACGCACCAACCGTGCCTGAATATTGTGAAAAAAGGAATCATCCGTCCCCTTCATGCCGATGGAGGCAATGGAGATAACATCCCTGTCCTTTCTGATCGCACCGACCATGCAATCACTGCCCTTGAGCTGGAGTTCCATGGCAGACTGGATACCCTCCCTGAAACCCTCGCTCTCCACATGCTTAACGAGATAAAACCAGAATAGCAGCAAGAGCAGCAGCAGCAGCAAGAGCAGACGGATACCTAATCGGGTCACACGGGCGATGACCGTCTGCCCGTCAGCCGCATGACGAAGCTGAAACCAGAGTCCCTGACGGGAAACCCACTCGTTCATCTGTTCGTTGAACGCGATGCGTTTCTCATCCCTTGCATTCATATTATTCCAATAACGCCTTACGTTAGATCTTCGCCCCTCTGATTGTATTTCAAGCCGTGTGATGCTTGCTCCGACCGGCGCTGATTAGCAGCCGCAGCCGCCACCACAACAGCCGCCGCCACCGGAAGCTTGTTCCATGTCCTCGGCCTCCGGCACACGACCAAGCTCGAGTGTCATCCCGATGTACTTGCCAATCGTTTTTTGCAATGTTTGCAAGTTTTGCTGGGCTTCCATGAAATCACTTGCCACCTCGTTACTCATGAGTGCGTCGCGCGCATCCTCGAAATCTTTAATCTCCTGATCAGCAAGCTCCACGCCGGCATGCTGCTTCTGATGAAGCTCCTCACCGCGTTCATGCACCGACTGATACTGCAGCTTGGCAGCATCATCCTCAAGAAAGCGCTCCACTTGACCCTGAAGGGCTACAAATTCAATATCCTGTGCGATTGCATCACACAGCTCTCTGGTCTTCAACATCACGTTGGATTCTTTAGCAAGCATGCTCATGCCAACCACTTATCCCCTCCCGACCTGTTTGGCAACCTCTGAGCTCGTAATTTTTGTGAAAAGTAGGTCATTATGCTCATTCCACCCACGTCTCCAAGGCAATTCCCCACTCCGGCCCCGCTTTCGCTACATCCCGGCAGCGTCGCTCGCGCAGGTTCCAGAAACCCGAAACCCAAGATTGCCGGAGAATTGCCACGAGCGCATACTCATGCCTTGGCTCACCGCGAAGCCAATGCCGCCAAGCCGTGGATCGACAATCACAACCTGCCAGAAATTGTCCGGAGTAAAATGCTCCGCACCAGCCCGCCGAATCAGCACCTTACCTTACAACACCTGCCATGAAAAAACCCGTCATCATCACCCTCTGCACCCTCAGCCTGATCATCGCAAGCCTGGCCTGGTGGTTCAGCGATGCCCAGGTGGTCAAACGGCAGACCCACGAGCTGACCAGGCTGCTGACCGTCGCCAGCACCGATGGAAAAAGCACCCGCGCCGTCAAAAACCAGGATTTCACATCCCTCCTGTCGCCATCTGTTTCCGGCCACGTTGATCTCCCCGATTACCAGTCAGACTTCGGGCACAGTGACCTCGTTTCCGCCCACCACGCCCTGGTGCACTTCTGCCGGTCATCGTCCGTCATCGCATCAAAGCTGAAAATCTCGAAACCGGATCAAAACCGAGCCAGTGTCACGGCCGACCTCGACCTTTCCGTTACGGAGAAAGATGAAACCCGTCACAAGGAGACCTGCCAGGCGACCCTGGTCTGGCAAAAAAACGACCAAGGGAAATGGAAACTCGGCTCGATCGAAATCCAAGCCCGCTAAGGCGCTGCTTCACTCCGGCACCCACTCTCATTTGCTGACTCCCTGCCTTCTTGACAATCCCTCCTCCACAACTATCCTCCCCCAGCGCCTGCCTTACCGGCAGGCCTCATTATTCCCAAACTTTACATTTCCCACTTCCCAATCCCACCATGGACACTATCCGCACATTCGAAACAGGCGACGGCACCCCAGGCAAATTCCACTCACTCCCAGCCCTCGAAGAACAAGGGCTCGGCAAAATTTCCCGCCTCCCGATCTCCATCCGCATCGTTCTCGAATCCCTCCTCCGCAACTGCGACGGCCGTAAAGTCAGCGAACAGGATGTCAAAAACCTCGCCAACTGGAATGCCGCCTCCCCAGGTAACTACGAGGTCCCGTTCACCGTCGCCCGCGTCGTGCTCCAGGACTTCACCGGCGTGCCTCTCGTCGTCGACCTCGCCGCCATGCGCAACGCCGCCGCCGAAGCCGGTGCCGACGCCTCGATCGTCGAACCCCTGGTCCCCGTCGACCTCGTCATCGACCACTCCGTCCAGGTCGACTTCGCCGGCAGCCAGTCCGCGCTCGACCGCAACCTCCAGATCGAATTCATCCGCAACAAGGAACGCTACCAGTTCCTCAAATGGGGCCAGCAGGCGTTCGAGACCTTCAGCGTCGTCCCTCCGGGCATCGGCATCGTGCACCAGGTCAACCTCGAATACCTCGCCAAGGGCGTGCTCGAGAAAGACAATACCTACTACCCCGACACCCTCGTCGGCACCGACTCCCACACCACCATGATCAACGGCCTGGGCGTCGTCGGCTGGGGCGTGGGCGGCATCGAGGCCGAAGCCGGAATGCTCGGCCAGCCCGTCACCTTCCTCGTGCCCGAGGTCGTCGGCGTCTACCTCCACGGCAAACTCGCCGAGGGGGTCACCGCCACCGACCTCACCCTGCGGGTCACCGAACTGCTCCGCGCCCAGGGCGTGGTCGGCAAATTCGTCGAATTCTTCGGCCCGGGCGCCAAGGCACTGTCGCTGCCCGACCGCGCCACCGTCGCCAACATGGCGCCCGAATACGGCGCCACCATGGGCTTCTTCCCGGTCGACGAGGAAACCATCGCCTACCTGAAAGGCACCGGCCGCTCCGCCGCAACCTGTAGCACCGTCGAAAACTACTTCAAAGCCCAAGGCATGTTCGGCATCCCGGAAAAAGGCGACGTCGATTACTCCGTCGCGCTCGATCTCGACCTGGCCTCGGTTGTCTCCTCTGTCTCCGGCCCGAAACGCCCCCAGGACCGCATCAACGTCACCGACCTCGGCAGCAAGTTCAACGAACTCTTCGAAGCCCCCGTCGCCGACGGCGGCTTCGGCCGCGCCGCCGACACCCGCAATACCGAGGTCCCACTCGACCTCTCCACATCGGCAGGCTTCTCCCCGGTCGGCCAGGAACTGCTCAACGAAGCCGGCAACACCGTCACCGCCGAAGCCGTGGCCTCGCACAGCGCGCTCAAACATGGCTCGATCCTGATCGCCGCCATCACCTCCTGCACTAACACCTCCAACCCAAGCGTCATGCTCGCCGCCGGACTTGTTGCGAAAAAGGCGAACGCGCTCGGACTCACCATCGCGCCTTACGTCAAAACCTCCCTCGGGCCCGGCTCCCGTGTTGTCACCGACTACTTCAACGCCACCGACCTCCAAAAAGAGCTCGACCAGCTCGGGTTCCAAACCGTCGGCTACGGCTGCACCACCTGCATCGGAAACTCCGGCCCGCTCGCACCCGAAATCGAGGACGCCATCAAGTCCGGCGACCTGATCACCGCCTCCGTTCTCTCCGGCAACCGCAACTTCGAAGCCCGCGTCCACGGCTCGGTCCGGGCAAACTTCCTCATGTCGCCACCCCTGGTCGTCGCCTACGCCCTCGCAGGCCGCGTCGACCTCGACCTCGCCAACGACCCGATCAGCACCGACAAAGACGGCAACCTCGTTTACCTCAAGGACATCTGGCCCAGCAGCGAGGAGCTCAAGCAGGTCATCGACTCTGCCCTGGTCCCCGAGGTCTTCAACAAGCTCTACAGCGACCTCGACAATGCCAACCAGAACTGGGTCGACATTGAGTCCCCGGCCGGCCCGACCTTCGACTGGCAGGACGACTCGACCTACATCCAGAACCCGCCCTTCTTCGACGGCTTCTCGCGCACTCCGGCCACCGAGGCCAAGGACGTGACCAACGCGCGCGCCCTCGGCATCTTCGCCGACTCCGTCACCACCGACCACATCTCACCCGCCGGCGCCATCGTGCCAACCTCACCCGCCGGCCAGTATCTGCTGGAGCACGGCGTGGAAAAAGCCAAGTTCAACTCGTTTGGCTCACGCCGGGGTAACGACCGCGTCATGACCCGGGGCACCTTCGCCAACGTCCGTATCAAAAACCTCATGTGCGCAGGCACCGAGGGTGGCTACACCCAGTACTTCGGCCCGTCCGACGTGCCCGCCCCCGATACCGAGATCGCCGCCAAGGAGGGTGGCAAGCCCGCCTTCATCTACGACGCCGCCCAAGCTTACAAAGCCGACGGCACCGACCTCATCGTCATCGGCGGCGAGGACTACGGCATGGGGTCGTCCCGCGACTGGGCCGCCAAGGGCACCCGCCTGCTGGGCGTCTCCGCCGTCATCACCAAGTCGTTCGAACGCATCCACCGCTCCAACCTCATCGGCATGGGCGTGCTGCCACTCAACTTCAAGGACAAATCCGACTACGACAAGGTCGCCGGCCTCGCCAATGCCACCTTCTCCATCACCGGACTCTCGGGCGAACTCACCCCGATGCAAGGCGCCACCCTCACCGTCACCCCGGCAGAAGGCAGCAGCTTCGACATCCCGCTCACCGTCCGCATCGACACCCCGGCGGAAGTCGACTACTACCTGTCCGGCGGCATCCTTCCCTACGTGCTCAACCAAATCCTCGACTCCGCCGAGGCCTAACATGGCAGCAACGGGGCGGCGGCACCCGGCCGCCTGGCCCAACCCGACATTTCACCCAAGCGGCTCCGGGAAACCGGAGCCGTGTTTTTTTTTAA
>JBFERY010000049.1:0-20610 GCA_041548785.1 Oceaniferula sp.
CGGAGGGGTTACCAATGGAGTTCGGAGGCGCTTACCCTGTTGTCGTTGATCGAGTCCTTGGCAATGCGCCCATCCGCAAGGGAAATGACACGGTGTGCCATCTCGGCGATAACGACATTGTGGGTGATGATTGCCGTGGTGGTTCCCAGGGTGCGGTTGACGTTGTCGATGGCGTCCAGCACGGTGACGCCTGTTTTCACATCGAGTGCTCCGGTGGGCTCGTCGCAGAGCAGGACATCGGGTTTTTTCGCGATGGCCCGGGCGATGGCGATGCGTTGTTGTTCGCCGCCGGACATCTGGGCGGGGAAATGGTCCAGGCGGTGGCTCAGGCCTACCAGCTCCAGGGCGTCGGCTGCGTCCATGGGGTCGGCCACGACATCGGTGACCAGCTCGACATTCTCGCGCGCGGTGAGGCTGGCGATGAGGTTGTAGAATTGGAAAACAAACCCGACATGTTCGCGCCGGTAGTAGGTGAGGTCGTGTTCGTCGAAGTGGGTGATATCGTGGCCGCAGTAATGGACGGTGCCCTGGGTCGGGACGTCCAGCCCTCCCATGATGTTGAGCAGGGTGGATTTCCCGCTGCCGGAGTGGCCCAGCAGAACAATGAAGTCGCCGGAAAAAAGTTGCAGGTCGATACCCCGCAAGGCATGCACCTCGACCTCGCCCTGGTGATAGACCTTGGTGATGCCCCGCACCTCAAACACGAGCTCGCGTTGCTGATGACGGGGAGCACGGGAACTGGTCGTTCCCGTTAGGAGGTTTTCCGTTGGCATGGCATCAATGGGTATGGATTGATGGTGTTGTCACTATCACATCATAGACTTTCGTTTCGTTCGTTCAATCCGGAACTTGCTGTTGGCCCGACGATGAGAGCAAGAAAAGAGCAGTAATTCGCAAGTCCGGCAGTCGTTCCGGCTTTTTTTCTGTCGGTAGGTGTGGCAGTATCCGCACGTGAAACCGCTGTCGTCAGAGGCATGGGGGCGGATTGTCCGTCCCGGAAGCAGAATATTCATCGGCAGCGGTGCGGCGGTGCCTTTTGCTGTCGTGGAATCGATGCTCAAGCAGGCGGAGCATTTCCGGGATGTCGAGTTGACCCATATTCACACGATTGGGGAGATGCCGTGGGTGAAGAAAAGCTATGGCGGGTCGTTGCGGACCAACACCTTTTTCCTGACGCCAGCGATTCAGAAGGCGGTGGCTGCGGGGCGGGCTGATTACACCCCGTGTCCGTTGTCGGATGTGCCCTCGCTCTTTGGCGGGCATTTGCTGCCTGTGGATGTGGCCTTGATTCAGGTCAGTCCGCCGGATGCCGATGGTTATGTTTCGCTGGGTGTGAGTGTGGATGTGGTCAAGGCGGCGGTGAAGGCGGCGCGTGTGGTTGTGGCGCAGATCAATGCGTCGATGCCACGCACGTCCGGGACGGCGCGTATTTCGGCGAAAACAATCGATTACTACCTGGAGGACGACCGGTCGTTACCGGTCATCAAATGGGACCAGCCGCGTGCGGCGCAGTTGAAGGCGGCCGAGTATGCTGCCCAGTTGGTGGAGAATGGCTCCACCATCCAGGCGGGGCTGGGAAACACCCCGCAGGTGGTATTGTCCGCGTTGAAAAACCACAGAAACCTGGGGATTCACACCGGCCTATTCAGTGATGCCATGATGGAGCTGGTCGAATGTGGCGCGGTGGATAATTCGATGAAGCATTACCATGATGGCAAGGTGGTTTGTGCCACCGTGTTGGGATCGAAGAGGCTTTATGATTTTGTTGACGGGAATGACCTCATTGAAATGCAGCCCTCCGACTGGGTCGGGGATGTTTCCCGCATTGAGAAAAACGATCGTATGGTCGCGATCCACGGGGCCTACGAGGTCGATCTGACGGGGCAGGTGGTGCGTGATTCCCGGGGGCATCGGTTTTATGGCGGCATGGGCAGCACGCAGGATTTCATCCGCGGGTCGGGTCACAGCAAGCATGGTCGGCCGCTGATCGTGCTGACCTCGATGACCGATGACGGCAAGTGTTCGCGTATTGTATCGGGGTTCAAGCCCGGCAGTGGGGTCAACACCGGGCGGGGTGACGTGCACTATGTGGTGACCGAGTATGGCATAGCGCGACTGCGCGGCCGGAGCATCCGCGAGCGGGTGTTGAACATGGTGGAGGTGGCGCACCCGGACCACCGCGAGAAATTGTTGCGTGACGCGCACAGGTGGGGGTGGATCCCGAAATTTTACAATGTGACGCCCACCGGTGTTGCCGATGATGGATCCGAGGTGGAGTCGAGGCGGGTGGAAATGAAGGGGCGGAGCTTCATGTTCCGGCCGCTTCACCCGAGTGATACGCGCGGCTTGCAGGAGTTTTTCTACTCCCACACCGAGGAGACGGTGAATATGCGCTACGGGCACGTCAAGGACAGGCTGACGGACGAGTCGGCCTACAAGCTGACCTCGGTCGACCAGTCGGTGGACGCCGCCTTTGCCTTGTTCGAGGAGCATGGCCACCGGCAGGAGATCTGTGCGGTGGGTCGGTTTTATTGCGACCCCTCGCGGAATTCGGCTGAGGTTGCCTTTGTCGTGGGCGAAAAGACGAGGCGCCTCGGGATGTCGCTATTTTTGTTAGGTGAGCTTACCTCGGTTGCCCATCAACGGGGGATTGGGTCGTTGTGGGCCTCGGTGTTGAAGCGCAACAAGGCCATGGCCGCCCTGTTTGAGAAGTTGGGGGCGACCAAGGAGTCGCAGCTTGGCGAGGACAGCGATGAATACGTGATGGATGTCGGCAAGTTGCACAAGGCACTCAAATCGACCTCCCGGTGACCGCAAACTTTTGAACGACAACCCTGTCAGGAACAACCCGCTATAATGACCAGTAAAGAACGAGTGTTAGCCGCGATTGATCACCAGCAACCCGACCAGGTCCCGGTTGATTTCGGGGGCAACTTCATCACCGGTATCCACTGCTCGGTGGTTGAGGAGTTGCGTGACCACTATGGCCTGGAAAAGCGCCCCGTCAAAGTTTGCGAACCCTATCAGATGCTGGGCGAGATCGAGGATGATCTCAAGGACGCCATGGGCATTGACGTCACCAGCATTTTCCCGAACAGGACGTTGTTTGGCTTTGTGAACGAGAACTGGAAGGAATACCAAACGTGGTGGGGGCAGACGGTGCTGGTATCCGGGCATTTTGAAACCATGGAGGATGACACCGGGACCTATGTCTATCCTGAGGGCGACCGCAGTGTGGCGCCGAGCGCCCACATGCCGAAGAAGGGGTACTTTTTTGACTCGATCATCCGGCAGGAGGAGATTGACGAGGACAATCTGAAGATTGAGGACAACCTGGAGGAATTCAAGCTGATGTCCGATGACGAGGCGGCCTACTGGGAGCAGGAGGCGGCGCGCCTGCGCGGCACGGACCGGGCGGTCATCACCCACCTGAACGGCACCAGCCTGGGCGACATCGCCCTGGTGCCGGCACCCTTTGCCAAGAACCCCAAAGGGATACGGGACATTGCGCAATGGTACATGACGGTTGTCGAGGAGCCCGAGTTTGTGCAGGAGTTGTTCGAGCGGCAATCGGAGATCGCCATCCAGAACATGCAGCGCTTGAATGCCATTGCCGGCGATGTGATCGACGTGGTGGTGGTGTGCGGGACGGATTTCGGCACCCAGGACTCGACCTTCTGCTCGGCCGGCACCTATGACGAAATCTGGCAGCCGTATTACAAAAAGATGAACGACTGGATACATGCCAACACCCCGTGGAAAACCTTCAAGCACAGCTGCGGCGCGGTCGAGTCGTTCATGAGTCACTTCATCGATTCCGGCTTTGACATCATCAACCCGGTGCAGTGCTCTGCCGCGGGCATGGACCCGCAGACACTCAAGGACCGCTATGGCGACAAACTGACCTTCTGGGGCGGTGGCGTCAATACGCAGCAGACGCTACCCTTCGGAACGCCCGAGGAGACCCGTGCGGAGGTCCTCGAACGCTGCCGGATCTTCTCGCCGAACGGCGGGTTTGTTTTCAACTCGGTCCACAACGTCCAGGCGCTCTCGCCGATCGAAAACGTGGTGGCGATGGTCGACGCTGTGGCTGAATTCAACAGCAGGGGTTAAGGGGGGAGTCAGGGCGCTTATTTTTTTAGCTTGGCCTGAAGTATGAAGGAGCAGCTTTTACCTCTCTGCTAAGAAATGATTTTGCAGCAAATCAGGGATATTGCGGGGAACATGCCCTTTGGCCGCAGTGATATGAAGGAGGGGCAAACCTGCGGCCTTCGTTGGTTTGAGGGTGGGTTGACGTGAAAACAGCCGAAGGGCGAAGGCCCTTCGCTACGGGGCTTTGACTTGGTCGCTTGTTGCTTTGCCGGTCTGGGTTTCTTCCAGAGCATCAAGCATGGCGGCGAGGAGGAATTCAAATGGCTGGCATCGCTTGGGTCATACGTGACGCATGAAAAAGCCCCCAAAAAAACGAGGGCGGGCGTGATGCCCGTCCTCGTTTTTTGTGAGTTGGTGACTTTATTTTTCGGGCTTTGCCGCAGATTTCGGTGCGGGTGGCACGTTCAGTTTGACGTTGCGGAAGTGCACGGTGTTGCCGTGGTCCTGGAGCAGGATGTGGCCGTCGTCCCACTCGCCGAACCCGGGGATTTTCCGGTACTTGCTCTGGGCGACGATGGCGCGGAATTCCGGGGTGCCGCGATCGTATTCGACGACTTTTTTCCCATTGAGCCAGTGTTCGACGTGGGTGCCGTCGGTGACCACGCGCATCGAGTTCCATTCGCCGACCGGGCTGGCCTTTTTGGAGGCGTCTGCGGTGATGAGGTCGTAGAGTGACGCGATGGTGCGGTTGCCGTCGCGGCCTTTTTTAGCGTCCGGGTGTTTGGCATCGTCGAGGATCTGGCTTTCCAGTCCGATGGCGGACCCGGATTTCGCCTTGGCCCCGCCGCCGGTGACCGGGTCGAGGTTGGGCTGGCAGAAGTATTTCACGCCGGAGTTCGCTCCCGGGGTGATTTTGAAATCGAGTTTCAGGTCGAACCGGGCGTAGCGCTGGCGGGTGACGATGTCGCCGCCGGAGACGGATTCGCCGCCGCCGCTTTCGAGCACGGTGAGCACGCCGTCATCGATTTTCCAACCGGTTTTCGGGAAGGTGTCGAGTTTGGCGCCGCGCCATCCGTCGGTGGTTTTCCCGTCCCAGAGCAGTGTCCACCCCTGGGCGATTTCTTCGGCGCTCAGGCTGTTGGTGCCTGTGCCGGGGGTGATTTCCTTGATGCGCAGGTTCCGCCAGGCGACGGTTGAGCCCTCGATGCCCTCGCTGTGGATCGAGTGGACTTGCAGGCCGATGAAGCCGCTAAGGGTCATGTCGTCCTGGATGGATGCGCGCGGGATGCCATTGAGCCAGGTGCGGATCGACGAGCCGATGGCTTCGATGCGGACGTGGTTCCAGTCGTCGGGTTTAAAGCATTCGGCGCCTTGTTTGGAGAAAGCGGCGCCGTCGCCGGCGAGTTTGCCGGGGCAGAGCCATTTACGGCGGCCTTCGTCGAAGATGCCGGCGTTCCACAGGCGGCCACGTTTGACATCGGGGTCGATTTCGATCTGGTAGCCGTGGACGCGGCCGGCTTTGACTGTGATTTCTTTTCCGTTGTCGTTGTAGACGTGGGCTTTGTCGTAGCACTGGCTACGGATCTGGACGCCGGAGTTGAGTCGGGGGTCGACCTTGAATTCGTATTCGAAGATGAAGTCCCCGTAATTTTTTTCGGTGCACATGAACGAGTTGGGTGTTTTTGCCACTGAGTGGCCGATGATGGCGCCGTCTTTGACGGTGTATTTGGCTTCACCGCCTTTTTGTGTCCAGCCGTCGAAATCGCGGCCGTTGAACAGGTTTTTCCAACCGTCATCGGCGCTTGCCATGCCGGTATTGAGCAATGCCAGCGCGGCGATGCCTGACCAATAAGTAGATAGGTATTTCATAATGGGGCTCGATGTGAGCGCTGGGCATTATTCGTGTTGATCATTACATATCAAGTGCAATCTCAGTCGAATCCGGGCGGCTTGCGGGGGGCGGTGAATGATTTCCTCCTGCTATCCTCCTGTTATAAACAACTTGTCGGCGTCATACAGAGTATCCATAGTGCTGGAGAATCATGACGGCTACCACTGCACAACAGACCGGGATACTTTACGATGCCGTTTTTCTCAAACACGATACGGGGCCGATGCATCCGGAGAATGCCGAGCGTTATACGGCGGTGATGGCGGCGCTGGACGGCTGGGATCGACGCAGGCATCCGCTGTGCCGGTTGGTTGGCAGGAAAGCGCAGGTTGGAGATGTGCTGTTATGTCATGATGCGTGGTACCACGACGTGGTGAAGATGGATGTGGAGCACTTTGCCGAGGTGTTGCGCACCGGTGACACGGCGATTTGCCATGACTCCTATGACGTTGCGCTGGAGGCGGTCGGCGCGTCCATCGCGGCGGTCGATGCCGTTTGTGACGGGGTGGTCAAAAATGCCTTTTGTGCGGTGCGTCCGCCCGGGCACCACGCGTCCGCCGGGCGAGGCATGGGGTTTTGTCTGTTCAACAATGTGGCGATTGCCGCACGCCACCTGCAGCGACGGAAGGGGGTGGAGCGCATTGCCATTCTTGATTGGGACGTGCATCACGGCAACGGCACCCAGGATCTGTTTTACGACGACGGCACCGTTTTTTTTGCCTCAACCCATGAGGAGGGGATCTACCCGTTCACAGGGGCTGTGGACGAAACGGGCGAAGGCATGGGAGCGCATACCACGATGAACCTGCCGGTGCCCGAGGGGTCCGGTGGGGGGGTGATCCTGCCGCTGTGGCGGGAAACCATCGGTGCGGCGCTGAGGGAGTTCCGACCCGACTTCATCCTTCTTTCCGCGGGTTTTGACGCGCGGGTGGATGATCCGGTGGGGATGTTGACTCTAACCGATGACGACTTTGCCGAGTTGACACAGCTGGCGTGCGGCTGGGCGGACGAGTTGTGCGGCGGGCGTCTGGTGTCAGTGTTGGAGGGCGGGTATAATCCCGCGGGCCTGGCCAGTGCGGTGTTGGCGCACGTTGGCGCCCTGAGCACGGCCTGAGGGGGTCATGCCTGTTGGTCGAGTTGCTGGGCCTGGATGCAGGTGATGGCGATGGTGAAGACGATGTCCTCGACGGACGCACCGCGGGAGAGGTCGTTGACGGGTTTGCGCAAGCCCTGCAGGACGGGGCCCATCGAGATGACGTGGCCGGCGCGTTGCACGGCTTTGTAGGTGGTGTTGCCGGTGTTGAGATCGGGGAAGATGAAGACGGTGGCGTCTCCCTTGATTTTGCTGTCGGGAGCCTTGGTTCGGGCGACCTCTGCGTTGCTGGCGGCATCGTATTGGAGCGGGCCGTCCACGAGGAGGTCGGGTCTGAGCTGGTGCACGTGGCTGGTGGCCGCGCGGACTTTGTCGACATTGACGCCCGAGCCGGAATCGTGGGTCGAGTAGGAGATCATCGCGACCCGCGGTTCGATGCCAAAGGCACTGGCGGTGTTGGCGCTTTGGATGGCGATATCGGCCAGCTGGCTGGCGTCGGGGTCGAGGTTGATGGCACAGTCGCCGTAGACAAGTACCTGATCGGGCAGGCACATGAAAAAGACGGATGAGACACCGGTGGCGTCGGGTGCCGTGCGGATGAGTTGGAGTGCGGGGCGGATGGTGTCGGCGGTGGAGTGGATGGCCCCCGCGACGAGGCCGTCGACCTCTTCCATGGCCAGCATCATGGTGCCGAGTGTGATGTTGTTCTCCAGCCGGCTGATCGCCTGTTCCTCGGTGAGGTTTTTGTGTTTGCGGAGCAGCATCATCGGGGCGACATAGCGCTCGCGGCATTCCTGGGGGTCGATGATGGTGATGTTTTCGGGC
Organism: Oceaniferula sp.; assembly: GCA_041548785.1. Lineage (GTDB taxonomy): Bacteria > Verrucomicrobiota > Verrucomicrobiia > Verrucomicrobiales > Akkermansiaceae > Oceaniferula. The sequence goes on from JBFERY010000049.1 coordinate 7,902, forward strand.
AAGATGATGCCGTTGTGTTCGGCGACGGCTTGGATGGTATCTTTATTGCCTAACAATATTGGTGTGGCGATGCCTCGTTGGTGGCAGATGGAGGCTGCTTCCAGGGTGCGCGGTTCCTCGCCCTCGGGGAGGACGATACTCTGCGGATTATGGCGTGCAATTTTTGAGATCTGGTGGCGGAAGGCGGGCGGGGAGAGTCGTGGTTTGCTAGGAGTGGTGCAGTGTTGTTTGAGCCATCGGGTGTCGATGTTACGAGCGACGTGATCGACGAGTTGTTCGAGTCGGTCGGTATCGTCCGGCGGTGTTTCCGGGTTGAGTGACGACAGCGCCTGGGCGGTTTCGAACGAGGAGGTTTTGGCGGTGAGAATGGGCAGGCCGGAGTCGATGCCATTCTTGCAGTAGGCGAGTACATGGGAGTCGGGGGACATGTCGCCGGTGAGGATGAGGCCCGCGAGCGGGATGCCACTGAGGGCGGCGTAGGCTGCGCCGATGATGATGTCCGAGCGGTCTGCCGGCGTGACCACCAGTGAGCCGACGTGGAAGACGTGGGTGAGGTGGACGATGTCACGCGCGCACAGGTGGATCTCGGTGACCCTGCGGGTGTGGATTTCCCCCTCGTTGAGGGTGCTTGTCTGCAGGGGGGCGACGAGGTCGCTGGTGCGCAGGCGGGTGAGGCTGGCTTTGAACGGGATGAAGCCGATCAGTTTGATGTTGCCCTTGGTGAGGATCGGGCACTCTTGCAGAATCGAAGCGGCATCCGCGGTGGATTGGCTGCTGCCCTGATTGATGAGGACGCCGAGGATACGTTCGCTTTTGACGCCGCCAAAGGCTTGGCAGGCTGACTCCAGGCGGCGGTTGATTTTTTTGTAGGTTCTCTCCGGGCTGGCGCCCTTGGCCGACGAAACGAAGATGACCTCGGCATTGAGTGCGTTGGCGATACGTGGGTTGAGTTCGTTGAGGAACTGGTTTTTGGACGAGGCCTGCAGGCCTTCGACGATGACCACGTCGGTGTCCTTGGCGGCGGCCTGGTAATTTTCAGCGATACGTTCCAGCAGGTTTTCGATTTGGCCGGACGCGAGGATCGCTTCGGTTTCCTCGATGGAGATGGGTTCGGGCGGGTTGAGCGAGCTGATGCTCCGGATGTAGGCGGTCGAGAGGTCGGTGCTTTTTTCGTGGTACGACTGGCTGATGGGTTTGAAGAACCCGACCCGGATTCCCATGCGGTCGAGTGCGCGGACCAGTCCGATGGATGACGAGGTCAGTCCGGCGTGATCCGAGGTGGGGACGATGAGGAAGGTGTGCATTGCTTGGGTGACCGGTGGTCAACGGGACGTAGCCAGGGTACTCTGGGTGAGGCGGGCGATCATGAGTTCCTCGTTGGTGGGGATGACGGCGGCTTGGGCGGCGCTCTTCTCGGTGGTGATGACCCCATTGGATGACCAACCATGGTCGGAGTTGCGGTCGGGGTCGATTTTTAGTCCGAGATAGGACAGGTGGGCGAGGATTTGTGCCCGGGTCACGGGGTCGTTTTCGCCGATGCCACCGGTGAAGATGAGGGTGTCGACGCCACCGAGGGCGACGGTCAGGCTGGCGAGCGATTTGGCGGCGCGGTAGCAGAAGATTTCGATGGCGATCCTCGCTTCATCGGATCCGTCAGCGGCCTGTTCACGCAGTTCGCGCATGTCGTTGGAGATGCCGCTGAGCCCGAGGAGGCCGGATTGTTGGTTGAGTAGGTCCGATATTTCCTGGATGGGCATGTTGAGCTCTTTGCCCAGAAACAGGATGACGCCGGGATCGATATCGCCGCTGCGAGTTCCCATGACGAGTCCTTCGAGGGGGGTCATACCCATGGTGGTGTCGATGCTTTTGCCGTCGAGGATGGCGGTCGCCGAGCAGCCGTTGCCGAGGTGGGCGCTGAGGATGCGCGAGTGTTCCAGGGGGAAGCCGAGTTGGCTGGCGGCGGTCTGGGCAACGTAGCTGTGGCTGCTGCCGTGGAACCCGTAGCGGCGCACGCCATGTTGTTCGTGGAAGGAGCGGGGAATGGCGTAGAGGTAGGACCGCTCTGGCAGCGACTGGTGGAAGGAGGTGTCAAAAATGGCGACCTGGGCGGTGTCGGGGAAGATTTGTTGGGCCACCTTGATGCCGAGCAGCCCACTGGGGTTGTGGAGGGGGGCGAGGTGGTTGCAGGAGGCAACGAGCTTGATCATCCCGGGTGTGACGAGGGAGGGGGCGGAGAAGTGCTCGCCGCCGTGGACGATGCGGTGGCCGACGGCATCGGGCGCGGTGGTGAGGGCGCCGTTTTCCTTGAGTAGGATAACGGCGGACCTCAGGGCCTGCTCGTGATCGGAGCCGGGGATGGGCAGAGTGAGTTCGCTTTTTGGGAGCTTGAGTGTGAGGCCGGCGTCCTCGCTGTTGAGGCATTCGGCCAGTCCCGAGGCAAGCGGGGAGTTGCTAGCGCCTTCATAGAGAGCGAAGCGTAGCGAAGACGAGCCACTGTTAAGAACGAGGATGCGCATTGGAAGAACGCTGATAGAATGATCTGGGTGGGGATTTATTGACAAGGTGAAAGATGGGATAGGTTTGCTTATTGTCATGCATATTCTTGCGGGGGCTTACGGGTAACCGCTCAGCGGGGCCGGGCTCGTGTCATTTTGGCAATCGGGCTGTTCAAATGGGATCGGGGTGGCATGCTGGGCCGCATGAGCGAGACAGAATCATTGGACATGAATGCTTGGCCGGACGGGTTGATGTGGCGGGGTTCCTCCGCATCCGCCGTGGAAATCGTGGATTGCCGCTGAAAAGTGGATGTTTCAGGTGCTCAGCGGTTCGCCGGATAATTTGATCAAGCCCATGCCCCGGGAAAAAATAAGGTTTTCCAATCTTGATGCGCTCAGGATTTTGGCGGCCTTGGGCGTGTGTCTTTATCATCTTAACTGGTATGACGGCAGCGTGATCAGCAGCTTGTTCACCTATGGATATCTTGGGGTGAATGTGTTTTTCTGCATCTCGGGGTATATCACCCCCTTGGTCTTGGTGTGGTCGAAGTTTGGCTATCGCGACTCGGGGCGGTTTCTGGCCAGCCGGTTTTTCCGTCTTTATCCGGCGTTTGCGGTCATTGCTTTGCTCGAGATTGCTTTTTACGCCTGGGGCAATCCTTTGTTCGGCTACGAACAGCATCTCGAAAACGTCACCTGGTCGCGGACCCTGGCGAATTACCTCCTGTATGCCGACTTTGTCGGAGAGCAGTGGTATGTCCCCGTGTTTTGGACGCTTGGGGTGGAAGCCCAGTTTGTTGTCGCGATCCTGTTGTGTTACCCGCTGCTGGTTCATTCAAGGGCGACGGTCAGAGTGCTCGTGGTTTTCTTGTGGGCATTGGCGCCCCTGTGGGTGGACAAGGGGCCGAGCATTGTTAGTTACGGCGCGCTGTATGCGATGGGGATGGCGGTTTTTTTGAAACGGCATCAATCGCTGCCTCCCTGGCTGTTCGCTGCCTTGTTAGCTTGTGCGTTCTACGGGCACCATGCCGCGGTAAGCACTCGCGCCGCGTGGACGGCTCTGGGCACGGCACTGATCGTGGCTTACGCGCCACAGATGACGCAGCGGTGGACGCGGTCCTTGAAAATAGGGTACTTGGGCAAGCTGTCCTACTCGTTTTTCCTGATCCACATCACCTTTGGCGGTGCGGTGATGAGTCACCTCAAGTTTTTTCCGTCCATCTGGCCGTATCAACTTCCCGGTATTCTGCTTGCGACGGTGGTGGCGGGTTTTGCCTCGGCTCTTTTTTACCGATGGATCGAATCTCCCCTGCACAACTATGCGCGCCGGCTGAAGGCTAAGGGCGACGGGCCCATGCGGTGACGGTTTGAAAATCCGCGGGGGAGTCAAAGGCGTCGTGAGGAATCCAGGTGTAGGACTTCTTGGCGTGGTAGAGCAGGAGGCCCTGCTTGCATGGCACGGTTTCGAACAGGTCGCCCCAGCTGACCTTGCCTTGCCGGTCCTCGCCATTGATTTCAATCCCGGCGGGCGTGAAGGTGTAGACCACGGTCTGGCCGTAGCCGGGGAGCTGGCGCAGGTTGCGGGCATGCATGATTTTCCAGATCAAGGGGCGGAGCAGGGCAAAGGTGCCGACCATGAGCATGAGCACAGGCATCGGGTTGGGCCCCCGGGTCATGAGTAGAATAAGGCCTGCCAGAATCAGGGTGATGCTCAGTGATGTCCGGATCATGAGCCAGATGCGGTAGCGGTGCCACATGTGGATGCGGAAGGCGCCGAGGTGGGAGCTTTCGTCAAAAACGAGTTTGGCCTTGATGGAATCCGGCATGGTCAGGTGGTTGCGGGGAGGGACGCGGCGGCAACCGCCTGGCCGTGGCGCTTCATTTTTTCATCGGGCTGGGTGATGTTGATTTTTTCCGCGAGTGCGGGGAACTCGACCTTGAGCACCTCCCGGGCGGCATCGATCATGATCTGGCCGCCGGGGCCGGAGGTGGCGCGGCCCATGATGATGAGTGTTCCGATGGCATAGAAATCGGCGTAGTGGGCGATGGCGTAGCCGAAGCAGGTGCCGATGGTTTGGTAGATTTTCGCGGCTCGCGGGTCGTTCCCGGCCATCGCCTTCTGGACCTCGACGAGTTGCTCGGGGAAGGGCATGTCGCCGAAATCGAACCCGGCGGCGGGCGCGAGGCGGGCGACGCCCTGCTGACAGAAAAACTGGACCCCGCAGCCCTGGTCGCCGGACCATTCGTCGACCGGCCCGTTTTCGCGGTAATCGACCGGAGCGAAGGCGAGTTCGTTGATTTGGGTGGTGACGTTGCCTTGGGGGTCGACCCAGCCGGCGGCCTCCGAGGTGCCCATGGCGATGCCGAGCACGGCATTGGTGTTCATGGTGATGGAGCCCGCGAGCGCGGTGACCTCGCCGTCGTTGATGACATCAAAGGGGACGCCGGGGAACTCCTTGGCCATGATGTTTTTGAACATCGGACGGACAACCTCGGCGAAGACCTCACGATCGGTGATGCCGCGGAACAGGGAGGCGACGCGGACATCGTTGTTGATGTAGATGCCCGCGGAGGAGCCGCCGATGGCATCGACGCTGGGCAGGTGCTTGGCAGCGAGCTTGAGGGAGTGCACGATGCCCTCGTATTGGTAGTTGGGGTCTTTTTGGAAATACGGGTCCCAGGGGATTTCCTCGGAGAAAACGACCTCGCCATTGATGACGGCGGCGCATTTGCGGTCCGAGCCACCGAGGTCGAAGCCGATGCGGTTTCCCTCGAAATGGCGGCCAAGCGGGGCGGCGGCATCATTTTGCGCGGGGATTTCGTCGGGCGTGGTGGCGATCACCGTGATGTGCTCATCAAACATGCCGTTGCCCACGATTTCCCAATCGAAGCTGCGGCTGCCGTTTTCAGAGTAGATTGCCGCGATGGCGTCGGCGATGGCGTCGTTGCCGGCGATGTAGATGCGGCTGCCGCCCTGTCCCCAGAGCATGAATTTGACCAGGCGCTCGACATACTTGATGTTCAGCGCCGCGTTTTCCCCCTGATGGGCAAGGACGCGCAGGGAGCGGCGGAATACGGTGCCGTCCTTCCGGGCCAGGGCGAGGTGCAGGTCGTGGGCTCCGGGGTCAGCGGCTGCTTTTTGTTCGAAGGCCCTGTTCCAAAGAACCGCGGGGACGAAGCCGGGGTCGAGAACCGGGGTGATTTTGGCGTGGATCGTGATCATAAGTCTCTCAATGGGTGAAAAAACGGGTTGTTGGCCGGGATGGAACCTGAGCCAACAATGGGAAATTGAAAAGGGAAATACGGGGGAAATACGGCTGCGATGCAAGGAATTGCGGCCATCGCCCCGATATCGAAGAAAATAAACTCTTCGTAACGAGATTCTTATTGCAACAGAGTCTCAATTACGCTTAACTGCGTTCAGAAGAGATGATTGCAGATATCGCCAGCGACCTGAAAGTAGACAGCGCCATGACCTTGAGCAAGGCGAGTGCCGGTTGTCAGTTGCGTATTCGTCATCTTGCCGGCAGTGCCTGTAAGCGGTTGCGGGAGATTGGATTTTGTGAGGAGTTGGAAATCTGCAAGCTCTCGGACGGGCGCAACATGATTTGTTCGGTGTGCGGAACCCGCTTGGCCTTGAGCAAGAAGCTGGGGGATCAGGTTCTGGTGGAAATGGTTTAACCCCAACCACGGATTAACCCCAACTCTCGATACGGTTCCCATGGAAATCATTGCTCTTGTCGGTAATCCTAACAGTGGCAAGACAACCTTGTTCAACGCGCTTACGGGGGCGAACCAGAAAGTTGGTAATTACCCTGGCGTCACCGTCTCGCGTGTCTCGGGCGTATTGCGCACACCCCATGGGAACAAGTATGAATTATTAGACTTGCCGGGGTGTTATTCACTGAGTCCGAAGGCGCCCGATGAGCGGATCACCCGTGATGTTTTGTTAGGAGATCAGGACGGCAGTGAGCTGCCCTCGGCGGTTGTCTGCGTGGTGGACGCGTCGAATTTGGAGCGCCATCTTTACCTGGTCTTACAAGTTGTTGATTTGGGTTTGCCGGTGGTGGTGGCCCTGAACAAGGTGGATTTGGCGGAAAGGCAGGGGCTGCGGATCAACGTCGAGTTGCTTTCCGAGGAGCTGGGTTTGCCCGTGGTGCCGTGTCAGGCGAACCGGGGCAAGGGGGTGTTGGATTTGAAGCACGCCATCAGGCATCCGTTTCCACGGCCCAGTCGGCGCAAGTGGCAGGCGGACAAACCAACGGAATCGGCGATCGACGACCTGGTTGCCAAGCTCGAGGCTGAAGGTGTGGCGAATGCCTCGGCGCATGCGATTCATCTGTTGGCGGATACGGAGTATCGCACGGAAGATCAGCCGGGGCTTGGCCGGGATGTCCGCCAAGCGGCCATGGACAGTGCCTCGGTATGCATCCGGGCGGGCTCTGCGCCTGAGGAGGAGATATCCAAGGCCAGGACCAAGTGGGTGCAGTCGATTTGCAAGGTGGCGGCGCGCCGGCAGGGTGCCGACGGCCAGACCGGCGGTCTTACGGCGAGCGACAAGATCGATCAGGTGTTGCTTCATCCGCTCTGGGGTTGGTTTGTTTTTGTCGGATTGATGTTTGTTGTTTTCTGGTCGATTTTCAGTCTGGCGGAGTATCCGATGGGGTGGGTCGAGTCGGGGATTGACGCGGTGAAGCAGGCTGTTGCCACATGGATTCCGGACGGGGACGTCAAGGATCTGGTCATCGACGGGGTGATTGGTGGTGTCGGCAGTGTCGTTGTTTTTCTGCCTCAGATATTGCTCTTGCTGTTCTTTATCGGGCTGATGGAGACCACCGGCTACATGGCGCGTGCCGCGTTGTTGATGGATGGTGTCATGAGCAAGGTGGGGTTGAGTGGCAGGGCGTTTTTGCCGTTGCTGAGTTCCTATGCCTGCGCGATCCCCGGGATCATGGCGACGCGCAGTATGGACAGCGCGAAGCAGCGCTTGTTAACGATTTTGATCGCGCCGTGGATGAGTTGCACGGCGCGCTTGCCGGTGTATTCCCTGTTGATCGGTATGTTGCTGGCCAGTGATGGTGCGGTGGTGCAGGCTCTGGTGCTCGGCGGGATCTATTTGCTGGGCACGGTAAGTGCCTTGTTTGCCGCGTGGCTGCTTGCGCCCAAGGTGAAAGGTGAAGAGGAAGTGTCCCATTTCCTGATGGAGCTGCCGTCCTACAGCAAGCCCGACCTGTCCTTTATTGTCCGGCATCTGGTGGAGCGCGCCTGGTCGTTTTTGCGCAAGGCGGGCCCGGTTATTCTCGGTCTCTGTATTCTTCTGTGGGCACTGGAGACGTATCCGAAGCCGAAGGAAGGGACGCCTGCGGCGGATGATCCGGCCTTGGCGCTGGAGCAGAGTTACATGGGGCGCATGGGGCATGCCATCGAGCCGGTGGTGAAGCCGCTCGGCTACGACTGGCGGACGGGCACGGCATTGGTGGCTGCCTTTGCCGCGCGCGAGGTTTTCAATGCGAATCTGGCGATTTCCTACTCGGTGGAAGAGGCCGATGACGAAGACAAGTTTCTGAAGCAACTGAGGGGGAAGCTGGCGAATGCGACCTGGCCGGATGGTAGGAAGGTGTACACGCCCGTGACGACGATGAGCCTGCTGGTTTTCTTTGTCTATGCGCTCCAGTGCCTGCCGACGACGGTGGTGGTGCGGCGTGAGACCGGGTCGTGGAAATGGGCGATTGGCCAGCTTGTCGGGATGACGGCGGTGGCCTGGGTGGCGGCATTCATCGTTTACCAGGTCGGGAGTCTGGTCACCTGACCGACAGCCAATTTTTCAAAAACGAGTTATACTGAGACATGGATTGGACGAATTGGCAGACATACGCAGCACCCGGGATCGTGTTGATCACGGTGCTGGTGTTCGTGCGCAGGTGGCTGAAGGCGCGTGAGGCCAACTGTTGCCACGGCCGCTGTGGCTGCGCTGTATCCAAGCGTGAGAAGAACCGACTGACAAAAGGTGAATAATACCAATTGACCAGTCATCATTACCACAATGGCGGTTTTTTGAGGTTGGCTGAAATAGTCAGCGTGGCTGAGGCCGAAGGGACGCCGAATCTGACTGTTCAATTGGTGTGGCAGGGGGCCGCAGCTCTTTATTTGAGGTGCTGCAGGATGAGGCTGACGGCGTTATCGGCAGACAGGCCGTGTTTTGCACGGAGTTCATCCACCTTGCCGTGGTCGATGAATTCATCCGGCCAGCCGATGCGCACGACCGGGGTGTGCAGGTCGTTGTCGTTGAGGAGTGCAACAACGCTGGCGCCAAAGCCGTTGGCGAGCACGTGGTCCTCCATGGTGCAGACGACGCGGCATTTTTCCGCATAGGTCCGGATCAGGTCGGCGTCGAGGGGTTTGATGAAGCGCGGGTTGATGAGGGCGACCGAGTGACCGAGGGCTTCGAGTTTCTCCTTGGTTTCGAGGGCCGTTTCGTACATGTGGCCGAGGCTGATGACGGCGATATCGCTGCCGTCCTGGATGACCTCGCCTTTGCCGATTTCCAGCAATGTGGGTTCGGCCTTGGGGGCGGCCCCGATGCCTGCGCCGCGTGGGTAGCGGATGGCGGTCGGGCCGTCATCGTGGTTGGCCATGGTCCAGAGCATGTCGATGAACTCGTCCTCGTCCTTGGCCTGCATGTGGATCAGGCCGGGGATGGCGCGCAGGAAGGCGATGTCGAAGAGTCCGTGGTGGGTCGGGCCGTCATCGCCGCTGAGGCCGCCGCGGTCCATGCACATCCTCACGGGAAGCTTCTGCAGTGCGATGTCGTGGACGATCATGTCGATCGCCCGCTGCATGAAGGTCGAGTAGATGGTGAGGAAGGGGCGGAGGCCCTGGGTGGCGTGGCCGCAGGCAAACAGGGCGGCATGCTCCTCGGCGATACCGACATCGAAGTAGCGTTCGTTGACCTCCTCCTTGAAAATGTCAAGTTTGGTGCCGCCGGGCATGGCGGCGGTGATGGCGGTGATTTTCGGGTCTTTCTTGGCGAAGTCGGTGACGGCGCGGCCGAAGAGTTCCGAGTAGGTCGGGTTTTCCGTGGCGGCGGTGGACCCGTCCTCGATTTTGTAGGTGCCGAGGCCGTGGAATTTTCCGGGGTTGGCGAGTGCCGGGTCGTACCCGCGCCCCTTCTCCGTGATGATGTGGAGGATGACCGGTTCGTTTTGGACCTTGAGGTGCTCGAAGGTGCGGATCAGCAGGGGGAGGTCGTGGCCGTCGATCGGGCCGTAGTAGCGCATCCCGAATTTTTCGAAGAGGACGTTGGGCAGGATCAGGTTCTTGGTATTACGCTCGACCTTGTGGGCGAATTTGCGCACACCTTCGCCACCGATTTTACCGACGAATTCGGCGGCTTTGTGCCGGACCGAGGAAAATGTCGGGTGGGTTTGCAGGGCGTTGAAGTACTTTGCCATGGCGCCGACATTGCGGTCGATCGACCACTCGTTGTCGTTGAGGACGACGATGAGTCTTTTGGTGGTTTCCTCGACGTTGTTCATGGCTTCGAGGGTCGGGCCGCAAGTGAAGGCGGCATCGCCTGCGACCGCGACAACGTGGTTATGGTCGCCCTTGAGGTCGCGGGCGGACGCCATTCCGAGTGCGGCCGACAGGGCGGTGCCGGCGTGGCCGGCGCCATAGCAGTCGTGCTTGGACTCGGTGCGGAGCAGGAAGCCATTGAGTCCGCCGGGTGTGCGGATGGTGTGGATGGTGTCGGCGCGGCCGGTCAGCATCTTGTGCACGTACCCCTGGTGGGAGACGTCGAAGAGAAACTTGTCCTCCGGGCTGTCGAAGACGCGGTGCAGGGCGACTGTGAGTTCGACGACACCGAGGTTGGGGCCGAGGTGGCCCCCCGTGCGGGACAGGGAGTGGATGAGGGTGTGCCGAATTTCTTCGCAGAGGACATCGAGTTGATCATCGGGCAGTGCCTTGACATCCTCGGGGCCTTTAATCTGGGAGAGAAGCTCGGGGAGTTCAAAAGAGCCGGATTTCGTCGTCATTATTATCGTTAGAGTCATGAGGGCTCTCGGGGGAGCTCTCCTGGGTTGAGTTTTTGCGGTTGCCGTCCTCATCCTGAGGGGTGGGCTTGGGTTTGAGAGTGATGAGTTCGAGTCGTTTGCGTGCGTCGCCGAGCACGGACTCGCAATGGGAGATGAGGGCCGCGCCGCGTTCGTAGTTGGTGATGAGCTGTTCCAGCGGAAGCTGCCCGGACTCCATGGTTTCCACCATGGCTTCAAGCTCTTCCAGAGCTTCCTCGAAGCTCGGGGCTTTTTCCTTTGGGGAAGATTTTTCTTTTTTAGGGGCTGGCATGGGTCGAGGTGGAATGCGGATTACTCGGGGGATTCAAGCACAGGTCTGTTGGAGTAATACATGATGTAGCCGTAGCTGAAGAGGGGTTGCTTGTGCTGATAGCGTTGCGACAATGACTTGAACTGAGGGTGTAAGTCGATGAAGTTAGGCGAATAGCCAAACCTTGCCCATGCTCCGTACACGAGCGGGTAGAGCTCGCCATAGCTTCCTTTGGGCGATCCTGCGGTGAGGATTTTGTCGCTATTGAAGGAATAGGGGGAGATGACGATTCCGCTGACGGGAGTTTGCTGGTTATTGGCGAGGGCCTCGATTTCCTCGATTTGTTCGAGGTTTCTGGGGAGCCACACCGACATGCGGTCGGCGTACCATGCCACGGCCCACGGGGTGTCGCTGATGATGATGTCCTTGGTCGAGGTGTTGTCCGCCAGGGCGCGGTTGAATGCCTTGGGGAAGTAGGGCGGCCAGTTCGGGTAGCCGCCGATGTTGTCGGCGCTGATTCCCTGCTTGATGTTCCTGAACAGGGGCAGGAGCATGGGGCCTGCGCTGATGGCGACGATCAGGATGAGGTGGGCGTAGCGCAGCGCGTGCATGGATTGCGGAATGTTGAGCCGGCCCCAGAGAATGGACACCATGGCGAGGCCGTAGGCCGCCATCAGGGGGGCAAACAGGATGTGGATCTGGTTCGAGTCCATGGCGCCGCTGCGGATGCCGTAGATGGACATGCCGATGCCGGCGAAGATCCACATCAGCAGGATGAGCCAGCGGAATGAGGCGAGTGAGGCGCGTTTGAACGGGTGCAGCAGGGCGAGGAAAAAGAGGGGGGCCACAAGGATGGCGCCAAAGTTCCGGTGCAGGTCTGATATTTGTCTCAGGGTGGTTGCGAGGATGTTGAGGAGCAGGCCTTGCAAGCCGAGTTCCTCGCTCGCGGGTGAGAGGGACCGCATGATCGAGTCCTCGCCTGCGCCCAGGCCATTGTGGATGGCGTAGTAGGCCGTTCCGAACGGGCTGCCGGTGGGCGTGACGTAGAGGAAGTAGACGACGGGGATGACGAACAGTGCCAGCATTCCGCCGAGGACGGCGGCGATGACGCCGCGTGGTTTGAAGTAAACCGCGGCAAAGATCATGTAGCCGATGTAGATCCAGAGTGTGATCCAGTGGGTGAGGACGAGCAGGCACATGAAGACACCGGACACGAGGATCGGTCCCAGGGATGATTTGTTTTCCTCTGAGTTTTCGACGGCTCGCCAGAGGAAGAACATGGCGCAGGAGAAGAGCATGAGCATCAGCATCTGTGGCAGGCCGGACTGCGAGAGCTTCCACATCAGCTCGCAGAAGAGCATCAACAAGGCGGTGACCGAGGCGATGGTGGTATCAAATATCCTTGAGACCAGAAGATAGTTTACCCCGATGGATATCAGGAAAAAAATGACGCAAGTGGCTGCGATGACGCGGTCGAGTTGATAGATGTTTGACTTCTGGGGCATCCGCCAGCGTTGGTTGTCGCTGGCATCAGTGGCTTTCAGGACGGCGGCATAAACACAGGGGTTGAGTGGGGCGTGGTAGGTGTCCGGTAGTTTTTCCAGACTGGGTGCTTCCTTGTTGGCATCTTCCATCTGTTTGAGGGCGACGGGGCGAATAACCTTGGTGGAGTAGCCGTTTCCACGGGCGATTTCCCGTCCGATCTGGGCTTGTTCCATCCCGCGTGGTGAGGACAGCCCTTTGAAGGTGAAGAAGATGGAGATGATGGCGAGGCTTACGAGGACCACAAAGAAGATCGCGCGTCGGATGATGATGGCCGGGTCATAGGCTGATGTACCAGAGGGTTTGAGAGTGCTCATTGATTATGATGGTAGGGTGGGGGGAGGGGGGGA
>JBFERY010000050.1:0-19600 GCA_041548785.1 Oceaniferula sp.
GCAGAAGCCATCCGCCTGATCCGCGGCGAGGACGGACAGGCCCTGCGCAGACAACTCTGGCGAAATATCGAGACCTTCCGGGATGCCGCCAAGCTCCCGCACCCATGCAGCTCAGCCATCGTGCCCTGGATGGTAGGGGCATCCGATGACGCCGTGGCACTGTCCACACGACTGCGCGAATCGGGTTTTCTGGTTCCTGCCATCCGCTACCCGACCGTGCCCCCGCACACGGCGCGTCTGCGCATCACGCTGAATGCCAGCCATGACCCGGAATCAGTCCGTCAATTGGCGGCCGCCATTCGGCACGCGGCGGACGCGACCTGAAAGAATCGCCCGGAGGGAGGGTATTCCAGATGTGCCCTTTTTCCACGCCATGACACCACCCACCGCTGGCCGCCGCATTCTGCGGGTTGCCACCATCATCCTCACCGTCGCCACCACCCAGGCCGGCACTCCGGATCACCCACGTATCCTCTTTCCCAAAACTGCGGAAACCACCGTCAAAAACCGGATCAAATCCGACCCCTTGGCAGCCAAACTCTACCAGAACCTCATCCGGCATGCCGACCACACCCTGACCCAGCCCGTCTGCCGCTACGATATCCCCGATGGCAGACGCCTGCTCGCCCAAAGCCGCTACGCCCTCGGCAACATCCTCCGTACCTCGATGGCCTGGAGGCTCACCGGAGAAAAAAAATACCTCGACCGCAGTATTCGCGAGCTCAATGCCGCCTGCGCCATGAAGGACTGGAACACCTCCCACTTCCTCGATACCGCCGAGATGTCCACCGCCGTCGCCATCGGCTACGACTGGCTCTACCACGCCCTCAGTGAGCAACAGCGGGCCAGCTACGCCGCGGCGCTACGCAGCAAGGGGCTGGAACCGGCACGCGCCGCATTCACCGGCAAACCCGCCTGGTGGACCCAGCCCCGCAACAACTGGGCCCAGGTCTGTGCCACCGGCCTGCTCATGGCGGAACGTGCCCTGGAAAAAAGCGGCGACGCCATCCACCCCAGCCGACTCGCCGCGTCCCGGTTAATCCACGCCTGCCGCCGGTTTTACTCCCCCGACGGGGCCTACCCGGAAGGCCCAGGTTACTGGAACTACGGTTCAAACTACCACACCCTCGGTCTCGCTCTGCTCCACGACGACCATCTGGAGCTCAAAGTCCCGACTCCCCCGGAATTCAAAGGCTCTCCGCTGTTTACCGAACACCTCACCGGCCCCACCGGCGTGGTGTTCAATTTTGCCGACGCCAGGGCATCAACAAGCAGGATCACCGCGGCGCAGTCATGGATGGCTCGGGAATTCAACGACCCGGCGACCGTCGGCTTTATCCGGGCCCGACTGCACAGGGACCTTACCCAGCACAGCCGGCGTCCCGCCACACTCTCACCCCTGCACCTGCTCTGGCTTCCCACCGCAACCCGACAAAAGCCCACACCGCTGCCACTGGATTCCTCATGGGACGGCGACCAGCCACTGGCCACCTTCCGCAGTTCGTGGTCCGACCCCGACGCCCTCTTCTTCGCCATCAAGGGCGGCCACCCCGGCGCCAGCCACGGCCAGATGGATGTAGGCTCATTCATCCTGGAATCCGACGGCATCCGCTGGGTCGAAGACCTGGGCAGCGATAACTACAACATGCCCGGCTACTTCGGTTCGCGCCGCTGGGATTATTTCCGCCTCACCAGCCTCAGCCACAGCACTCTCGTCATCGACGGGCAACTCCAAAACCCCGATGCCAGACCCAGCCCACTGACCCGGTTCAACAGCAGCCCACAGCGCGGGCATGCCTCTTTCAACCTCACGCCAGCCTATCAGGGCCAAGCCGAAAAAGTAAGCCGGGCCTGTCAGTTCGACCGGGAAAAAACCTGCGTCACCCTCACCGATACCATCGACAAACCAATCGGCCCCGTGCGCTGGGCCATCATCACCCGTGCGGAAATTGAAATCGACGGTTCAACCGCCATTCTCCAAAAAGCGGGCAAAAGTCTTCATCTGACCCGCCATGACACTCACGGCGGGACATGGGAGATTCTCACCGCCACGCCACCAGGCCGTATCGAGAACCAAAACAAGGGCGTGCGCATCCTCGCATTCACCGCCCCCGCCGCCGAGCGACTCAAGTTAAGCGTGAGCTTCCGCCAGCCCTGACCGCACCCAACGCTTCTCGACAGAGCACAAAAAACGACGGTCGGATGACCGTCGTTTTTAAAAATCCATGCGGGGAACCTTGGTTCCTGATGATGGCCTATTTAATCAGGCCCGCTTTCTTCAGCGTCGCGTAAGCGCCATTCTTGTTGATCGTCTTGATCGCCTTGGCACTCAACTTCACTTTGATATGACGACCCAACTCGGGGACGTAAATACGCTTGGTGTGCAGGTTGGGTGAAACAGTACGCTTCACAACCTTGGTCACGTGACGACCAATTCCACCCTTCTTTTTCGCGAGTCCTGAACGGTGAATTCTTCCCCCCATGCGGACACGGGAACCTCTGATGCTGCATACTCTGGCCATTTCTTTAAATTTGTTGGATATGAAATCTTGGTGCGCTACGGAAAGCGCGGCTTGTGGGCGGGGAGAAATACACTTCGACGGCTACCAGTCAAGGGAATTTGGTCTAAATCGGCACTTTATCCGCATTTAAGCGGCCAGAGGGTCAGCGGCTACCTGTCCCTGCGGCGCCTTTAGCTCGATTCCCGCTGATTCGGGGCAGCATCACCAGTATCACCCACAGAGCACCCGCAGCGCCACCCAAGGTGTCAGCCAACCAGTCCCCGTGGTCATTTCCACTGCGCCCCGGGGTAAAGCCCTGATGGTATTCATCGAGCCGACCCACCACGCAGCAGACCAGTGCCACCACCCAAAAGAGACGCAACGACTTCCCCGCGGACCACTTCAACCCGCCATGTGCAGCCAGCAGCACACCCCCACCGAAGAAATAAAGAAAATGGACGACTTTGTCCAGGTGGGGGATATCCGGACCATGTTTCGGTCCGGGGTTTCCGGCGGACAGAAACCACAGTGTCACCGCCCAGGCCGCGAACAGGCACAAATACGCCGCGGGCCTCGTGGGAAGGCGCGCGGCGACATGATCCAGCACTCCGGATACCTGTTTGAACATCCTCCGGAGTTGGTTGTGCGCATTAGGCGAGCCCTTCGAGCGTCGACTTGAGCTTATCAAGCGTGACATTGGCTCCGGTGATCGTCTCCTTCACCTCACCGTCCTTGAAAAACAATAAACAGGGGATAGAGCGCACACCATACTTCGCCGCCAACGCTTGGTTGGTATCGACCTCGACTTTCCCAACATTGGCCGTGCTGCCAACAGCATCGGCAAGCTGATCAATCAAAGGGGAAATCATCTTGCAGGGACCACACCACTCTGCCCAGAAATCAACGAGAACAGGTTTATCCGAGTTCAAAACCTCGGCCTCAAAGTTTGCTTCATTATATACGTTAGCCATGTGCGGAATATGCACTCAACAGTGTGTACGTCAAGCGGGTTCATTCAAAGTCAAAGGCCGCCCATGAAATATCCATGATGCGGCCTTGTCAAATAGGTTGCGGCGCACTGCCAGGGCAATGTCCACCATCAACGCATGGCGAGATCTAGCGGCAGTTGACTGCCCACCCTAAAAAGGAAGACTCCCGGTCGCCCATGCCAGATAGGCAACAAGGCCACCAAAAACCAGAAGAATAATTTGCATTACCATAGTTGTAGTTCGTTTAATTAAAAAAATTCGAAACCGTCTCTGATCCAGAGAAACAGGTACGATGATGAGCGCCCGGAGGTTTTACCCATCCCGAGAGGCTTCACTCAAAAAGCTGCCCCCATCCCGGATTCTGCGGGGCATCATGCACCCAGATGCTGGCAGTGCCCAGCTGGACACCCAAAACAATCAATGCAACAATCAGTGCAACCACCGAAAGAGCTGTGGCAACACCATCCTCCTTGCCGGTAGTGTCTTCGTCATCGGCAGTCCGAATCGTGGCAGCCTGGGACGGCGCAGCCGCTGCACCCATCGGCTGGGTCTGCTGCAACTGCACGGTGGCCTTAGGCAGAGGCTGGCTGGAAACCCCAGCAGAACCACCGGTTAGAGCCACGGTGGCCGGGCCGGTCGCCCCCGGCACATTGAGCCTCACCGTCGGCGCCGGTGCGGCAGGCTTGGCAACAGAAGCGCCTGTCTGCATTATGGTCGGCGCCGTGGCCGGTGGTTTTGTCGTTCCCGGACCCGATGTCTTGAGCGGAATCGTAGGGGCAGGTGCCGGAGGCTTTGAGCCGGTCGGGGCAGGTGGCCTACCTGGGGCTGCCGGTGCGTTCTTACCCTGCGGCGTCGCCTTCAGGGTGACACGTACGGTTTCCTTGCGAAGCGGGACCGCTGAGGTCTTCTTCATGGGTTTGGGATCATTCTCGTCACTCATAGATTTTGCGCGGTTGTTGGGATGCTTGGTGTTTGGATGCTTGGTGTTTGAATGCTCGGTGTGTGGATGCCGTCGGGCCCGGCACATGGGACTGCGAGACAACTACAAAGGAAGGATTCTTTTCCTTAATAAAGCCTTCGCGCAGGCCCCATGTCAAACCCGCAGGTGATTTTTTTTGTCGAAACACGCAGGCATCGCTGTGGATCATGCTTGGAACCAGCGGCTCAGCTTCCCCAGCCGCCATGGCTTCATGAAAACCCCTTTGCCCGCCGCCCTTTTTAATACCATTCGAACATTGGCATAAGACGCGACCACCTGGCGATCCGCGCCAAAAAGGAAGGACGCCCGGTGGTATCAACCACCAGACGCCCAGCCCTTTTTCGTCGTTATGTTCTCCCGTGGGAGAATTGTTTGCGTTTTCCTGTCGCTAACAAATTTTTTCGGTCACCTAACGGGATGACCACTCAAAACTGTGGCACATAGAGTTCTGACCCTTTGGCGAGCATGGTATTCTTGCTCAGGCTGAGACCGTTGAGCTCATTCAACTGCGTGGTGCTGGCCCCGTGCCTGCTGGCAAACTGACCGTAGGTCATCTGCTTATAGACGGTGATGGTGCGGATGGCGGGCTCCGAGGAACCCTGGGTTGAGGTAGGGGTAGACTTGGCCGGCGTGCGATCAGCGGGCGCATTGCGCACAACTTCCTTGGCACGGGCCGCAGGCTCGGGCTGCTTGACATACTCCGCCTCCTTTTTGGCAACCGCTTTCGCCTTGGGTGCCGACGCCGCCGAAGTGGCTCCGACCGGTTGATGCGCTGCAGCCGACTTGGCAGGCGCGTTCACCAGCAGACTTTGACCCACGCGCAAATGGGTAGGTCGCACGGATGGATTCGCCGCCATGAGACTCTGCAGACTCACTTGATACTGACGGGAAATCGAATAAAACGTCTCGCCACTCTTCACCACATGTCGGGAAGATGGACCTGTGCTCAGCGGCTTGCCGCTCGCATTCAGCGGTCTTCCGATCGAAGCCGACTCTCTTACCCCCTCCTTCTGCACCACAGGGGCAGCGGTCCGGGCAACAGCCTTTTCAGACGCGATCGCGGCGCCGGGAATACGCAGCTTCTGTCCGATCAAAATCCGGTCATTGCTCAGACCGTTGGCCTTCATGATGGCCGCTACCGTCGTCTTCTGCCGGTAGGCAATACGTGTGAGGATGTCACCTTTTTTAACCGTGTACTCGCCCACCATGGCCGAGGAGGCAGCAGGTGCGGCAGGAACAGCCGCAGGACGGGCACCGGGCTTGTCCGCATGATAGGATTTCAGCTGAATCAACGCTTTCTCCAGCTGGCCGATCTTGCGCTCATGGGCATCAGCCCGCGCACGGAGGAATTCAATATCACTCGATCCCCGGGCCTCTTGGGAAAAAAGGGCGGCCACAGCGAGAGCGAAAACAGGGGAAGTAAGGGCATTTGTTTTCATAACGGAAACCATTATTCTAAAAAATTCCCGCCTGGCAAGAAAAAGTTTAAGATTTCTTAACCTTTTTGGAATTTCAGCCCTGAAATCCTAGGTTTTAAGGGGTTTTAGATGAGCCTTGGGCATAAAATTTATTTCCCCTTGGGTTGAATTGCGACTTTCCAAGTCGGCCTAATCGTCCTCAAATGCAATCGTGAACATTCAAGCAAGTGACTACGAGAAGCTGGGATCCTTTTACCTCGGGCGCAGCTACGACCTGAAAAAAAGCGAACTCGAAGAGGAACTGGTTCTCTATGACTCCAAGGACCTGGTCACCCACGGCGTGGTGCTGGGGATGACCGGATCGGGAAAAACCGGACTTTGCCTCTCCATCCTCGAGGAGGCGGCGATGGATAACATCCCGGCGATCATCATCGATCCCAAGGGCGACATCGCCAACCTGATGCTCACGTTCCCCGACTTCAAAGCCTCCGACTTCCGCCCGTGGATCAATGAGGACGACGCCGCGAAAAAAGGCAAGACCCCGGATGAGTTTGCGGAAAAAACCGCCAACATGTGGAAGGAAGGCATCGGCTCGTGGGGGCAAAGCCCCGAGCGTGTGCGCGAATTCCGCGACAAGGTGGACATCAACATCTTCACCCCGGGCAGCAAGGCCGGCATTCCCGTATCCATCCTCAGCTCCCTGGAAGTCCCCCCCTTCGAAGTGCTCGACGACGGCGAACTGCTCGGCGACCGGATCGAAAGCACCGTCTGCTCGCTGCTCTCGCTGGTGGGCGTGGACGCCGATCCGATCCAGAGTCCCGAGGCGATTCTTCTGGGCACCCTCTTCAGCCACTGCTGGCAAGCGGGCCAGAACCTCACCCTCGAATCCCTGATCCGCCACCTCCAGAAGCCCCCCTTCGACAAGATCGGCGTCATCGATGTCGACTCCTTCATGGACGCCAAGGAGCGGCACAAGCTCTCCCTCAAGTTTAACTCGCTCCTCGCCTCACCGGGGTTCGCCACCTGGATGGAGGGGCCGGCACTGGACATCAACGACATGATGCATGCACCCGACGGCAAACCGCGGATGTCGATCTTCTCCATCGCCCACCTCAGTGACGCCGAGCGTATGTTTTTCGTCAGCCTGCTGCTCAATCAGATGCTAGGATGGATGCGCACCCAGAGCGGCACCACCAGCCTGCGCGCCATCCTCTACATGGATGAGATCTACGGGTTCCTTCCCCCGTCGGCCAACCCGCCCAGCAAAAAACCCATGATGACCATGCTCAAGCAAGGTCGCGCCTTCGGGCTGGGCTGCCTGCTCGCCACCCAGAACCCGGTCGACCTCGACTACAAGGCGCTCTCCAACATCGGCACCTGGTGGCTGGGTCGACTGCAAACCGAGCGCGACAAAGCACGCGTGTTAGACGGCCTCGAGGGGGCCGCCGCGTCCCAGGACGGCGGGTTCAACCGGCAAAGAATGGAAGAACTTCTCGCCGGCCTCGGCTCGCGTGTGTTCCTGATGAACAACGTGCATGAGGATGCCCCGGTTGTGTTCCACGTCCGCTGGGTGATGAGCTACCTGTGCGGCCCCCTGACCCGCTCCAAGATCAAATCCCTGATGGACCCGAGACGCGACAAGTTCCGCTCCGGCAAAATACAGCCTGTCGCAGCGCAGTCGTCCAACCCGATGGCGATGCCCGGCACCACGCCGGCGACCGCCGCCGGAGAACGACCGGTTGTCGGCGCGGGCGTCACCGAGTACTTCGCGCCATTCGCCGGGGAACCCGATGGAATCACCTACAAACCCACTCTGCTCCGTGAGGCGAATGTGCACTTCTCCTCCACCAAGTGCGGGATCGACGGGTCACGCCTGCTGCGCTTCACCAATGCGATCACCGATCAGGGCATCGACTGGGATCACGACACCGGCTTCACAGCGCCCGTCAGGGCGCTCGACACCGATCCCCGCAGTGGCTGCGGCTTTGGGGAACTTCCCGGCTTCGCCATGAATGCGGACAACTATAAGCAGGTGGAAAAAGACTTCGCCGACTACATCTACCGCAACGAGCGCGTCGAGATTTTCCACTGCCCGCTGTTCAAAACCTACTCGCAGCTGGGCGAAAGCGAAGGCTCCTTCCGCGGTCGCCTCGCCACCCAGGCCCGCGAGATGAGGGATGCTGCCGTGGAGAAGATGCGCGACAAGTATGAGGCCAAGATCAAAGCCAAGCAAGGCCAGGCCGACCGCGCGGAAAACATGCTCGCCAAGGAGGAGGCCGAGGCCAGCAGCGCCGCCTGGGACATCGGAGCCAAGGTTCTCGGAGGTCTGCTGGGATCACTCCTCGGTGGCCGCCGCAGCTCGTCATCAAGCACCGTCAGCAGCGCGGGCCGCGCCTACAAACAACGACGCGATGTGAAGATCGCCGAAAAGAAAATCCGGGACATCGAGGAGGATATCGCCGAACTCGAGGCCGAGCTCAAAGAGGAAATCAAAGAGCTCGAGCTCGAATTTGACCCGACCACCGTGAAACTCGAAAACGAGGTCATCAAACCCTACAAAAAAGACATCGACGTCCGCACCGCCGCGCTCGTCTGGTTACCCTATGATCGGGATGGTGAAAAGGCGTGGTAAATGAAAATGCTCAATCCCCGATGACAACTGCCACGCTGTTGGCCGGCAACCAGCAGGTGTCGCCATTCAGTAGTTTCGCATGATACCACGCGCCACGTCGTTCGATCATGGAAAACTCGGTCCCGGCATGGAGGGCCGCGGTGAACGCGTTGTCGTAGATAAGGCCATTGCCCTGACGCGCAACCACTTCGCGCTCGACCACCACGCCATCGACCGGATTATCCCACCTCAGCTGGCTTGCGAGGAGCGATAGCCCGAAGACGACACTCAATGCCGCCGTGGCCGCCATCGACGCGTAAAGCAATCTGCTCCGGCGGTATAGCGACAGCCCAACCAGCCCCCAGAAGGCAGCATGGGCAACGCCAAAAAACGTGGCCCGCACAGCAAATGGCCAGCGGTGCCAGAAGCTCAGGGCGTGGCGCACCCTCTGCCCGCGCGTCACCGGCAATTCATCAATCGTCAGGCTCCTTACATACCGGAGGTTATGCAACACATCCTGATGCAGGGGATCGAGGTTCAACGCGCGCTGGTAATTTAAAACCGCGCGTCCATGGTCGCCTGCTGAGAAGTAGGCATTTCCGAGATTGTGATGAAGGTCGGCGGTAGCGAGTCCGCGTTGCTCGATGAGGAATTGATATTTCAAGATGGCCGACTGATAGAGGTCCCGCGCCTCGGCGGGGTTGACGAGCGCTTGTGCATTCGCCTGATCAAACATCTGATTGGCCTGTTCGAAGATGGCCTGGTTTTCCAACTCCGCAGCCTGGCACCACGAGGTGAGCGCGATTGCACATAACACAATGATCGGTTTCATGATTTTACTTGATGGATGGATTGAATGCATTGCTCGGCTTGCCTGATCAGCGCGTTCACATCCGCATGCGACGCCGTGCCTCGATATTTCTCATACTCAGCGCTGGCATAAACCTGGCGCAGCGGCTCAATGTCGACGCGACCGCCCAGGACACCTTCCAACTCTTCAAAAGTATGGGCGTGCCGAAGGAGGTTCAGCGTGTCCGCCAAGTAAGCACGCACCGCATCGTCAAGCTGCCCCAGTTTCTGCGCAGGGGCCTGTTCTCCTGATCGTGACATTCGGGCGACCGACCTGCGGAACCGCTGCATCGCCCCCAGCGCGCGCGCCTTCACCGGGTCGTTCATCGCCAGCCGCTGCCGGGCGGTCGCCCCGTAGAAAACCACAAACCCAAGCGGGGGCAGGACCAGAAGCAGGACCAGCCAATGGTGACCCGATAGCACGCGCTCATCGACAGCATGCACCGATGCCACGTTGGCGCGAATTCCCCGCGGGTTTTTGTCGATATGATTGCGTAGCGGCCCGACTCCACGCATGGCTGCATCAAAGGCCGTCACCATCTCGGCAGGCTTCACCGTGATCGGAATGGCCGCCGACTCAGCCACGCCGTAGGTTTTGGTTTCCGGATCAAAGTAGGGAATCCTTACCGACGGAATCACAGTGACATCCTGACCGAGGGGACGCAGCGTGCGGATGTAGGTTTTTTTCCGCCCATCGATCCGTCCTGTCGACTGCCGCGGTGGCATGGCAAACTGACGGGAGAATGCCGTCTGCTCACCCAGCACGGGCAACTCGACCACCTCGGGGAATTCACAACCGTCAATCACAATGGTCAGTGTGATCGGATCACCCGCGCCAAGCACCGTCGGGCTGGCGGCGACGGTGACGCGGCACTTCCCGACCTGGCCGGCAAAATCACGGGGCCTGCCGGCATCCGGCAGTGGCAATACCCGCAAAGTGCGCGGCTTGGACGCTGCGAAGTACTTCTCATATGTCTCACCTTCAATGGTGGCAAAGAAATTGTTATTAAAATAGCTCGGGTAATTGGTCTTCCATCCGCTGCCACTGTTACCCTTGTCCGGAGGCGCGACGTAGGACGTCAGCAATGTTGCCGGACTCAGGGGAAACTCTCCGGGTTTCACCGGGATGGCAATCTTGGTGAAGGATACCGTGTGCAAATTCAGCCCGCCGGCGGTCACGTTTCCATACCTGGCAATCAGGCGGGTATTGGCTGCCGGCAGGCCGATCGCCGCCTTGTCGTCACCTGCGATCCAATGGTGCGGGCTCCTTATCTTAAACCCCTGGTGGTGAAACAAGGGAAGGTCCAACTTCACCGCCCGAAAACCGTTCAGAGACATGGGGGACGTCCATGTGTAGTTAGCCCGAAACGGCTCGCCCACATAGATATCCCTGTCGGGAAGCTCCCTCACAAGCGACATGCCGGGATACCCTGCGGCCTGTTTGACGTGGATAAACACCTCCTCATCCGTCATCAACACCTGGTCGCCGACTTGGATGGATAGGGAGGGAATCATCACGGCGCCGGCCCGCAGCGGCATCATCCTGTAACGAAGCACCACCGTTGATAGATCTCCATCTTTAACATACTCTTGTTTGAGGAACTGGATCGCAAGGGTGTCATCCCCTTCAATCTCGTCCACCACTACTTTCGCCGCACGGCTCACAAGAATTTCATAAACAAACTCCTCGCCCACAAAAAATGATTTCGAGGACATCGTGGTATGAAGCTGCGCACCGGGTGCCGCATTGCACGTCGCTCCACCCGTCACGAGTGTGACGAGCAATGTTAGAATCAATCTCACTTTTAACATGCTTGTGCTCATTTCTACCAATCTTTCTCCACGGGTTCCCCCTTCTTCTTCGCCCCCTGCGCCTGCCGTGCTTGCTGCATCAGCGCATTTCTTTTGATCACATCTTCGGGCGAATCATTGGGCGGCGGCAGGTCAATGGATTCAAGGTTCATTTTCGGCGCATCCACCGACTCCATGTCACCCTGCTCATCCCCCTCGCTGTCACTATCCCGATCACCCTCGGCCCCGTCGCTATCGCCTTCCCCGGTGTCACCCTCATCGTCGCCCTCATCACCCTCGGCATCCTCCTTGTCGGCGCCATCGGGGTCGCGAGGCAGGGCGTCAAGTGCAGCGCGCAATGCGACAAGAGCGTCCTCCTCCTTCAAGTAGGAATCGTGGGGGTGATGCCTTAACTGTCCGACCGCCACCATCTCATACACTACCGCCGAGGAAAGGTGCCCCTTGGTGGCACCCAGGGGACTCATTTCCGGCGGGATGTCGTCGAAGAATTTCCTGTCAGCCGCGTCGACATGGCCAACCACCTTGTCGGTTCCGGATTGGATGGCTCGCTCCTTCTCAACCAGCACGTCGTATAGATCGGGAGAAGGCACATCCATCATCAGGTATTCGTCCGTCCTTGTTAGATTCTCCCGTTGAGCCAAAATCAAGGCTTCGAGTCGCTTGCGGATTTCATCCAAGGCGAGCTTCATTGCCTGACGTCGTCGCTCTTCTTTCTCGATCTGTTGTTGCAGCTTTCTCCTTTCCGCCCTTGCCAGCTCCATGTTCACGGCAGCATTACCGTTGTCACGACCCGCTAGCAGCACCTTGCGGTACATGGCCACCGATTGATTCACCAAAGACAAAGCGGCGTAAGCATCCTTCGCCTTTTTGGATGCTCGGAAGCAGGCATTGCCCAGATTGTAGGTGATGTCCCGAAGCAACCCTCCATCAGGCTGATGCCTCAATGCCTGCTGGTAACTGGCCACCGCATCTGAAAAATGCGCCAGTCGGTACTGGGCGTTGCCTTTTTTATACCAGGTTCCGGCATCGACAGAACGAGAGGCGAGAATTTCGTAACCTGCCAGCGCATCCCGGTATTGCCCCCTCTCATAGGCCGCATCAGCCCTATCCATGTCTGCCGCCTCCGCCGCTTGATGCGAACCGACAAACAACACCATCGCAACAGCCGCCGCTCGACCCAGCGGACGGCGCAGGGTGTGCGGGATCATTGCCATCATCACCAGCAACAATAAGGCCGCGGCAATGAACCCCTGGAAGATCTCGTCATAGACAATCACACTTTCCTCAGCAAGCTGCTGTTTTTTCTCCTGCGCACTGATTCGCTGATAGATGTCATCCAACTTCATCCGCCGCGTCCCCACGGCGAGATAGGCCCCCTGTTCGGCTTGCCTGACCATGCTGGCCAACTGCGCACTATCCAACCTCGACCATACCTCCTGCCCCTTGTAGACCATGTAGTCTGACATCCCTCCCGCCAGCGGAACCCTCGCTCCCTTTTCCTCGTCGCCCAATCCGATTACAATCAGTTTCACCTGCCTCTCATTCACCAACTCAAGGGACTTCTGCAAACTCTCGCCATGATCGCCGCCATCGGTCAGAAGGACGATATCCTTATAGCCTTGATCCGAATCCGAGAAGAGCTTGTCACAAACTTTCAGCAAGGCATCGCCAACCCTGGTGCCGCCATGCGCAACACTCGCAGGCCCGGCTTTTTCCAAACTGTTCAGGAAAAATTCCTTATCCAGCGTGAGCGGGCAGACGATCGATGACGACCCGGCAAAAACGACCAAGCCCATGCGATGGTCTCGCAGGCCCTCCACGCACTCCCCGATGGAGACCTTCGCGGACTGCAAACGGTTGGGCAGACGGTCCTCGGCCAACATGCTCTTGGACACATCCAGCAGAAAAACCACATCGCGCCCTTCACGCTGGAGCATTTTCGGATGGGGATTCGCCGCCGGACGAGTCAGGGCGACGATGGTGAGCAGGGTTGCCAGCAACAGCAGGACCAAGCGCCACGGCTCCATCGACCGATACTCCGAGCCCCGGCCCGCCGCCGCCGCGCCAAAGGCCTGCATGTCCTGCCTGCGCTTCATCATCCGCAACCGGAACGCCACGATGAAAACCCCCACCAAGGGCAGCAGCAACAACATCCATGGTTTCTGGAAAATAATCTCACTCATGGCGATATCCGCAGCAGGGTTGAGCTTAACACATAGCGCAGCAGCAACAAGCCCAGTGCCACCAACGCGAAGGGCGCGAAGGCCTCGTCCCGGTCAAGGAAACCCACCTCCTCGACCTTGGTTTTCTCCAATTCGTTGATTTCCCGGTAGACCGCTTGCAGTGAATCCATATCGTGCGCGGTCCGGAAAATCCCCCCGGTCGCCGTCGCCATCTTTTCAAGGACCTGGTCTGATTCTGAAGGTGGTGTGGGTTTTAAAAAGGTCCCGTTGTCCGTCTTGATGACGGCTGGCCGACTCGTCTCCTGCAAACTGATCGTGTAGATCCGGATCCCCCACTCCCTGGCCATGGCGGCAGCTTGCAAGGGCATTTGCTCACCGCAGTTATTCTCGCCATCGGTTAGCAGAAGGATGATCTTGCTCTTCAAAGCTCCGTCATGGTCCTCCTGCGCCTTGAGCTGCGCGGCGGCAAGTGCCGTAGCATCACCATAGGCAGTACCATCTTCGTTAGGTCGGTCATTGATGGTTATTTCCCGAATCATATAGACCACCGCATCGTGGCCCAAGGTCATCGGGCAAATGCTGTCGGAGTAACGTGCAAATGATATCACTCCGATCATATCGTCGGGTCGACCGGAAAGATCCGCGCCGTCGCCTGCGACGAACTCCTCCATTACCTTCTTGGCCACCTCCATCCGCGTCATCGGCCCGTGCTCGGTATGGATGTCCATGTCCATACTACTCGAAACATCCACCAGCAACTGAATCGCAATTCCCTCACGATCTTCACGGTGGCCGGGCGCCTCGACCTGCGGACGAGCCAACGAGACAATCAGACAGGTCAGCGCCAAATGAAGACACAACGGCGGGATAAACAACAGCCGCTGACGCCATGTCCGGTCCGCACCGGCAAACAAAACAAACGACGGATAACGGATCGCCTCCTTCCTCCGCTGCCTGCGCTGGAAAATCGCCAGCAACGGCAGCAGGGCTAACAATAACAAATAATAGGGAGCTGCCAAGGTCATGCCGCCACCTCCTTACCTAGAATTTCAAATTGCGCGTAAAGGTCACGCACCTGTTTTTCCTCTGGAGCAACGGCCGCGTACTGGAGCCTTTCGTAGGCAGCCACAGCCTCGGCCAATCCGGGCATTGCAATTCCATCCTGCTCGAGTTGCTCGAGCAAACCGGCAAAATCCATCTTGGCCAGCTTCAGCTGATAGCGTTGTGCCAGCACGCGGCACACGGCCCGTTCGAGCTGCTTCATCACCTCCGGGGCATCCGCCTTTTTCAACCCCTCGAAATCCTTGAGCGCCCCGTCGTCAGCGCGCTCCTTCACCCGTTTCCACCGCGACCACAGCACCATCAGGGTTAAAACACAAAACACGTCGGCGATCATGAGCGCCACGGGCCAGCGCGCCATTTTTGCGGGCCGGACAACGCGTGTATTCGGGGCGATGTCCCGTATCTCTGTCTCCCCCTGGGCCAGGACAGAGAGCACCCGAATCGTGATCGGCGCCGTCGTAAGCTCCACCACCCCGCCATCGCCACCCAGCCCCCGCACCAGCAACCCTGGGAGCAGACACTCACCGGGAAGGTCCGGCTCCAGGGTGTAAACACGCCCGACCACCAGCGTCCCGTCCCCCGCCAACCTCGCTGCTGACTCCCGGCTTTCAAAAACAAAGAAATCACCCCACTTCTCGCCCACCTCAGGAAGCTGCACCTTGATCGACTCCGTGTGCCGCACCCACAACTGCACCTGCAACATCTCACTCGTGGCGAGCTCATCCGATGATACACGCACCGTGACATGCAGGCCCGCCGCGGACGCTTCATAGCACGCCCACTCCGCAACCGCCTCATCCGTCGGCGAGTCACAGCCGACAAACCCCGCCATAAGCAACAAAACAAAAGCCCGCACTGTCACCCTACCTCGCATCGGCACTCCGGTTGTTCCGGTCCCTGAAGAACCGGATGATTTCATGCAAGTAGTCGTCCTCCGAACACAGACGGAGCAAATCCGCACCCACCTCATGGCATAAATCCTGAAGCTGCTGCGACTTGGCGGCCGACCGCGCCCTGACGTGCCTCCTCAACCTACCGTCACTGCAATCGATGGTGCGCACCTCGCCCGTTTCCGCATCGACCATTTCCAGCATACCACTACGAGGCAGTTCACGCTCCCTGAAATCACTCAGGGAAACACATATGAGATCGTGTTGCCTGGCCGTCTCTCGCAACGAATCCTGGTAACCGCAATCGATAAAGTCGGAAAACAAAAATGCCACACAGCGCCGCGTCCGCACCTGGTGCAGATAGTCGAGCGCATGGGCAATACACGTACCCTCTGACACCGGCTCGTGCCTCATGATCAGATCAATCATCCGCATCACATGGTTTTTCCCCTTCCGCGCCTTGACGTGAAGCTCGATCTGATCGCTGAACAAGATCATACCGACGTTGTCGTGGTTATGCGCCGAGGCAAATGCCAGCAGTGCAAAGACGCGCGCCGCCATCTCGCGCTTGGTCAACTCGCCACTGCCGAAATCACCCGACCCCGACACATCGATCAGGAAATAGAGCGATAACTCGCGCTCCTCCATAAACGTTTTCACATGCGGCCTTCCCGTCCGGGCCGTGACGTTCCAGTCGATCGTCCGCACATCGTCACCGTGCTGGTACTCACGCACGTCCTCAAACTCAATCCCCATCCCCTTGAAACAACTCCGGTATTCACCCGCCAACAACTCCAACACAGCTTTCCGACTGTGCACCTGGATGTGACGCACCTTACTCTCGAGCTCTTTCTGATTGATCATGGACCTCTCGGTTACTCCACCGTCTCCACCGTCGACAGTATCCGCTTCAGGACATACTCCACATCTTTCCCCTCGGCTTCCGCCTTATAGGTGATCGACACCCGGTGTCTGAGCACATCCATGGCAATCCACTTCACATCGTGCGGTGTCACGTAATCGCGGCCTTCTAACAACGCATGGGCGCGCGCGCCTTTCAACATGAAGATACTCGCCCGCGGTGAGGCCCCGTGGTTGATCAAGGGGGCCAATTCATCCAGCCCGTAGGTGGCCGGGTTGCGGGTTGCATCCACAATGCGCAACACATACTTCTCGATCAGCTCGCTGGTATGGATGGCATCGAGCGACTCGCGCATTTTGAGGATGTCCTCACCACTCATCACCGGGCGCACCTGCATGTCCGGTTGATTAACCGCCATGCGTTTCATGATGATATGTTCCTCGTCCAGCGTCGGATACTCGACATTCACTTTCAACATAAACCGGTCAAGCTGCGCCTCCGGCAATGAATACGTCCCCTCCTGCTCGATCGGGTTCTGGGTTGCCAATACCAAAAACGGCTCGTCCAGCGGATAGCTCTTGGTGCCGATGGTCACCTGCCTTTCCTGCATCGCCTCCAGCAAGGCACTCTGCACCTTTGCCGGCGACCGGTTGATCTCATCCGCCAACACAATATTGGCAAACACAGGCCCCTTGTGCGGAGTAAAATCACCACTCTGTTGGTTGTAAATCAGCGTGCCAATCAAATCGCCGGGCAGCAAGTCCGGCGTAAACTGGATCCGGCTGAACTGCACCCCCAGCGTCCGGGCCATGGTGCTCACCGTCAGCGTCTTCGCCAGGCCAGGCACCCCCTCGATCAGGACATGGCCATTACAGAGCAGCGAAACCAGCAGACGGTCGACCAGATCGCCCAGACCAACAACAACCTTAGCCATCTCCTCCCTCACTTGAGTTAAACGGCGGTTCTCTTCCACAAATTGATTGTTCTCGGTCACGGCCTTCATTCTGGTCAATGGACGGCGCACTGTCCACACGGATAAACGTTCTGTTTTCGACTTTGTTTCACCCGTTTTTACAACGACACTCCCGATAATGACAGCCGATACCCATCCCAACGAAGGGAGAAACATCCTCTTTCTCGACGGCGACTGCCTCTTCTGCCGGCGCTCAGCCCGTTGGCTGCATCGATGGAACCGGCGGAAAAACCTCTTTTTTGCCACACTTCAGGGGGAAACGGCTGCGCTGTTGTCGGCCGACTGGACAAGCATCGCTGACGAAAAAGGCCGGCCTGCAGGCGCGGCCGTGCTCATTGAACACTGCGGTCGCCCCAATCAGCGTTGCTGGCGCGGGGCCGATGCCGTTTTGCGTGCGATTTACCTCACCGGCGGGGTAAGGACCGCGCTCTGGCTGCTCCACTATACCCCCCAGTTCCTCAAGTCCGGCATCTATGAGGTCATCGCCCGGAACCGTCACCACCTCTCGCGAGTTCGTGGCAGTTGCCCGCCGCCCGAGCAGGATTTTCAAGACCAGTTCCTGCCTTGATCAGGCGGTGCCCGGCGTGCTCGCCATCTAGTTCAGCTGTCTAATTCCCCTTGCAGCAATCCCTGATACGCATAGAGTGGCCTGATTACCCAATGATCCCGCCACTCGGAAAAGCCGCCCGCACGATTCTGGCCATTCTCGCCATTACGGCCACGTGTGCCCACGCGCTGGTTATCCGCGGCTATGATCCCACCCGCCACGACCGCTTCACCGGCTTCCCCGGCGCGCCTGCCCCCAACCCCAACTTCATGCACGCCGCGCTCAATCTGAGCGGGGTCGGCTGGCATACCAACAACACAGCCCGCCAACTGACCATGGTCTCACCCCTGCATTTCGTCGGGGCCAACCACTACCGACCCGGAATCGGCGCCACCATCCGCTTCGTCGCCAGCGACGGGACGATCAGAGACTACACCGTCGCGTCGCAGACCGCGATTACCAATGACGCCAACATCGCCTCGGATCTCTTCTACGGAACCCTCACGGCCCCCATCCCCGCTGCCGACAATGTCGCTTACCACCCGTTTCTCAATCTCACTCACGTTGTCCGCCGTGGAAGAAACCTGGTCACGGAACTCGATGAGGCCGCCTATCAAAACAAAAGCCTCATTCTCCTGGGAAAGACCGCACGCGGCGCCAGTGAGACGCTCTCCACTACGACGGATATTTCATCGGCCAGCACCAATTCCACACGCGTGCTGCGCTGGAACTACACCAGGGCATCGGGATCCAATGACGATGCCTATCTCGAGACCGGCGATTCCGGCAGCCCGGTCTTTATCAATGAAGGGGGCGTTGCCGCCATTGTCGGCAGCCATAGCCTTGTCGCCAGCAGCACTGACACCGTCTACAACTACTCCAGCTTCATCCCCTACTACGCGGATAAACTCGACGCGGCCATGGCCAGCCAGGGCTACCATATGACCCGCGCCATCCCCGGCAGTACCACGCTCACCCTCGCACACACCCCTTCCACCGCCATCATCCGCGCAGGCCATCCATTCACCGTCATCCTGACCCTCAACAACACAGGCACAGCACGCGCGGACAACGTCAAGCTCCAGAACGCCTTCCCGGCCGGAACCACCGTCAGCAGCGCCAGCGGGACGGATTGGTTCGACGAATCCAGCGCGTCTTTCACCAAAGCCCGGCGCGCCGCGCTGGAGCCCGCCGCGTCCGGCGACTACAGCATCACCCTCAACATTCCGGATCCAGGCACGGTGCAACAGCAAGTCACCTACTCCGCAGACCAGTTCTCACCGACCACAGAGAACCTTGACCTCAACGTCATTGAGTCCTTTGTCAGTTGGCGTGCCTCGCTGGTCGATCAAACGGAAAGTGGCGACGACGACCTTGATCACATTGGCAACCTCCTTGAGTATGCCTTCGGCGGTGATGCCACAACCCCTTCCCCATTCTTCCCGGGCACGACCACCAGCCTGCTCCCGACCCTGACAAAGTCCGGAAACACCACAAGCATCACCTACATCCGCAGGACCGACTACCTGAACCGCGCGCTGGCTTACAACCTGATGACCTCAACCACACTCGAAACCGACAGCTGGTCGAGTGCCTTGCCCATGATCACCCAGACCACAGTAACCGCCATCAATCCCGATTTCGAACTCGTCAAAGTCGACCTCGGCACCCCTACCACACAAGGCTTTTTCCAGGTCCATGTCACGTTGAACGAATAATACCAATTGAACATTCATCTTACCGTGATGATGGCTTCCTGAGGTTGGGTGAAATAGTTAGCGAAGCTGAGACCGGAGGGGCGGGATGAACGCCCCAACGAGGACGAGGATGACATCGAGCGGCCAAACCGGATGACGCCCACCGCCGCCCACCGCCGCCCACCGCCGCCGGTTGTGCCGCACTGTCCGCCGCCGCCATGGCGCGC
>JBFERY010000051.1:0-18866 GCA_041548785.1 Oceaniferula sp.
ATCACTCGTCAATCAATTCTGCCCCCGACTCCCCGACTTCCCGACTCCCCGACTCCCCGACTCCCCGACTCCCCGACTTCCCGACTCCAAGACTCCAACACTCCCCCACCATGTTTGATCCACCCATCACCACCACCGGCACGGTCATCGATTCACCGAAACCGAAGATCTATCACGTCTCCCTGCCCAACGGCAAGGTCCTCATTGGCCACATTCCCAAGGCCCTGATCCACCTGCACAAGAGCATCGAGCCCGGCACCAAGGTCAACCTCGAGCTCACCCCCTTCGATTTTGAAAAAGGGCGGATCGTGAGCATTGTGGAGCACTAGATCGCGTTGCCTTCGCTCAGGCGCTGGTTCATGTCGAGCGCGGGGCTTCCCTCGCTGCTTTCACCCACGATCACCGCGGGCACACCGGCTACCGTCTTGTGAGCCGGCACGTCATCGAGGACCACGCTGCCGGCGCCAATCTTGGCACACTCGCCAATTTCGACACGACCCAGGATCTTCGACCCCGCGCCAATCAGCACACCCGACCGCACGATCGGGTGCCGGTCGCCCGTCACCTTACCTGTTCCGCCCAGTGTCACTTCGTGGAGAATCGAGACATTGTCTTCAATGATCGAGGTCTCACCCACCACCACACTTGTCGCGTGATCCAGTAGAATACCACAGCCAATCCGGGCGGCCGGATGGATGTCGACGGCGAAAATCTCGCTCACAATGCTCTGCAAATACAACGCCAGCGGCTTGCGCCCGGCATTCCAGAGGCAATGCGCCACCCGATAGGCAGAGATCGCCAGAAAACCCTTGTAAAACAACAACGGCTCCAGCGCCGACTGACAGGCCGGGTCGCGGTCGACAATCGCCGCCATATCCCGGGCGACACTCAGCATCACGGAATCATGCTCCATCAACAACCCGCACAACAATGGCTCGAGCTCGCCGCGCTGCATGTCCTCACGCGACAATCTACGGGCCAAACGCGCCGCCAGGCTCTCCGCCAGGCTGTCGCGACCGATCACCACATCCTCCAGCATGTGCCTCAGCTGTGATTCATCAGCCGCCATACGAATGGCCGCCTCGTGTATATCCGCCCAGACCTGATCGGCGTCGACGTCGGTGAGCGCCTCGCCATGACAAATGTTTTCAGCCTTGGCACTCGCGTTGATTTGTTTTTTGTGTTCCATTGTCTTTCGTGAGGATTTCCCAGAAACTTGAATATGCATGTAGAGCCATGGTGCAGCTCTCGAGGCACCATGACGGACAGACTCTTACACGACTCGACGATCTAGCGCAACGCGAAGCCGTGTCTTCCAGCTTTTTAGTTCAAATCCTCAATGACCTCAAGCGCAGTGGCCTGATCATCAGCAAACGCGGAAAATCCGGTGGTTACCTGCTCGCGCGCGACCCCAGGGAGATTAACCTCCTCCACATCACCCGCGCGGTAGAACCCGGCATGCTGGCATCCAATATCTCCAACGAAGGCGAATCAGGATACGCCATCGCGCAGGCATGGGAACAAGTCACCCAGACATTGGAAAAAGAACTGGAAGCCGTCACCATGGACACCCTCTGCACCCAGTCGCCGATGTTTTACATCTAGTTGGCTAGTTTTCCATTATCAGACTTCAGTAGCGCATGCGGATTTTGTTGCACCAACCCTTTGTAACCTCGCTTTGCCAGGCCCTTCTGTTCCTCCTGCTAACAGCATGCGACCTTCCAGCCCAGGAGTTACTCAAGGCACCCAATGCCGACGCATCGCCGATCAATCAACGTCGCGCCTACGGCAACGCCTGCGGCCCCGCATCCCTGCTCAATGCCTTCCAGTATGGCAGCGAAAAATGGCAACAAGCATTCAATGCCGTACCGGGAAATAACAGCCGAACACGCATCCGCTACGTCGTGGGAACCTGGGGAAACCAACCATCCCAGCACCTCAAGGGCGTCAAGCGCTGGAACCCCAAACAGGGCGTCAACCTGCTCGACCTCACCGACATGGCCAACGAAATGCGCGCACCCTATTTCCTGCCCAAGATCAAGCATGAGGTGCTCATCGCCCCAGCGCGCGAATCCAGGACGGACCTGCTCAAGCGCAGCCACTCCCGCATTGCCAAATCACTCCGCCGGGGCCTGCCACCCATCATCAGCATCCGCCGCTACGCCTACCGCTTCGACCAAAGTGCTGGCCAGAAATCCTGGTGGCCGATCCGCGCCCACTTCGTCGTGGTCACCGAAATCCCCAAAAAACTCCCACGCCACGCGACCTCATTCAACATCCGCTACATCGACCCCTATGGCGGATTCGTCCGCGACGGCACCATCCACACCCAGACCGGCGCCTACAAAAACAACCCGTTTCTCGGCACCTCCATGCCCAACACCGCGGTCGGCAGATCACTCGTCAAAGCCAACGAACCTACCCTGCTCGTATTCACCGCCATCATCGGCAGTTGGTGAGCTCACCTCGTTGTGATTCCCGAGGGACGACACATCACCCATGTGATCCACTCACATCGACGTCGCCCAGGCAATCGTCGCCCGGGCAATCTTCAATGGTGCGCGCGAGAGGAATCGAACCTCCACGTCCTTGCGGACACATGAACCTGAATCATGCGCGTCTACCAATTCCGCCACGCGCGCACTGAAGACGGGCGGAATGAAGCAGCTTGCCCGCATAATTGCAACCACGATTTTCAAAGATTTTCGCCAGCCACCATCCGCGACATCCACCGCCCGGACGACAAGCGCCAGCGGCCCCCCTGCCTATTTTTTTTCTTCCCACGTCCGATAATTTCGCTAAAAAGCGTATCAACCTGCAATGCCACCACCCACCACTGATATTCACGGCGTAATAAACGGACAAGAAGTCCGGCGGTTCACCCTCGTTAATGCCCGCGGCATGCAGGCGCAGATCAGCGAACTAGGCGCCCACCTCATCAGCGTCACGCTCCCGGACGACCAGGGCAACCCGACCGAACTCACCCTCGGCCACGACTCGTTCGAAGGCTGGCTCGACAATGCCCCCTACCTCGGCGCCACCTGCGGCCGCTTCGGCAACCGCATCGCCCACGGGCAGTTTTCGCTCGGCGCCACCCAGTACACCCTCGCCACCAACAACGAACCCGGCGGCATCCCCTGCCACCTGCACGGCGGCCCGAACGGGTTCCACACCAAAATCTGGCACGGCGAAGCCCTCAGCGAGGAAAACCGCCAGGGCGTCCAACTCAGCCACAGCTCCCCCGACGGCGACGAAGGCTACCCCGGCAAGCTCGACGTCACCGTCACCTACTGGCTCAACGACGACAACGAACTCAGCTGGCACGCCACCGCCACCAGCGACAAGGCCACCCCGGTCAACCTCATCAACCACACCTACTGGAACCTCAGCGGCAACCCCGACAGCGAGATCACCGACCACCAGATCCAGATCCACGCCGACTACTTCCTGCCGACCAACGCCGGCATGATCCCGACCGGAGAAATACGATCCGTCGCCGACACCCCGATGGATTTCACCCGCCCGCAACGGATCGGCAAAAACATTGAGGCCGACTACGAACCACTCCGGGTCGGCGCCGGCTACGACCACTGCTGGGTGCTGCGCGACCATCACGATGGCCACACCGTCGCCCACACCGCAGCCATCGTCCACCACCCCGGCAGTGGCCGCACCCTTGAAATTCTGACCAACCAGCCTGGTGTCCAGTTCTACACCGGCAATTTCCTCGACGGCACCACCAGCGGCCGCAACGGCCGCACGTTTCCCCGCCGCTCCGGCCTCTGCCTCGAAACCCAGGGGTTCCCCGACGCCCCCAACCACCCCAATTTCCCCTCCACCATCCTCCACCCGGGCGAAACCTACCAGCACGACCTCATCATGCGACTGAGCTAGACAGGATTTATAAACAGGATTTTTCCTTCCCTACCCCACAAGCGCTTCCTAGTATCCCCCCGCCATAACTCAAATACGTCTCCCATTCTGTTACGATACTCAAACCATAACTAACCACACTCATCTCTATGAATACCGCACTGGAAGTCACCCTGTTTATTATCGCCGTCGTCGGAGTCATCGGACTCGGAATCTGGAAATCCAAGGACGGCGACGACCCGCAACACAAAAAAGGCGCCGCCAACTACTTCCTCGCAGGCCGTGGCCTGACCTGGTGGCTCGTCGGATTCTCACTCATCGCCGCCAATATATCCACCGAACAATTTGTCGGCATGTCCGGCTCCGCCGCCAACTGGCTGGGAATGTCCATCGCATCCTATGAGTGGATGGCCGCCGTCACCCTGGTCTTTGTCGCCTTCTGGTTCCTGCCCAAATTCCTCAAGGCCGGCCTCTACACCATCCCCGAATTCCTTCAATACCGCTTCGATGGCGTTGCCCGCCTCGCCATGGCCATCCCCGCCATTGTTACACTCGTATTTGTAACCACTTCCTCCGTCATCTTCTCCGGCGCCAAATTCGTCTCCGAGTATTACAACGACGTTCCTGTCATCAACAACCTGACCGCCATGTGCTGGCTGATCGCCGCCTTTGCCGCTGTCTACGTCTTTATCGGCGGTCTCAAAGCCTGCGCCTGGACCGACCTCATCTGGGGTGCCGCACTCATTCTCGGCGGTGCCGTTGTCATGTGGTTCGCCTTCCAGACCATCGCCGACAAACCCGCAGACGAGCTCATCCTTACCAAAGTCGCCAACTCGGAGGCCACGGTAGCCGACCTCGAAGGCGCCTCCGCCTGGGAACGGATCAAGCTGCTCAACGACGGTGTCCGGGGCGAAGCCGAAGCTGCCAATGGCCCGAACGGGTCTGGCGGCAAAATGCACATGATCCGCCCCAAGGAAGACACCGACATTCCATGGACAGCGCTCCTCATCGGCCTCTGGATCCCTAACTTCTTCTACTGGGGTCTGAACCAGTATATCGTGCAGCGCACCCTGGGATCCAAGTCACTGGCGGAAGGCCAAAAGGGCATCGTATTTGCCGCGATGCTCAAACTCGTCATCCCCTTCATCGTGGTCATCCCCGGCATTCTCGCCTTCAACCTCTTCTCCTCCGATCTCCACAGCTCAGCCGCGGAGAAAAACATCAAGGCACTTGAAGGCATCGGCGCGAAGCAAACCATCGTTGTCGATGAAGCCTTCGTGAAACTCCAGCCGGATCTGGTTCCAGGCATCATCGACCATAACAAATCGCTTGCAGGCATTCCAGCAGAGGTCGACCCCGACGCCGCACCCGTTGTCCTCGCATCAATGATCAACAGCCTGTCCAACAAGGCCCTCGCCAAAGACGACACACTCTCAAAAGGAGCCAACCTCGTGGGCTACGACTATGATGCAGCCTTCCCCGTACTCGTTAGAAACCTGATCAAACCACACCCGCTGATCTCATGGTTCGTTCTGGCCGCGCTCTGCGGAGCTGTCATCAGCTCACTGGCATCCATGCTGAACTCCGCATCCACCATTGCAACCATGGACCTCTATGCAAAGTTCTCCGGCGAGACCGATTCACACAAACTTGTTAAAGTCGGTCGGTTCTTTGTGGTCATCTTCGTACTTCTTGCGGCAATGGTCGCACCAAAACTCGATAACTTCGGCAGCATCTTCAAGTACATCCAGGAGTTCCAGGGCTTCATCTCCCCAGGTATCCTCGCCGTGTTCATCTTCGGTTTCTTCTCGCCACGCACCCCGCGCTGGTTTGGTGTCGTCGGAATTGTCACCAACATCATCGCCTACGCCTCCTTCAAATGGGTTCTCGGGCCTTGGATCGCAGGCAACGGCTGGTGGTACGCTCAGGAAATCGCCTTCCTCGACCGCATGGCCATCTGCTTCTTCATCGTCCTGATCATCGGTATCATCATCACCATTGTTAAGCCGATGCCCAAACCTGTGGAGCTCCCCGAAAACAAGGAAATCTGCCTGGAAGGGTCCAAGGGCGCCAAGGCCGTCGGCATCCTGGTGATCGTTCTCACCATCGCCCTCTACGCCGTCTTCTGGTAACCCAAACAACCCAGGGCCACCGACTCAATCCATGGCCCCAACACCCGTTGGGGCCATTTTTTCTCCCCGTCTTCGCCCCGCCTCCCCAGACGCGCACGCACCATTCACCAATAACTCATTCCCCAATAACTCATTCCTCATTCCTCATTACCCATGGATATCACCACGCTCACCGACGACGCCCGATCCGGATTCAAGGCCATTTTTGAAAACGATGCCACCATCACCGCTGCCGCCCCGGGCCGCGTCAACCTGATTGGTGAGCACATCGACTACTGCGACGGCTTTGTCCTACCCTTCGCGCTCGAACAAAATATCGTCATCGCCGCCGCCCCCAACGGCACGTCCACCGCCCGCTTCGCCTCCTCACAAGGTGACGAAATCGTCGAAATCGACCTCGACGGCGACATCCTCGAATCCACCCCGAAATGGGCCAACTACCCACGCGGCGTGATGCAGTATTTCCGCGAGCAAAACGGCTGCACCCTGCCCGGCTTCGATGCCTACATCACCTCCAACGTCCCCGCCGGCGGCGGCCTCTCATCCTCGGCCGCCTTCGAACTCGCGGTCGCCACCCTGCTCGAAGGCCTCACGGCAATCACCATGGACACCCGGGAAAAAGCCCTGCTCGCCCAAAAGGCCGAACACAACTACGCCCACGTCCCCTGCGGCATCATGGACCAGTTCGCCTCCGCCTTCGGCGAAAACAACCGCCTCGTCCTGATCGACTGCCAATCCGGCCAGCCCACCCTCGTCCCCTTTGAAAACCCCGACCTCACCGTCATCGTCGCCAACACCTGCGTCGCCCACGAGCTGTCCGACGGAGGCTATGCCGCACGCAGAAAAAATACCGAGGACGGCCTCGCCATCATCGGCAAAAACAGCTGGCGCGATGTCAGCCCGGCCGACGTCGAATCCGCCAAGGATCAAATGGACGACACCACCTACCGACGCTCCCGCCACGTCGTCAGCGAAATCCAACGCGTCATGGACGCGGTCAAGGCACTTGAATCCAATCATTTCGCCGCGCTCGGCACCCTGATGGATGCGTCCCACACCTCGCTGCGCGACGACTTCGAGGTGTCCTGCGAGGAACTCGACATCATGGTGGAAATCGCCCAGTCCATCGGCGCGGACGGCGGCGTCATCGGCTCCCGCATGACCGGCGGCGGCTTCGGCGGCTCCACCGTCACCCTCTGCGAGTCAGCCAAGGCTGACGCCATTATCGCCGCCCTCCACACGCAGTACGAATCCCGCACCGGAATCACCCCCGAGATCTTCACCTCACGCCCGAGCCAGGGAGCAAGAATCCTCCAAGGAACATCCCACGGAAAACAGGTCTTACAATCCGCTCCCGAGCAGTTAGACCCCATCGGGTAAATCCCCGTTTCACCCCATCCTCCAACATCCAGGCAAGGTACACCCGTGAACTGGCCAAATGATCACACATGGCACGCTTTATCACTGGACACATCGTCCACGTCAGCGGCGTCACCGTTCTCGGCCAGCGTCGCATCGGCGGCGATGACCACGCCAAGCCAGCCGGATTAACCCCACTCAGCCCATGACCTCGCGCGAGCGCATCCTCTCCGCCATTGCCCACCAGGAACCCGACAAGGTTCCCATTGATCTCGGTGCCACTCCCTCATCCGGGATCTCCGCCATCGCCTACAACAGCCTGAAACAGCACCTCGGCATGGATGGCGGCCAAACCCGCATCTACGACGTCGTGCAACAACTCGCCCAACCCGAGGACAGCATCCTCGACCGGTTCGGCATCGACGCCGTCGACCTCGGCCGCACCTTCAACACATCCGACGACGACTGGTATGAGGTCAAACTTTTCGACGGCAGCAAAGCCCAGTACCCCGTCTGGTTCAAACCGGATCCAGCGCCCGACGGCGGCTGGCGGTCCCATGCTCCGGACGGCACCGAAATCGCCATCCAGCTGAAGGGCATGAACTACTTCGATCAAAGCTACTTCCCGTGGCTCGATGACTACCCGCTGGACCTCTCCAGCCTGCCCGATGAAATGGCCAAAGTCCTCTGGGCCGCCCTGGTCCACAGCCCGTGGGACCATGCCGGCGACGACGGGTTCTGGGACACGCTGCGCGCCAACACAATCGCCCTGCGCGAACAATCCGACCGCGCCATCATGGTCGTGGTAGGATGCAATCTGTTCGAATGGGGCACTTTCCTGCGCCGGATCGACAATTTCCTCATGGATCTGTTAGCCGAACCCGAGGAGGTCGAAAAACTGCTCGAGGCGCTGATGCAAATCCACATGGCCACCCTGGAAAAAGTCTGCCGCGCCGTCGGCGACATCGCCGACATCTGCCGCTTCGGCGACGACCTCGGCATGGACACCGGCCCGTTCATGTCGCCCGCTACCTACCGCAGCCTGTTCAAACGGCACCACACCCGACTCTGCGACTACGTGCACAAGCACTCGTCCATGCACACCTTCCTGCACTCGTGCGGCTCGATCCATGCGCTCATGCCCGACCTCATCGAGGCCGGCTTCGATATCATCAACCCGGTGCAAACGGCCTGCCGCGACATGGAGCCGGACCGACTGAAAAAGGACTTCGGCAACGATATCACCTTCTGGGGTGGCGGCGCAGACACCCGTGTCGCCATCAACCACGGCACCCCGGCCAGCGTCCGGGAACACGTGCTGGAAAGGCTCGACATTTTCTCCCCCGGTGGTGGGTTCGTGTTTAATACCGTGCACAATATCCTGCCCGATGTGCCGCCGGAAAACATCGTCGCCATGTACGACGCCATCGCTGAGTTCAATGCAGCCGGAAGCTGAAACACACTTCGTCCACCCCCGCATCCTGAAAAACGGAGTCCAACAGACGCCGCAACATTCAGGGATGTCAGCCTATTTATCATCATCTAATCCCCCGCCACCGATCCCATGATCCGACCCACCCTCATCCTGTTAGCCTCCTGCCTCCTCCCGCACGCCCTCCAGGCCGACCACCTGCTCTGGTATCAACAAGCCGCCGCTAACTGGAACGAGGCACTCCCGGTAGGCAACGGCCGCATGGGTGCCATGGTTTTTGGCAACCCGGACAGTGAACGCATCCAACTCAACGAGGATTCGATGTGGGCCGGCGAACGCAAAGATGTCAAACTCGCCATCGGCACACCTGCCGACCTCGCCGAGATGAGAAAACTCATCGATGACAACAAGCTTGCCGAGGCCGACCGGGAAATCGTCAAACGTTTCTCACGCGGCGGCGTCCGACGCTCCCACCAAACACTCGGCGATCTCCACATCGATTGGAAAAACACCGACAAACCAGCCACCGGCTACCGCCGTCAACTCGACCTGAAAACCGGTATCGCCACCACCACCTGGATGCGTGGCAACACGACCTTCACCCAGGAGGTCTTCTGCTCCAACCCGGATGAGGCCCTCCTGATCAAACTCAGTGCAAGTGGCCCGGACTCCCTGCACTTCGATATCCGCCTCGACCGACCACTCGACCATGGTACAACCACCCATCAGGTAAAGGCCGGCACCCACGGCAAGGTCAGGTCCCTGACCATGACCGGCCAAGTCACCCAGGTCAAAGCCAGGCTGCAAAGCAAACCGGTCACAGGGATGAAAGGCTGCCACTTCGCCGCCAACCTGGATGCTGTATCAGATGGCGGCAGCATCGAACTCGCCAAGCAACAACTCCAAGTCAGCGGAGCGCAAACTGTCTACCTGAAACTCACTGCAGGCACCGACTTCGGCGGAAAAAAAATCAACATCACACCTAACAACCCGGACAGCGCAACCCTCGCTGAACAATTCAGCACCCTGCGCACCCGCCACATCCGTGACCACGACGCACTCTACAGCCGCTGCAGCCTCGAACTACCATCGTCCCCGGAGCGCGCCCAACTGCCGACCGATCAACGCCTCGCGCGACTCAGGAAAGAGGGCAACGACCCGGGTCTCGACGCCCTGATCTTCCACTACGGCCGCTACCTCCTGATCGCCTGCTCCCGCACCAATGGCAACCCGGCCAACCTGCAGGGCCTCTGGAACGAACATATCAACGCGCCCTGGAACAACGATTATCATCTCAACATCAACCTGCAGATGAACTACTGGCCCGCTGAGGTTACCAACCTCAGCGACACCCACAAGCCCGTCTTCACCTGGATGCAGGAACTCGCGAAAAATGGCGCCGTCACCGCCAAAAAACAATACGGCATGCGCGGCTGGGTCGCCCACCACGCGTCCGAACTCTTCGCCCAAACCGTGATGAAATCCGCACGCACCAAATGGGGCGGCTGGATCCACGGCGGCGGGTGGATGTGCCAACACGTCTGGGACCACTATGACTTCACCCGCGACCGGAAATTCCTCAAAGAAACCGGCTACCCGCTGCTCGCAGGTCAGGCGCGGTTCTACCTCGACTGGTTGGTCGAGAAAGACGGCAAACTCATCTCCTACCCGGAATCGTCACCCGAAAACGGCTTCCTCGACGACCACAAAGTATACGTCTCCGCCTGCGCCAAAGCCGCCATGGGACAACAGATCATCACCGAACTGCTCACCAACACCCTGGCCGCCGCCAAGGTGCTCGGCATCCACGACGACCTCACCCGGGAAATCCAATCCGCCCTGCCTAAACTCGACAGCGGCCAGCACATCGGCCCGGACGGCCGACTGCTTGAATGGGACAAACCCCGGCCCGAGGCCGAAATCGGCCACCGCCACCTCAGCCACCTCTACGGGTTCCACCCCGGCACCAGCATCACCCAGGAGAAAACCCCCGAACTCCTCGCGGCGGCCAAAAAATCCATCGACATCCGCGAGCAAAATGGCTCGGTCGGCACCGGCTGGTCACGCGCATGGGCGATCAACATCTACGCCCGCCTGCGCGACGGCGACACCGCGCACCACCACCTCAACGAAATGCTCCGCACCCAGACGATGAATAACGGCTTCAACAGCATCTTCGGCATCGAACGCCAAACGTTCCAAATCGAAGCCAACCTCGGCGCCACCGCCGGCGTGGCTGAAATGCTCGTGCAATCGCACGGCGGCTTCATCCACCTCCTGCCGGCCCTGCCGAAATCCTGGCCCGACGGCAGCGTCCACGGCCTCCGCACCCGCGGCGGTCACCAGATTGACATGACATGGCAAAAGGGCAAACTCACCACCGCCACCATCACCCGAGGCCCCGGAAAAATCCCGCCCGTTTCCATTCAAAATAAAAAATCCAGCAACGACCCGCGCATCACTGTCAAGTAGCGCTACCAAGGAGCATGATCGTCGCCCATTCCAGCCGTCCCCCCCTCGCCAGCGCATCAGGCGACGGTTCCGCGAACAGCATCAGCGGCATCGAAGCCCTCGACATAGCCATCATCGCCGCCTACCTGTTAGGCGTCGTCGGCATCGGCCTCTATGCGGGTAAATTGCTGCGCAAAAAATCCTCCACAGGCGAAAGCCGTGATTACTTCCTCGCCGGCGGCACGCTGAAATGGCCGATGATCGGGCTCGCCCTTTTTGCCACCAACATCTCCTGCGTCCACCTCGTCTCGCTCGCGCAATCCGGCTTCGACACCGGACTGCTCAATGGAAACTTCGAATGGATGGCCGCCTTCACCCTGATCCTGCTCTCCCTCTTTTTCGCCCCCTTCTACATCAAATCCAAAATCGCCACCTTACCCGATTTTCTGGAAAAACGCTA
Source organism: Oceaniferula sp. (assembly GCA_041548785.1). GTDB lineage: Bacteria > Verrucomicrobiota > Verrucomicrobiia > Verrucomicrobiales > Akkermansiaceae > Oceaniferula. The sequence goes on from JBFERY010000051.1 coordinate 11,708, forward strand.
CAACCGACCCTGCCGTGATATGTTGGCCGTTTTTTCCATTGTCTCCGCTGTTGTCATCCACATCGGCTTCTCATTCCTCACCGGAGGGATCGTCCTCAGGGATATTTTCGGTGTTGATATCTATGTCGCCATCATTGCCATCGCCGCGCTCACCGCGCTCTACACCATCGTCGGCGGCCTGCTCGCCGTTGTCCTGACCGAGGCCATCCAAACCGTCATCCTCATCGCGGGCGCCTCCATCATCACCTGGATCGCCTACGATAAAATGGGCGGCTGGGACGCCATGCTGACATCGCTGGAAAGCACGGGAGATACCGACAAGCTCTCCATGCTGCGACCTCATGGAGACGAAAGCGGGATGCCTTGGTACGCCATCCTGCTCGGGTACCCGGTGCTCGGAATTTGGTACTGGTGCGCCGACCAAACCATCGTCCAACGCGTCCTCGGTGCCAAAGATGAAAACCACGCGCGGGTAGGCCCACTGTTTGCAGGCCTGATCAAAATCATCCCGGTGTTCATTTTTGTCCTCCCCGGCCTGCTCGCCTACACGCTGGCCTCCACCGGAAAACTCGACCTCACTGCGCTGACCGGAGCCGACGGCACCGTAGACTCGAAGGGGATCTACACCGCCATGATCACCCAGCTCCTTCCGGTCGGAGTCAAGGGTATCGTCATCGCCGCACTCCTGGCCGCCCTCATGTCCACCGTCTCGGGTGCCCTCAACTCCATCTCCACCCTGACTGCCTACGACCTCTTCAAACGCTTCAAACCGGAAACCCCCGACCACCAACTGGTCGTTGTCGGCCGCATTGCCGCAGGCGTCGCACTCGTGCTTGCCATCGGAACAGTCCCGCTCCTCATCAAAGCCCCGAGCATTTTCAACGCGCTGAGCAACATCATCGCCCACATCGCAGCCCCCGTCACCTGCGTCTTCCTGCTCGGCGTGTTCTGGAAACGAGCCAACGCCTTCTCGGCGCAGTGGACCATGATCATCGGCGCCCTCACCGGCGTCATCACTTACTCCCTGGATACCTCCGACCTCGTCACCGGCGGCTTTATGATGATGGCCTTCTACCTGTTCGTCTTCTGCGTGGTCGTCCAGGTCGGCCTCACACTCATCTCCAAACACCCAGTGCCCGAGTCCAGCGCCCGACTCTGCTGGGACTCCCCGCTCGACCCCATCCGCCAACCCGGCTGGCAAGGCATCGGCAACTACAAACTACTTTCCGGTCTGCTGCTCATGGTCATGGTCGTCCTCTACTCCATCTTCCGCTAAGCACCGAACCCACAGGACCCAATACATCCTGACCACCGTCCTTTGCTTACTCATCTTCTGAAGCTGAGCCGCCGCCAACCCAAGCCAACTGCTAGAAGTTCATACGCCCGATGTCGGTGCGCATCTGGGCACCGGCAAAGCTGACTTTGCCCAGCTCGGCATAGGCGGCATCAACGGCACTGAGACGGTCGTCGCCGCCCGCCACCACTGCCAACACGCGGCCACCATTGGTTTCCCACTGGCCGTCGGCATTCATCTTCGTGCCAGCGTGGTAAACACGGGCATGGTCAACATCGTCCAATCCGGAAATCACATCACCACTGCGCGAACTGGCAGGATAGCCGGCGCTGGCAAGGATCAGGCAAACACTCCAGCCTTGATCAAAACTGAGCAGGTCCGGCTTCAGCTCACCCTTAGCAGCCGCCAAACAGAAACTGGCCATATCCCCATGAACCAAAGGCATTACCGCCTGACACTCAGGGTCACCAAAACGGCAGTTGTACTCGATGATCTTCGGCCCGTCAGCCGTCATCATCAATCCAAAGTAAAGATAGCCACGGTAGGGCAAGCCATCCTTGACGAGACCGTCAACGGTCGGCTGCACGATCGTCTTTTCAATCAGCGCAAGCGTCCCGGCATCAATCAGTTGCCGGCTCGCCACCGCCCCCATACCGCCCGTGTTGGGGCCTTCGTCATTATCCCCAATCCGCTTATAATCGCGGGCCGGTGTGAATATCTGGTATTGGTCATCGCAGACCGCCGCGAAAATGGAAACTTCCGGGCCGACCAGGCATTCCTCGACCAGCAGCCGGCCTTCGCCGAACTTCCGTTCGACCAGCACCTCGTTGAGAAACTCCTCCGCACTCGCCTCATCCGCACATACCGCCACGCCCTTACCTGCGGCGAGGCCATCGAATTTAAGCACCGTCGGGTAGACGCCATTGATCGCCGCGCGGGCTTCATCAATATCCGCGCAACCGGTCGCGGCTCCGGTCGGAATGCCATGACGCAGCATGAACTCCTTGGCAAATTCCTTGCTCGCCTCAAGTTGGGCCGACTGCTTGTGCGGCCCCCAACATGGGATGCCCGCGCTTTCACAAAGATTGGCAAGCCCCTCGTCCTTGACCAGATAGCTCTCCTCACCGGCAATACAAAGGTCAATCGCGTTGGCACGCATCCATTCGATCAGGCTATGCAAGCCGTCGACGTCCACACTCCGCGCCAATGGTGCAATCGCATCGCTGCCTGGAAAACAATAAACCTCCGTCTCTACCGGGGATTCCTTCAACGCAGTGATCAACGCGTGCTCACGCCCTCCTTTTCCAACAACAAGAATTTTCATCGCGGGAAATGAAGCGAAGCCCGACCCGATACGCAAGTGTTTCCCTGCTCACATCGTTGATTTTTTTCCTGCGGCGATCACATGCCCGCCCATTTTCCCTCGCCAACCCTGCGAAACATCAGCGATTCCCCAAAAGCCCCACATGTCATGGCGACACCGACGGAATTCTGGAAGAGCATGTCATGGTTTCATTCAGGCAAAGGATAGACCCGCGCGTCCCGAGGGCGATCTGCGGGTGGATGCCCGCATCCCCTGCATCCCACGCCCGTGAGCTGCCTTATAGGTCTTCACCGCCGATGATCCCTGGATCATCTTCGTCCATGGTATGCTCCACCACCGTAATACTCGTGGCAAGATGATCCCGAACCTGGTTCTCGAGGGTGTGGTCTTCAATCCGATCAACGCTTTTTTCGAGCGAGCGGAACTGCTTGCGGGTATCCGGCAGGGCGATATGAAGAATCGGGTCGCCGGGTGAAACCGCGGGCATCGTCGTCATCCCAAGCACGATTCCGTGATGCGGGCTAACGATTGTTTCACACTCCTTCCCAAGCAAGCCGGTATTGGTCGCCAGTGGTTGATCCTTTTCGACCGTTTCCCCCGGGGCGACGTGGAAGGTCAAAAACCCTCCGCTCCCCGCCCTTACCCAACTGGAACCTTGCACGATCATCTGATGGGGAGCGGTCTCCGGGCGGAGATCCTCCGCCACGTCAATCATCTCCAGTTCAGCCATGATGTGGGTCAGCCCTCGTTGGATCAGGTCCTGCACAGAAGGCTCGACCTTCAACACCTCCCCTGCTTCAAGTATGACGGTGGGACACCCGGCCCGGCATGCCTCCCGTCGCAAAGAGCCGTCAGGCCCCTTGTTGTTCACGATGACTTCAGCGCCAAAGGCCGCAGCCAGGCGTTCGCAGTCGGGGTCATCCATATCCGCGCGGACGTTGGGAAAGTTGGTTCGGCGCACAGCTGCGGTGTGCAAATCAATGATGAAATCGCAGCGTGCAACGACTTCCTCCATAATCACATGAGCGAGTCGCGCCGTCAGGCTGCCATGTCTGCTGCCGGGAAAGGAGCGGTTTAAATCCCGGCGGTCGGGAGTATAGCGACTGTGACGTTCGAATCCCGTTATGTTGACCACCGGCACGAGGATCAATGCCCCTCGCTTCAACTCAAAGGGCGGCTCTTGAATGAGCTTCCGGATCGCTCCTGTGCCATTGATCTCATCCCCGTGTACAGCGGCGGTGATCCCTAGTACGGGCCCCTCTTCCAGCCCTCGCCAGACCATCAGGGGGAGATGAACTCCCACTCCGGTGAAACCTTCTCCCACCTTCAGCAGAAGGCGTTTCCTCTCTCCGGGTTTGATTTTTTTTCGAACCCAACTACCGATCGATCGCTTCTTACGGGACTTATCGTTCATGAACTTGCGTGTTCGTCATGGGTTGTGCCCTCGGTGACCGGGGTTGACGGCAGAGGTTTGAGCTTGCGACGACGCTTGGGCCTGTCCGGGATCATGGATTTCATGTTCTCGACTTTGCCGTAGCAAAGCAGCGTGTCATTCGCTTCAAGCTGACGGGATGATTTCGGGTTGGAAATGACAGAGTCACCGCGCTTGAGTGTTAGCACCACGACGTCCTGCTCCCTGAGACCCGTATGCTGCAGCGTTTGGCCTACGAAGATGCTGCCTTCGTGAATGGTGATGTCGGTCACCCCATAGCCACGGCTCACCGTGAGCCGTTGCCTCAGGTCGATTTCAGGCATATTGGCCTGGTCGGTAATGAAATCGATCACTTCCCCCGCGATGTCGAGGCCGGTAGCACCTTCGATGCCTTCAAGGCCAGGCGATGAATTAATCTCCATAATCTGGGGGCCGTTTTCGCCTTCCAGCATGTCCACGCCGCAGACCTTTAGCCCCATGATTTGGGCTGCCCGGACGGCGGCCTTCGCATAGGCCGGATCCAGATCGATCGCGGTTGCCACGCCCCCACGGTGCACGTTGCTGCGAAACTCCTGGCCCTGGGCCGTCCGGCGAATCGCGCCGACAACGCGGTCATTGATGACAAATGCGCGCACATCCTTGCCCTTACTTTCAGCGACGAATTTCTGGATCAGCACGTTTTGATTGGCGCTGTGTAGCGTCTCGATGATGGCTTTCGCAATTTCGGGTTTATCCGCCAAAATCACCCCGACCCCCTGGGTTCCCTCGATCAATTTGATGATCACTGGTGTCCCTCCGACACGCGCGATCGCATCCGCCACATCGCTCTTATGGCTCACATAGGCCGTGCGCGGTATGCCAATGTCGTGACGTGATAATATCTGGAGACTTCTCAGCTTGTCACGCGAGTTTCCGATACCGCCCGCCGTGTTGGGCGTATACACATCCATTTGCTCGAACTGGCGCACCACCGTTGTCCCGTAACGGGTGATCGATGTTCCGATCCGAGGTAGAATGGCGTCCGGCACATGGATGGCCTTGCCTCGGTAGTAGAGATCCGGCTCACCTTCCTCCATATCGATCGCAAAACGCAACGGGTCTTGAATGAGGACCTTGTGTCCCTTGTTTTTGGCAGCCTCGGCGAGACGACGAGTCGAATAGCACTGAGGTGCTCTTGAAAGAATGGTTAATTGCATAGGGGTGTATGAGACAGCGGTTAAAACTCGGCTTCCAGCCTGGCTCAGGCTGAATCAGGTGGCAATACACCACAAGCATTAAACAGCGCAAGCGTTATTATCCGCGCCAAACCACAGGCCTATCAAACCGGGGATTTCCCCCGCCGCCAGAGCCGCAAAACATACACCCTCTTTTTTTTCAAAGAATCATTGAACGTTTATGAAACTGAATGGTCTACGATTTTGAGGAAAGGCGAGAGTTGTGTCGACCCTTTCCGACGAACGGAAAAGCAGTTACCCGCTGGAAAGTGGTTACCCGCAATCCCCGTTGCAGTTATCAGTTATCAGTCCTTGGGGTTGGTGTTGTCAGCGTCATCCCCTCCAAACAACAGGAACCTGATCATTATTAAAGCCGTAGGAGTCCTCCAACTCCTACGGCTTTTTCCTTTTGAGATGATTTTTCGAGATGAGGTGCTCCGCCTAGACCGCCTTGGCGCCGTCAAGGCGCACGTGATTGCCCTCAAGGTCTTCGCGCTTGATCCCCCGGCCGCGATTCATCTTATCCATCGCTCTGAAACTCGTTTCAATCCCATGAATTGCCGCCAACACGTCGCCGGTATGCCCGGTTTCGGAAATTGTGTGCATATTGCGAATTGGAAAACCAATGGATGTCGCGGCACAATCAAACCCGGCAAGCGCCGCCGCCATGGCATCAGTCCCGGTATCCCGGCCCGATAAGTCACGCTGCATCGGCACCCCCGCCTTCAGGCAGGCGCTTTCAATCAGCGTATTCAGGTAATCGCTGGTGATGGATCCATGGGTCAGTGTGAATCCTGCCCCCATTGCCTGCGGGTGCATCCGCTGGGCGGTGATCCCGGGTGCCGCCTCGTAGTCGTGATTGACATCCACGCCAATCAACATGTCCGGCTTCAGCTCACCGGCCATGGCGGTCGCCCCGAACCGTCCAATCTCTTCGTGCGTGGCAATGGCAAACATGACGCGCAGGTTTTTCAGCGCTGCCTTGGCAACCATGCGGGCAATCTCCGCAACCACAAAACATCCCAAGCCATTGTCAAGATAGGCACCGTAAAAGGTGTCTTTGCTGAAACCATGCTTGATCGGACGATTGAGAATAATCGGGTCACCCGGGCGAATACCCAGCTTTTCCACCGCCTCCTTGCGTTTCTCCCCATGCATCTGAAGCTCGAGATAAAGCATCTCCTTGGTGATCCCCTTCTCGCCCGCTCGGGTGGCGGGATCGGAGAAGTGAATCGCGCCCAATGCTTCAATCGTGCCCCCGTCGATGACCCGATAGCTCCCGGGCTTTTTCAGGTCCTGGGTAAACAGCTTCACTTCGTGACCGATCAGGGTTGTCGGAAGAAAAGAGTCACTGTTCACCCAGATCTTTCCATCACTGCCGATGCTGCGGACCTGGAGGCGGATCTTGTCCGCGTGCCCGACAATCATCACCGAAGGACGCTCGTCGTCGCCCGGATGGGTATCGACAACAATGCCCGCATTGCCCTTGAACTGATGCACGCCCCAAGTCTTCGGCATGAATTCTTCAAAGGCTGGCTTCAGCACACCGTAACTCATCGCCCCCTCCAGTCCGATCGGACTCGGCGCCGCAAGGATCTCGCGCATGAATTCAAATTGTTTGACGGTCATGGACTTCTCCCATGCCTTCGGCTTGGATGAGGTCTTGGATGTTTTTTTAGCGGCCATAGGATTGATTTGTTGATGGGATTGTTGTCAGGGAAATGTTGCCTGAAAAGCAACTGCGTCATAGCAGGTGCATCCCGGGTAGCAACTGCGTAAAGCGTAAATAAGCGTTTTCAACGCATGGTTCACCGCTACCGGAGCACTCTCGCTCAGCCCCGCCCTCACAGGCCTGGCCGCGCCGCTCCCCCATAAAACCGCCCCCCCTGCCCCCC
>JBFERY010000052.1:0-18804 GCA_041548785.1 Oceaniferula sp.
ACTAGCGAGTTTACGCGCCGCCATGTCTGCCAATGACATCGACGCCCTGATCGTGTCCAACACGGATCCACACAACAACGAATATGTGGCGCCGCACTGGCGTTCTCGGAAATGGCTTTCGCACATGAACGGGTCCAACGGGACCGTCGTGGTCACGGCTGACTGGGCCGGCTTGTGGACTGATAGCCGCTACTATGAGGCTGCCACCGAGGCCCTCGATGGCACGGAAATCGAACTGATGCGCATGAGTGACCTGGATGTGCCGTCGATCGAGACGTGGCTGAAGACCCATATGGAGGAGGGCCAGACGGTGGCATTCAATGGTAACGACACCAATCTTACCCAGGCCAAGACCTGGCTGAAGAGCTTCAAGCCGGCGGGGCTGAAGACGCGGAGTGATCTGGATTTGGTCGGCCCGCTCTGGGTTGATCGGCCGGCGCCGCCCAAGGGCGAACTTTTCTTAGTGAGCGACGATTACGCCGGCAAAAGCATCGAAGCCAAGATTGCCGAGGTCCGCGAAAAGATGGTCGAGCAGAAGTTGACGGCGTACTTACTCGGCCGCACGGATGAATCCTGCTGGTTGCTGAACTTCCGCGGCACCGACATCGAGAGCAATCCGACCCCTTATTGCTACACCCTGATCACGCTCGATGAGGTGTTGTTTTTCGTCGATCCGGACAAAGTCACCGCCGAAGCACGCGAAAAGTTTGAAGCCGCCGGAGTGACCTTGAAGGAATACGACGAAATAGAGGCTACGCTGCGCGCCCTGGATGCGTCGACCCGTCTGCTCCATGTCCCCAACTACACCAGCTATCGCCTCGCCGAGGCAAGCGCGCACTGCGCACAGTTCGAAGACCGTGCCATCGTGACGGATCTCAAGGCGGTCAAAAACGCCACCGAGGTGGCACACCTCAAGCAGTCGTTGATCGACGATGGCGCCGCCATGGTGAAGTTTTTCGTATGGCTCTACCGCAGCCTGCACGCGGGTGAGAAAGTCAGCGAACTTTCCGCCAGCCGTAAGCTGGAAGCCTTCCGCGCTGAAGTGAACGGCTTCCGCCATGTGAGTTTTGAGTCCATCATGGGATACGGGCCACACGGGTCGTTGAACCATTATTCGGTGGACGAGGAGTCGGATGTCCCGATCAAGCTGGAGAACATCTTCCTGATCGACTCCGGGGGTAATTTCCTTCACGGCACCACGGATACCACCCGCACCATCCCCATGGGGGAACCCAGCCAGAAACAGAAGGACGATTATACCCTGGTTCTCAGCAGTATGCTCGAGTTGCTGCTGCTTGAGTTTGCCGAGGGCGCGACCGGGGCGCAGCTCGACGGCGTTTGCCGCCAGCCACTCTGGCGCCATGGCCGCAATTTCAAACACGGCACCGGCCACGGTGTGGGATTCGGACTCGAGATTCACGAGGGGCCACAGAACATTTCCGGAACAAGCGTCGAAAAGATGAAGCTCGGCATGATCACCACCATCGAACCCGGCTGCTACCGCCCTGGCGAGTATGGCATCAGGATCGAAAACATGGTCCACACGGTGCTCAGTCAGGAGACGGAGTTCGGTCGCTTCTTCAAGTTTGAAAACCTGACCTTCTGCCCGATCAACACGGATTTGATCGAGCCGTCATTGTTGCCGCCCCATCAGATTGAATGGCTCAATGCCCATCATCGCGAGGTGCTTGAGAAGCTCTCGCCGCTGTTGAACGAGGAGGAGCAGCAGTGGTTGCAGCACGAGTGCCGCCCGGTGGTTGCGGGGTAGGCGGTGCACGGCCAGATCGGCAGCGACGGCAAACATTGACGGCCGTCGGTCGCGGCAGGGGGAATGCGAAAGGATCTCCCTTGGCACAAATGCATGAGCCTATTTGCGCTGAACCCTCTTTAGGAAAGGGATGTGCTCAGGCCATAGACCCGTACTGCATTCCCACCCCAGATGGCAGACTGCTCGTCCGGGCTCATCGACGACACCATTGCGGAAACGGTCCGGGTCCATTCCTGATAGGTCCCGCGCAGTTGGCAGACCGGCCAGTCGGAGCCGAACATGACCCGTTGCGCGCCGAAGGCGTCGATGATTGTTTCAAAGTAAGGTCGGAGAAGTTCGGTATCCCACTCGGCGTCACGCACCTCGGTGATCATGCCGGAGAGCTTGCAACTGACGTTTTCACGCTGGGCCAGCTCGCGGATTCCGGCGGCCCAGGTCTCGTCAAATTGTCCCTTCCGAATACTCGGTTTGGCGATGTGGTCGACCACAAACGCCTGCCCTGGGTGGCGGTCGACAAAGCGGGCCGTCTGGGGAAGGTGTTTGCCGAAGATCAGGATATCGTAGACCAGCCCGTGCCGGGCGAGCTGTTTGATGCCGGCGTTAAAATCCTCGCGCAGGATGAAATTGTCATCGGGTTCGTCGTGGACGACGTGGCGCACGCCGGTGAGTTTCGGGTGGGTGGCAAATTCCTCGAGCCACGGGGCGGCGGCATTTTCGAGCAGCGGCACCCAGCCGACGACACCCTGGATAAAGTCGTTTTGCTCGGCCAGACTGAGCAGCCAGCGGGTTTCCTCGATCATCTGCCGGGCTTGCACGGCGACGCATCCGTCGATACCGCTTGCAGCCATCAGGGGGGCGAGGTCTGCCGGCAGGAAATCGCGTTTGATGCAGGCATGCTCATCACCCATCCATACATAATCAGTGTCGTTGATCGCCCAAAAGTGCTGGTGACTGTCTATTTTCATGATGGGGCTCGGCTTGGCTTCGGCTTTTTTTGGGGGGAAAAGGGGGATTGCTCAGCTGTCCTTGAGCCGATCGATTCCGGCGTCGTAGTCCCACTGCTTGTCGATGACCGGTTTGAGAATCCGGCGCACCTCGGCAAGCAATTCCCGGTCGAGCGGTTCGTCGTACCACGCGAGGTTGCGCGCAACGGAGCGGGTTCGGGAACTGCTGAACATGGTGGTCGGAAACGGGGAGTCGTGGCAGGAGAATTGGAACGCGATCTTCGCCAGTGACGTCCCCTGTTGCTCACAGTGTACGGCGGCCTGCGCAAAAACTTTCCGCTCATTTTCGCCGGCGGGATGCCAATCGGCAATCGGACCGCCGGTCAGCAAGCCGCTGGCAAAGGGCGAGGCGTTGATCACCCCGATGTTTCGGGCCTCACAGCCGGCCACCAACTCAAGGCCGCGGGTGTCGCTCAGGCAGTAGTGGTTGTGCAGCAGAATGGCATCGACCGGGGCTTCGGCAACCACCCGGTGCCACAGGTCCATCGGGTAGATCCCCGCGCTGACCGCGCCGATCACACCCTCCTGCTTGAGCTTGACCAGGGTCGGGAACCCTTCGGCAAAGGCACTCTCGGTGAGTGAAAAATGCTGGTACTCAAAATCATGCAGGTGGACGATGTCGAAGTAGTCCACCCCGAGCCGGTCCATGCTTTCCTGCAGCCCGGCACGGATGCGGGACTCGGAGTAATCGAGTTCGTCGGCACCGTAGCCTCCCGGAGCGGTGTATTTCCCCGCCTTGGTCGACAGGAAATAGCGGTCGCGCGGGACGTCCCGCAGCGCCTTGCCCAGCACCGATTCCGCCACCGTGCCGCCATAGGCCGGCGCGACGTCGATGTAGTTGATGCCGGCGTCGAGCGCGGCATGCACCGCCCTGATGCCCTCGTCCTCGTCAATGGTGCGAAAAACACTGCCCAGGGCAGATGCGCCGAAACTCAGACGGGACACATTCAGTCCCGTGCCTCCCAATACTTGATAGTCCATGATAGATTGACTGACTCTGGCTACGATGCGTTTTCAATCTGCACCTTGATGACATCCGCACCGGTGGCCTCGTCGATGGCCTCGGGCAGCTGTGCAAAGGGAAAACTGCGCGTGATCAGCGGACGCACATCGATTCTTCCGGAAACCACCAACTCGATGACCCGTTCAAACACGTTGGCGAATCGCCAGGAACCGATGTATTGCAACTCGCGGGTGAGCAGGGCATTCGCCGGAATCTCGGTGCCGTCAGGCAAGGTGCCGACCTGCACGAGCGTGGCGCCACGGGCGCTGAGAGCAAACGCCTGGGTGAGCGCGGCACCGACACCGGCAGCCTCGAACACGACCTCGAAACCATCCGGGGCAAGCTCGGCGGCCCGCGCCGCGCAGTCGGGGCTGGTTGGGTCCAGGGTGGCGGTCGCCCCCTGCTCCTCGGCAAAGGATCTGGCGAAAGGTTTGACATCGGAGACCACCACCTTGCTGGCACCAAAGGCGGTCGCTAGTAACAGAATCATCTGGCCGATGGTGCCCCCGCCGGTGATCAGCACCGACTTGGCGGAGACTCCGCCACTGCGTTGCACGGCGTGGGCTGCCACACTGAGCGGCTCTAACAATGCTCCCCAGGCAAATTCGAAACCGTCGGGTAATGGCGCGCAGTTCCTGGCCGGCGCCACCACATATTCGGCAAAACATCCATCGCTCGGTGGAACCACGCTGGCGGATCCAAAATAAACCATGTCCGGACAAAGGTTGTATCGGCCTTGGCGGCAAAGTTTGCAGCGACCACACGGGCGTGACGGATCGACCGCTACCCGTGTGCCGACCAGTGCCTCGTTCGCTTCATCGCCGGAAGCGACGATCTCACCGGCGAACTCGTGGCCGAGGATGAACGGTCGGGTCGGGATGAAATTGCCACAGCGGCCGTGGGCGTGGTAGTGGAGGTCGCTGCCGCAGATGCCTGCGGCGCGGACCTTGACAAGCACTTCGTCAGGGCCCGGGACGGGACAGGGTGCTTGTTCGAGGCGGATATCCTCCGCGCCGTGGAGCACGTAGGCTTGCATCGTTTTGGTGTCAGGAGTCGATATCATTACATTACATAGTAGAGGAAGGCCATGAGAATCAAGAGAATCAGGGCCATGATCCGTGGATCGGTGATACCCTTGATTTTACCTTCCTTGAGGAAGGCCAGAGGCGAATCCCAGACCAGGCCTTTGATGTTGGCTTCCGCAGGAGCCGGGGTGGCCAGGCTGGTGATGATGTAGGTGGCCAGGCACAGCGCGAAGAAGATTCCGCCCACCAGCATGAAGGGAATGGCCACAAAATCGGCCACCCATTGGGTTTCGGTGAAGATGGGATCATCCACCAACACAGCCGTCATGTAGAGCACACCTACGACGATGTTGAAGACCATGGCGGCGATGGCCGCCTGCTTGGTGCCGCGCTTCCAGAACACACCGCCGAGGAAAATGGTGGTGATGGCCGGTGCAAACATCATCGGGATCTGGTTGATGGCATCGAAGATGCTGGCGAACTTACCGCCCTGGGTGGACCAGGCCATGGCCAGCAGCACCACCACGATGGCGGAAATACGGCCGAACCAGACTAGCGTCTTGTCCGGGGTGTCGGGCCTCAGGCGCTTGAGGACATCGGTGGAAGCCAGCGTCGCGATACTGTTGAGCGCCGCAGCCACCGTACTCATCAGCGCGGCCAACAGGCCGGCGGCGAACAGACCCAGGAAGCCGGGCTGCAGCAACTTCTCCATCAGCACCATCAGGGTGTCGTTTTTCGCGGAGCCGATCTCGTCATGGTAGAGGACGTAGGCAATCATGCCGGGAAGCACCATGCAGAAAACCGGCAGGATCTTGAGAAAACCACCAAAAATAGCCCCGTCGCGACCGTCCTTCTCGGTCTTGGCGGCCAACACGTTCTGGACGATGGTCTGATCGGTGCACCAGTACCAGATACCGAGGATCGGATAGCCCACCAGCACACACAGCCAGGAATACTTGTTGAGTCCCCCGTCCTCATTCCAGATCCCCTGCAGCACAGTGGGCGAAATGTTATCACCTCTGGCGGCAGAAAGACTGGATACCGCCTCCTTGAGCTCTGAGTAGGTGGTGATGCCTTTCTGCTCACCCAGCGCCTGCCAGGCGAGGTAGGTCAGGGTGATCGCACCGGCCAGCAGGATGACCACCTGTACCAGGTTGGTGATCATCACCGCCCGCAAACCGCCGAGAACGGTGTACACTGCCGACAGACCAGCCATCAGGACGATGGCGGTGATGACATCAATCCCGAAAAACTTCTCCATCAATACGGCACCGGCATAGAGGCTGATGCCGATGTGCACCAACAGCGCGGAGAGAATGAAAATGATACCCAGAATCGTGCGTGTGGCGGGGCTATAGCGCTTCTCGACGTATTCAGGCAGGGTGCTGAGCTTAGTGCGGAAGTAGAACGGAGCGAAGACCAGACCGAGGATGATGAGACAGAAGGAGGCACCCCATTCGAAGTTGCCCACCGGCATCCCGTCGCCGAAGCCACCGGCAGCAAGTCCGACCAGATGTATGGAGGAGATGTTGGCGCAGAACAGCGAGATACCAATGACAGGCCAGGTCATTGAGCGGCCGCTCAAAAACAGCTGGCTTGGGGTGGTGTTCTTGCGAAAGCCGACAAAAATGCCGAGCGCGATGATGGCGACCAGATAGGCGATGATGATGCCGATATCGAGGGTGGAGACGCTCATGATTTCTTATCTATTGTGTGATGTGGGGCTATGGATGAGTCGGTGCGATTAGCGCGTAAAACTGATGTGCAAGGTCACCTCCTCGTTGGCCGGGAGGGTGAGTTTTTGTTGGTTGGCGGCACTGGCCTTGGCGGCCTTGGCGGCGCCCTTGACCACCTCGAGCTGGGAAATCTCGCCGGGCAGTTCCAGGGTGACGGTCTGGTCCTTGCCTGATTGCAGGGTGACGTCGACCCCGTCCGCAGACCACTTCAGCCGCTTGATCTCAATCTGACCACGGCACAGCACCCCCTCGATGGTTCCTGTTGGCCATGCCTTGGGCAGGGCGGGGAGAAGTTTGATTTGGCCCGGATCGGAGGCGACCAGCATCTTGATGACCACGGAGGGCTGGCCGCCGCTGATGTCCATGTTGAACAGCGTGCGGCGGTTGTGCATCGAGGCGAGGTTATTGAGCCAGAAGCCGTAAACGAGGTGTTTGAGGCAGTGGTGGGCGATCTCGCCATGGCCGAGGCTGGCGGCGACCTGTCCGAGCTGGACGATGCCAAAGGACATGAATCCGCGCTCGTTGTCTTTCCAGTAGCGTTCGAGTTTGTCTTCGACGCTCTTGATGAACGCACTGCGGAGTTTCGGGTCATTAGCGATTTCCTCCGGCAGGCCGTCATAGAGCGGATAGAGCTGGGAGGAATGGCGGTGGGCGTCATTGTTGCCCAGTTTCGGCGTGAGCCACTCCTTGATGATGCCATTTTCGGCAACCATGTATTCCGGCATTTTCGTGAGCATTTTTTCCCAGACCGGGATCTTGTCGGCGTTTTTACCGAGCTTGCGGGAGGCGGCGATCAGGTTGGTGAGCAGTTCTTTCGAGGAGGCCACGTCCATGGTGGCGTTGAAGGTCGCCTGTGACTTGGATCCTGCGGGCCAGTTTTCGGGCGACTGGGTCGGGGAGAAGATGAATTTGCCGTCGGGACCTTCGTAGAGGTAGTCTTCGAAGAAGAGGGCGGCTTCTTCCATGAACGGCAGCGCGCGCTCGCGGAGGAACTTCTCGTCGCCGGTGTAAAGGTAGTAGTCATAGAAAAAATGGGCCGCCCAGGCCGCGCCGGTTACCCACATGCCGCCGGCGAAATTTTTGCCGAAGGCGTTGTTGTAGCCGTGGGTCGAGGTGCGCGATGGCAGCACGATGCCGCGGGCACCGTAGAAGTGCTTCGCGTTGAGCTGCATGTCAGGAACCAGCGACTCGATGTAGCTGATGTAGGCGAGCATGAGTTCGGGGGTGTTGCCCATCAGCATGCTGGCGATGGCGGAGGGAACGTTGCCGTTGTGGGTGTAGTCGCTGGCCCAGCCGGGAACGTAGGTGCCGCCCCAGACGCCCTGCAGGTTCGGCGGCAGCTCGCCAGTGGCACAGATGATGTTGTAACGGCCGGCGTCGAACTGCTTCTCGAACCAGGCGAGATTCATGTTTTCGAATGTCGACTCCTTCATCAGTTGCTCGGTCGGCTTCTGGTGGTCGGCGCCGCCGCCGAGGTCGAGTTTCATGCGGTTGAAGAGTTTCCCATGCAAGGGGACGTGCCTGGCAAGCAGCGTGTCGTAGTCGGCCGGCAGTGCGGCGAGTTTTGATTTTGGCGACTTCTCTTTCTCCGTGAGCAGGTTGATTTCAACGAGCAGGAGAATCCGGTCCGCGCCCTTGATAGCGAGCGTGCCGTCCTTTTGAGGCTCGGCGGTGCCGCCGGTGACAGTCACGCGGGCCTTGCCTTCGACCGATTGGATGCTGCCGGGATACGAGCGGAGGAAGCGGGCGCTGAAGCCGAGCGAGTTATCCGTAGCCGTGCTGCGGATGTCACCGAAGTGCTCTTTGAACATCTGGTCGGAGCGCTTGTTGATGTCGCTGTCCTTGTTCAGCTCTTCGCTCGGCTCGCGCGGTTCGAGTTTCAGTCGGCAGTCGAGCGATCCCGGTTTCGGGCCGGTGATCAGGATGGCCGCCACGCCGTCCTTGCGGGAGACGAAGGTCCTGCGCTGAAACGCACCGCGGTCGTCGGCCCATTGGACGACGGCTTCGGCTTTTTGAAAATCCACCGAGCGTGCATAGTCACGGACTTCCCCCTCCGCCTTGCTCCGTATGGAAAGATCAAAGGCAGGAACAAAGAAATCCGGGTACATGAACCCCTTCTGTTTTGAGTGCTCAAACTGGAGTTCCTCCGCCTCCTTGTACTTGCCTGCGGCGATCAATTTGCGCAATACCGGCAGGTGGGCGGACTGGTCAGGCGGCACATGGGGTTTGCCCATCGGCATGAACAGTCGCTCGTGCGTGAATACAATCCGCTCGTCGAGGGGCTTGCTCTGGATGTTGACACCCATTGTCCCATTGCCGCTGATCAGACCTTCTTCCCAGGTTTTCCCGGGTTGGGAGCTGATAAAACCACGTTCGGGGACCGGAAGAGGTGCGGATGCCGTGGTGGTGGTGGAAGTGATCATGGTGAGAAGGCCAGTAAGGCCGAGGGTTAGAATTGGCTGTTTCATGGTGACTGTCGTTGGTTGATTCTAAAATTGCGGCTCCTCACACGCATCCAAAAAAAACGTGTTGACGCGAACCCTTGAACCGGAACCTAGCAAAACTAAAAACCAGGTCGGCGGCTTGCGCAATAGGGATAAAAGATCGCAGATGATGGGTCAAGGTTGTATTTGGCCGCCTGGCGCCGCAGCGATCAAGCCAAGGAAGCTGCTCGGGGGAGAGGAAGAGGATGTTTTTGTGCGCATGATGCGCTGCAAAACACGCTAACTCGGTGGGGCATGACTGTCGGGCGTCGGGATTTTGTCGGTCGGTTTTTTTTAAGCGGCCACAAAGTCACTTTGGCGAAAAATACAAAGACGGAGACCGCCCGATGCGTGGGGTCGGCTGGAAAACCAAGCCGCAAGGGCTCTACTCGATGCGGCAACTAAAGGTGCACCCGCTCGAGTAACGGTAGGTTTCTCTTTGTTTCGGCACGGCGGCAACTGCTAGAGCATCGCTTTTGCCGCCGCTTGCAACGCCTCCGCCTGGTCGCGCTGGGGTGCCGCGCCGCGCGCCTGGTCGGGCTTGCCGCCCCCCTTGCCACCGGCGATCGGGCCGAGCTCCTGGATGAGTTTCCCGGCCATCAGCCCGCCCGCCTGGGCGTCGGCACCGCAGTAGGCACCGAGGTGGAGTCGCTCGCCGTCGTCGACGATTAAAAACGCGGCGCCGCCGAATTGTTTTTTCTTCAAACCGTTCATCAGCTCCTGCAAAAGATTGGCAGGTCCCTCGAACACCTCGGCAATGTTGCCGCCCTTTTCCAGCAGACGAGCAAGTGCCTCGTCAGCCACTGCTGCGGCGGCTCCGGCCTGGGCTTTTTTGAGTTTTTTCTCGGCGCTGATGCCGGCCTCACGCAGCGAGGCGATATGGGCGTGGTAGCCTTTGTACGTGCTGTTGATCTGGTGGAAATCGCCTCCCTCCATCAGCAGAGCCCCCATGATGTGAGGAAACTGCGGGTGTTCCACCGGCACCTCCCCGATGGCCTGCAGGGCCTTGTTGGCTTTGTCCAGCTTGGTCCGAAGATCCTTGCCGGCCGCATCGCTTTTTTCGATCTCCTCGCGCATCCAGTTCCATGCAGAGCTACCACAAACGGCCTCGATCCGACGGATGCCGGATGCGATCGCCCCTTCCGATTTGATTTTGAAAATGCCGATGTCCCGGGTATTGCGCACATGGGTGCCACCGCATAGCTCCATCGAGTAGCCATTCAATTTCCCGGCCTCACCCCCGACCTGCACCACGCGGACGACGTCACCGTACTTGTCGCCGAAAAATTGCTGGATGTCCTTGCGTCCCTGGATGTCAGCGTGCTTGACCTCCGTCCATGAGACGGGATCGGCCGCGCTGATCCAGCCGTTGACCCTTTCCTCAATGGCCTCGAGTTTTTCCGCGGAAACGGCACCCGAGTTGAAGTCGAACCGGAGACGGTTCCGGCTCACCAACGACCCCTGCTGGGATGCATCCTCGGAAACCACTTCATGGAGCGCCAGGTGCAGCAGGTGGGTGGCAGTGTGGTGCGCCTCAATCGGACGACGGCGCTCGGTTTCCAAGCTCAGCGTGACGGTATCGCCCACGATGATGTTGGCGGAGAGGTCGATCGCATGCGCACGGGCACTGCCAAGCTGCTGCACTGCGGCGACGTGGAAACTTTCACCGTCGTGGGTAAGCGTCCCCTGGTCGCCGTGCTGGCCACCCATTTCCACGTAGAATGGTGTCTTGTCGGTAATGACTAACAGGTGACCCGGCTGCTGGTGGATTTCCAGCACCTTGGCTTCGGTGACATCCTCCTCAAAGCCGGTGAACTCGGTGGTGGCCTCGGTGGCAATGTCGGCGGCGCGGATCAGTTCACGCGTATGATGTTTGCGCCCCTCCTCACGCTGTCTCTCCATCAGTTCCTTGAATTTCTCCATATCGACATGTAACCCGCGCTCTTCACAAAGAAGCTCGGTGAGGTCGATGGGGAAGCCAAAGGTGTCGTAAAGTTGGAAGGCAAAGGCGCCGTCGAGTTCGGAGCCGCCCTCGGCCACCTTTTCCTCGAACTTGGCCAGGCCCCGGTCGAGGGTTTCGTTGAAGCTTGTTTCCTCACGTTGCAGGTTCTCTTTAATCGCCTGCTGACGCTCCTTGAGCTCGGGGAAGACGCCGGACATCTGATCGACCAGGGTATCCACCAACTCGGCCATAAACGGAGTCTCACCGGTGAAACCGAGGGTCCGCCCGTAGCGGACGGCACGGCGCAGGATCCGGCGCAACACGTAGTTGCGCCCATTGTTCCCGAGCAAAATTCCGTCGGCCAACGAAAAGGAAAGTGTCCGGATGTGGTCGGCAATCACGCGGAAGGCAATGGCCTCCTTGACCTCGTCTGAGATTGTCGACTTATCTGCCTCAACCGAGTCGGGGTAGATATCGACATATTTTTTACCACTGAGATCCTCGAGTTTCCTGAAGATCGGCTGGAAAACATCCGTGGCGTAATTGGTCGGTTTCCTGGAGAAATCCTTGAAGCCGTCGGTGCCCTGCATGATCGAAACCGCACGCTCGAATCCCATCCCGGTATCGACGTGTTTGGCGGGAAGGTCGCGGAACGTGCCATCGGCCTCGGCATTGTATTGGATGAACACCAGATTCCAGATCTCGATACAGAGGTCCGAATCCATGTTGACGAGTTTGCCATCGGTGTCGCCGTCCGGTGTGAGGTCGACGTGAAGCTCGGAACAGGGGCCGCACGGCCCGGTCTCACCCATCATCCAGAAGTTGTCCTTGACGTTGCCATTCACAATCTGGCGTTTCGGATCGAGCCCTTTCTTTGCGAACAGGGCTGCCCAAAAATCATATGCCTCCTGATCAAACTGTCCGGGATCACCTTCGCCGGGCATGTAGACGGTTGCGTAGAGCCGGTCGGCGGGAAAGCCCCATCGCTCGACCACCAACTCCCAGGCCCAGTCGATGGCCTCCTTTTTGAAGTAATCCCCAAACGACCAGTTTCCCAGCATCTCGAACATGGTGTGGTGGTAGGTGTCGTAACCGACATCCTCGAGGTCGTTGTGCTTGCCGCCTGCACGAATGCACTTCTGGGTATCGGTAGCACGCGGCGGGCTGTAGGGCGCCTTTTCAGTCCCCAGGAAATACGGCACAAACTGGTTCATCCCCGCATTGGTAAACAACAAGCCGGGGCTCTGCGGCATCAGCGAGGCCGAGGACACGGCGGTGTGTTGCTTCTCTTGAAAAAAATCGAGGAAACTTTGGCGGATTTCAGCAGCGGTCATCTTGGCAATGGTGGGTGGTGAATTTTGAATGGTGAAACGGGTTCACCGGAAGGCTGCTGATACGGGAAGATCGCCGTCAAGTAAAGCACAGAGGGGTGACTCTAGCCATCACCGTGCGCCCGCACGAGCTGTGACCGGACGAGCTCGGTCCAGGCCGACGCCTCGGTAGCGTACGCGAAAAGCGGCGCGCGCGCGGCAATCTGGGATTTCAGCTTGCCGTAAAACACACCGTCCGATGCGCAACGCAACAGAAGATCGGCAAGAGCCCGGGCGTCGCCACTGGGGAAAAACCCCGCATAGCCGTCACCAAGCATACCGATGTTTCCTCGGATCCGACTGGCGACCACGGGCAAGCCCAGGCTGATGGCTTCACAAATCGCATTGGCCCCCCCCTCTTCGGTCGAGGTGTTAAGCAGCAGGTCGGCGCGCTCCATTTTCTGCAGCAGCACGGTGTGCTCGACCTTCCCCGCCCACTCAAAATTGCTGAGCTCAGCACTCGCACAGCGCATCTCCTTCGCCATGTCACCCGTGGCATCGCCGTACGAGGCAACGGCGATTCCCGGATGCCCGCAAAGCAGCCGACAAGCATCCACCGCAAGCCGCGGGTTTTTTTCAACCCGTAAGTTGCCCGCCATCATCACCTGGAAAGATCGATCCGCACCCTTCCCCCTCTCCGCGTCAGGCCGATGCGGGATTCCGCCGGGTAGAATAACGCTGGGATGGATGACACGACACTTCCCCCGCAAATACCCGGGAACCGACTGTAATTCCGCTTCGTGAAGGACGACCAGCACATCAGCCAGATCCATCGTCCGCCGGGTCGGCGAGGCCGGGTCTTCCACTTCAACATGGTTGATATCCGTCCCGGTAAGGATGACAACCACCGGCTTACCCGGGTGCCCGGACTTGTAGGCCGCCACGGCGTCGGCACTCCGCCGCGCATTCAGGGCAATCAGACAAGCCGCATCACCCCCCCGATAAAACTCCGCTTCCATCAGCACCCCCAGCCCACTCTCGGTGAGGATTTTCTCCAACCGGTCCGCCGTCACCGAGTTTCCCTGGCTGGCTTGCCGGGCAAAGGGGGAGTGAATAAGAACCTCAATCATCAGTATCGAGAACAACTCTAGTGATCTGAACCCGACTGTGAAGCGCAAATCATGGCGCGATCGCCAACCCGAGCCGCTCAACATAAATGCCACCATGCAAGAATATGCATAGTCATCGACCGAAAACGCCGAGACAGTTTAACAATTATTCATATGATGCATTTAACGATTAACGAAATGAAAAGCGAAGCACTAGGGGAGATCAAGGAGCAGTTCGACAACAGCCGTGTGGTGTGTGAAAAGGTGGTTGGTTTGTTTCATCTGCTGTCGAACAAACCTCGATTCCGGATTGTCTGCATGTTGCTGCACGGCGAGGCCTGTGTGCAGGATATTGCCTTTGTCATCTCAGGCGGGAAAATGTCCAACATATCCCAACAGCTCAAAATGCTCCGCCTCAGTGGGGTGGTCAAAAACCGGAGGGAGGGAAAACAGATTCTTTACTCCATCGCCGATGAGAAAGTCGCGCGCCTGATCAAGTTTCTCCGTGCAGAATTTTTAGAGGATCAACTCCTCAGCAACCATACAGAACCATGAAAAACATCGTAATCCTGGGTGCTGGCACTGCCGGCACCATGATGGCAAACCATCTGCGCAAGCGCATTGACCGGAATGAGTGGGCGATCACCATCGTCGACAAAGAAGCCGAGCATTATTACCAACCCGGGTTTCTCTTTATGCCCTTCGGTATTTATTCAGAAAAGGACATCGTCAAACCCACACGCCGCTTTGTGGGCAAGGGAGTCAATTACAAGGAAGCCGCCATCGATAAAATCGATGCCGGTTCCAACCAGGTCCTGCTCGATGGCGGAGACACCCTCCCCTACGACGTCTTGATCGTCGCCACCGGCACCCAGCCGGCCCCTGAGGAAACCGAAGGCATGACCGGCAGCGACTGGAGAGACAAGGTGCACGAATTCTACACCTTCGAAGGATCCAGAACCCTGCGCGGAGCGTTGGAAAAATGGCAGGGTGGCCGTCTTGTGATCCACATCTGCGAAATGCCGATCAAGTGCCCGGTCGCCCCCTTGGAGTTCGCCTTCCTCGCCGACTCCTGGTTGAGAAAAAAAGGTCTGCGCGAAAAAACTGAAATCGTTTACGTCACGCCGCTCTCAGGCGCATTCACCAAACCCATCGCCACCAAGATCCTCAGTCGTTTGCTTGAGGAAAAGAAAATCGACGTCGTCACCGACTTCGCCATCGGCAGCGTCGATAACGAGCAGCACCAAATCGTCTCCTGGGACGAACAAAAAGTCCCCTACGACCTGCTCGTCACCGTGCCCACCAACATGGGCGACCCCATGATCGAACGGTCCGGCCTCGGGGATGAACTCAACTTTGTCCCGACCGACAAACACACCCTCCAGTCCAAGGCGCACGAAAACATCTTCGTCATCGGTGACGCCACGGATCTGCCCACCTCGAAAGCAGGCTCGGTTGCCCATTTCGAGGCAGAAGTCCTCGTCGAAAACATCGAATGCTTTATCGCAGGCAAGCCACTCGAGGCCAAGTTCGACGGCCACGCCAACTGCTTTATTGAATCCGGCAACGGCAAGGGGTTCCTGCTCGACTTCAACTACGACCTCGAACCCGTCACCGGCAAGTTCCCCGTCCCCGGGGTCGGACCGATGTCGCTTCTCGGCGAATCCCGGCTCAACCACCTCGGCAAAATGGCCTTCAAATGGGTCTACTGGAACGTGCTCCTCAGGGCACTGCCCATCCCTATGGTCGGCCACAAAATGACTCTCGCAGGCAAACGTATCCCCAAGGACCTCGCCCGCCCGAAATCCAGCAAGTAACCACGAACCCACTAACCTAACTAACCCAACCAACCCACACTACCATGCCCGATATAACCATCAATGGAACCACCATCAACGTCGACGACGACGGCTTCATGACCGACCACTCCCAGTGGAACCGCGACGTCGCCGCCGGCCTCGCCGCAGCCGAAGACATCACACTCACCGACGC
The DNA here is from genome assembly GCA_041548785.1 of Oceaniferula sp. Taxonomy (GTDB): domain Bacteria; phylum Verrucomicrobiota; class Verrucomicrobiia; order Verrucomicrobiales; family Akkermansiaceae; genus Oceaniferula. The sequence goes on from JBFERY010000052.1 coordinate 15,373, forward strand.
CCACTGGAAAGTGCTCGATTACATCGCCACGGACTACGCCGAAAAAGGTGCCGTCCCCGGCATGCGCCGCATGAACAAGGTCGGCGGAATCCCCACCAAGGAGCTCTACGCCCTTTTCCCGAACGGCCCGATCAAAAAGGCGGCCAAAATCGCCGGTTTCCCAAAACCCGCAAGCTGCGTTTAGAAAGGAACGATTATGAAAGACGAACCCATTAAAAAAGTATCCATCATCATCTCGCGCGGATCCCTCGAAGGGATTTACCCGGGACTCATCATGGCCAACGGCGCCCGCATGGAAGGCATCGAAGCCAACATCTTCTTCACCTTCTTCGGCCTCTACGGAGTGCTGACGAAGTACATGAACAGCATCAAGATTGCCACCGTCGGCAACCCGGCCATGCGCGTCCCCGATGCCAAGGGGTTCCCCCTCCCCACCTGGATGGGCGCACTCCCGGGCATGTCCGCGTTCGCCACTCACATGATGAACAAGGAGATGGAAAAAATCGACATCCCGCCCGTTGGCGAATTTATCGAAATGATCTCGGATGCAGGATGCAAAATGTACGCCTGCAAGGCCACCGTCGACATGTTCCACCTCTCGGATGACGACTTCTGCCCTCAAATGGACGGGGTTCTCACCGTGGGTGACTTCTACGAAATGTCCGCAGGATCCCAGATCATCTTCACCTGATAGAAAAGCACCATCACCACACTCTCTCTTAACTCAAAAAATACCATGAAACTAAAAACCACAGGCATCGTCCTGACCGCCCTGGGACTGGGCCTCAGCTCCCACGTATCCGCCACCAATGGAGTTAACATGATCGGCATCGGCCCGATTTCGCGCTCTCTGGGCGGCACCGGACTTGCAGCACCGCAAGATGCTGTTAGTGCCGTGTTCTCCAACCCGGCCGCCATGTGCCTCAGTGAATCCTGCGGCGCGCCACAGTTCGATTTCTCCCTGACAACCTTCATGCCACGGACACATGCCAAACTGACCGCCACCGGCATGGGCACCTTCAAGGGCAAGAGCGACAGCGACCTCTATTTCATCCCGGCGCTGGGCGTCTCCCTGCCGATTGGCGACAACGGAAACCGCTGGCGCGCCGGCTTCGCGCTCTACGGCATCTCCGGCCTCGGCGTCGATTATGAGAAAGCACCGATCGGGGGCTTCGTCCCCTTCAACTTCACGGAGCTTCAGATCATGAAAATCGCTCCATCGATCGCCTACTCGGTCACCCCCGATATCTCGGTTGGCTTGTCCGCACATGCGAACTACGCCAGCCTCGAAATCGGATCGGCACACCCCCTGATCGGCAAAAACGACGCCACCGACTGGGCGTTTGGAGTCCAGTTAGGCGCCACTTGGAACATCTCCGAATGCGTCACCCTTGGCGTCAGCTACACCAGTGCCCAGAAAAACACCTTCGACGGCGTCATGCCCGTCATGGGACCGCTGGGGCCCACAGGTGCGCACCAGGACTTCGACCTGGAATCACCGCAACAGGCGGGACTGGGCATCGCATGGGTCGGCCTGGAGAACCGGCTCACACTTTCCCTCGACGGAAAATGGATCAACTGGAGTGATGCCGCAGGCTACAGCGACTTCGGATGGGATGATCAATGGACCATCGGCGTGGGCGCACAGTATGAGCTGATCGAGGACAAACTCTTTGTCCGGGTCGGATACAACTACGGTAAAAACCCACTGCGTAGGACCAACTTCGGCGATGACATGGCCAGCATCGTCGGGTTTCCCGCCATTGTGGAGCACCATGCCGCCCTCGGTTTTGGCTATCAAATCAAAGAAAACCTCGTGCTCAACGTCTCGTGGGTTCATGCGTTTGAAAACAGCATGAAGTCAACCACCCCCAACGGCGCACCGTTCGGATTCCCTCCCGGGCAAGCCAGCGTTGAGTCATCTCTCTCAGAAAACACCATCGACGTCGGTATGACGTGGCGATTCTAGTAGGGTTGTTGTTCCTAAGGAGCGGGCCACTGTGCCCGCTCCTTCCATTTTTTAATCGCTGACACCCGCATCCCATTGATATGATCCCCACCAGAATGAAAACAACCCAACACATCCTTTCACTGGCGGCCATTGCATCAGTGGCCTGGCTCCTATCCGCCTGCACACCAGCCAGCGCCCCCGGACAGGCACCCGCCGGCACCCGCGCCGACTACCTAGACTCCAAGGCCGAGGTCGTCGTTCTCAATTTCTTCGATATGTACTGCCCCAAGTGCCAAAAAGACGCCAAATACGTCACCGCACTCCATCACACCGTGCAGCGCCAAAAACTCGGATCCAAAATTCAATTTTACGCCATCGGCTGGAACAACAGTCCGCTTGAGGCTGAGATGTACCGCAGACGATACAACGTCACCTATCCCGTCCTCCCCGATAAGACTCGTACCTTATCCAGTCGTTTCGGAAAATTCCGCCCACCGCTGCTTATTGCCCTCAAAAAGCAGGGCGGCCAATGGACAGAATTTTACCGTACTCGCAGTGTGGGTAACAAGTCCGCCGAAATCCTGCGGCAGATCAACCCCTGACGCCATCACCCCATGAAACTTCTTCCCATTTTAACCACCAGCCTCATCGCCGGGTTCATTGCAGGCTGCGCCACACAGGCACCAACAAACACGACCACTGACATCCCTGATCTGCGCGCCAGCGTCTATCGCCCCGGCAAACTCAAACCCGTGGACAGCACGCTCCACGTCAAAGTGGGCGATCAGGCACCCGCCTTCTCCCTGCCCTCCACCTCGGGAAAAAAAGTTTCCCTGTCCCATTACCGTGGACGTAAAAATGTCGTCCTTTCATTTGTCCCGGCCGCCTACACCCCTGTCTGTTCAAAACAATGGCCCGGCTATAACATCTCACTCGATCTCTTCAAGAGACACGACGCCGTTCTACTTGGCATCACCACCGACAACATCCCCACTCTCCACGCATGGACCACACAGATGGGCGGGCTCGATTTCCTGGCGCTCTCCGATTTCTGGCCCCACGGAAAAGTAGCCTCGCGCTACGGAATCCTGCGCAGTGACGGCACCTCCGAACGCGCCCTGATCGTCATCGACCGGCAAGGTATCATCCGCTACATCGACGTCCATGACATCAACCAGCGTCCACCACTCGAGGATCTGGCTGAGGCATTGTCCCAGCTGAAGTAACCTCGCCACCTTTGTGCTTTGATGCCCGGCAGCAGTGGGTAGACTGCTTCGTGAAAAGCCTGCTTTTGCTGATCAGTATAGTCATTTTCCAACTTCCCACCATCGCGGCGGATCTGCCTAACATACTCTGGATCACCTCCGAGGACAGGCAGCCTCCCAAGCCGAACCCGACATGACCCGCCTCCTCACCGACACTCAGTCAGCCATCCGGGTCAGCGCCGGGCAATCTCTCAAACGGCTCGCCGACAAACTCGC
>JBFERY010000053.1:0-18220 GCA_041548785.1 Oceaniferula sp.
CCGATCACACCTCGGCCCCGCGATTGGTCAACAGGGTGCGGAGAACAGCCATCGGGAGAATGGAAATGCCCGCTGCCAGCAGAGCGATTTTCCACCCTGGATAAACCCGGGCCTTATTGGCGTGCAGGGCATGAATGGAGTCGGAGACCACCTGTTCCCGCGAGGTGTAGAAGCCTTCGCGCGACGGCAGGCTGTCGAGGTTGTCGCCGCGCATGGCTACTTTGCCGAAGTTGGTATGCACGGGGCCCGGGCAAACGGCAAGCACCGGGATGCCGAGGCCGGATAGCTCCATTCTCAACGCGTCCGAAAAACTGGTGACATAGGCTTTGCTCGCTGCGTAGACGGCAAAGTTCGGCATCGGCAGCGCGCTCGCCAGTGAGCTGACATTGATGATGGCCCCCCTACCCTGCGCGATCATGGAGGGCAGCAGCGCATGGCAAAGGTGTGTCAGCGCCGTGATGTTCACCTGCAGCATGGCATCGAGCTTTGGCCACTGCGCGCCGGCGAACGAGCCGTAGTCGCCCATCCCGGCATTATTGACCAGAAGGTCTGGCTCCAGCGCCGTGGCACGGAGCATTTCGAACATCCCGGCCCGCTCGTTTGTGTCGGTGAGATCCGCGCTGATGCAGTGGATTTGCGTGCCTGGAGAGGTCTGAGCGAGCTGTCTCGACAATGCCTCCAGCCGGTCACCACGGCGGGCGACCAGCACCATGACATGGCACGCCGGTGCCAGTTGGCGGGCGTATTCCTCGCCAAGCCCGGAAGATGCGCCGGTGATGAGGGCGCAGCGGTATGTCGCCGTGGTGTCCATTGGCCGTTACTCGGACGCCTGCCCCACTTACGGCTTCGGCTGTTGCTTGGGATCCACTTGCACGATACGCAGTGGCAGTCGCTGGATGAGCTCGTCATCGATGCTGATGTCGATAAAATAGACGCCGGCCTCTGCGAACTTGAGCCCTTGTAAATTCAAGATCAGGTTGCGGTGCACAAAGGGCACGTCCTCGGGGAGTTCGATGGGCATGTCGGCATCAATCGGCATTTTTTCATCGAGCGACTTCCCGTCGCCGTCGATAATGTTGACCGAGAACTTGTGCTGTCCGTTGTCCTCGGGCGTAATGCAGAGGCGCAGGGCGAGGCAGCAATGGGGTTGCACGACGGGTAACGCCGGTGCGGCGAGCACGTCAATCGTTCCGGAAACAACCATTTTGCCGTTATAGTCGGCGGCAAAGTCACAAAGAGTAGCAATTTGAATATCCATAGTCAGGGGCCTTGTTGCAGGCGTGCCTTGTTTGGCCACAAATCCCTCCCTCGTCCACCCATAAAACGTGAAATGTCAGGTTTTCACGAGGACGGGTCGAGGTTGTCGAGTTGGCGTCGGAGCGCCTTCACCTCGGCAATCAACTTGGGCAGGCGCGCAACGCGGGCCTTGCTCTTGAGCGCCTCACGCAGCGGCCGTGCAGGCATCCCCATGTAGACCTGGCCGCCTTCGAGGTCGCTCATGCCGGCCGCCTTGGCCGTCAGCACCGCATGGTCACCAATTTTGACGTGCCCGACACAGCCGGATTTGGCCGCCAGGGTGACATAGTTCCCGAGATGCGCGCTCCCGGCGATACCGCTTTGTGCCACCACCAGGCAATGTTTTCCGATTCTGGCGTTGTGTCCGATCTGCACCAAATTGTCCACCTTGGTCCCCTCCCCGATCAAGGTCTTGCCGAACCTGGCACGATCCACGGTGCTGTTCGCCCCGATTTCCACATCGTCCTCGAGAAGCACAATGCCGACTTGGTCGATTTTTTGATGCCGGCCGTCCACGAGTTCGTAGCCATAACCGTCCGAGCCGATGATACAGCCTGAGTGGAGGATGACGCGATTGCCGATGATGCACCCCTCGCGCACGGTGACGTTCGCATAGAGCCTGCAATCCTCGCCGATGCTGACATTTTCCCCGATCACGGTGCCGGCTCCGATTTCGGTGCCATTGCCAATGCGAGCGCCGGATTCCACAACGGCCCCTGGCTTGATACTAACCAGATCGGGGTCAAAGATGGCATCCTCGGCCACATGGGCGCCAGGGTGGACACCCGGGGTGAACCGGTGGTTTTTGTTCATGAAATGCTTCACCATTTCACCAAAAGCCAGCGACGGGTTGGCGACCTCGACCAGTGCGGAGTCCGACGGATGTTCGGGCACTCCCGGGGGGATCAACACGACAGCTGCCCCGGTTTGCAAAAAGTCCTTGTAATACTTCTCGTTGCCGAGAAACGAGACGTCCTCCGGTCCGGCTTCATCAAGCGAGGCCAGCCCCGTGATCACGGCGGCGGAACCGGGGCGGACAAGTGTCCCCGCAGTCAGGGAAACAATATCATCGATCGTAAGTTTCATAGCGGGAGAGGATCGGGAGTGGTTAGTTGCCCTGGGTCTCGTTAAGGCGCTGGACGATATCATCAGTGATGTCCACGGCGCCTTCGAGATGGACGAAAAGTGGTAGGTTGCGCGTTGTGTGCCCGCCCGCCTCGACAACCATGTGGAGCTTTTTTTCCAGGGCATAGGTCTGGATCGTCTCATTGATGCGATCCAGAATCAGTTTGACCTGAGTGGAAACTTCGTTGGCCAGCGCCTGTTGCCTCTTTTCGAAGAAATCGCGGCGATCCTGCTCAAGCGCCATGGCATCCCTGCCGAGGCTGCGGAATCGTGCGTCCATTTTCTTTTTGTCGGCATCGCTCATGCTCTCCTGGTTCGCCTTGTAATTCTGGTGCAGCTTACTGCGCTCCATCTGGTATTGATTGATCACCGCCAGGCGGTCGTTGTTTTCCTTCTCAAGCGACTCCTTGTTTTCTTCGATTTTCTTCTGGGAATCGATCGAATATTCCCACGCTTCGAAAATTTTTCGCACATCCACCGTGGCAATGCTCATTTCATCCGCACGGGCGGTATTGCCAGCCAAGGCCACGAGCATAAGGAGTAAAAAGGCGATCTTCATGCGCAAATTGATACGTTTATTGACATGAGGAAGCAAGCATTATGCGGCAATCTCCGACACAATGTTCTTTTCAGACGGGTCCTAATTCCCTAGCACGGTCGGCATTCCCGGGCAAGCAATGCTGTCCGGGTCCACGCGACGACCACCTTCACCACTACCGACGTGCCCCATTCCCCGAGATACCCATTCCAGGAAACCGAACTGCTCGCGCCCGCCGGCTGTTTTCCGTCGCTGCAGGCAGCCGTCGACCACGGCGCGGATGCCGTCTATTTCGGCCTCGCCCAACTCAACATGCGCGCCCGGGCGCGGCGCTCGTTCAATGTGCCCGACCTGAAGGAAATCATGCGCCGCCTGCACGGGGCTGGCGTGAAGGGGTACCTCACCCTGAACACCCTGCTCTACGAACACGACCTGAAAATCTGCCGGAAAATGCTTGAGACCGCCGCGGAGGAAAATGTCGACGGCGCCATCCTCTCCGACATGGCCGCCGTGCAGATGGCCAACGAGATCGGGCTGGAGGTGCACCTGTCGACACAGCTATCCCTCTCCAACTACGAGGCGGTGCGATTCTACGCCCCCTACTGCGACCGCGTCGTGCTGGCACGCGAGCTGAACCTCAAGATGATCCGGTCGATTTACGACAAGATCAAGCGGGACGGACTGGTCGGCCGCGACGGCAGGGAGATGGAAATCGAGGCGTTCGCCCACGGCGCCCTGTGTATCGCGGTTTCGGGTCGTTGCGGCATGAGCCTGTTCACCTCCAACGCGTCGGCGAACCGCGGCGCCTGCGAGCAGAACTGCCGCAAGGAATACCTGGTCACCGATGCCGAAACCGGGCAACAACTCAAAATCGATAACAACTTCGTGATGAGCCCGAATGACATCGCCACGCTCGATTTCATGGATCAATTTCTCGAGGCCGGCATCAAGGTGCTCAAAATCGAAGGCCGGGGCCGCAGCCCGGAATATGTGGCTACCGTCGTCAAGTCTTACCGCAAGGCCATCGATGCCGTACACGCAGGCACCTTTGACAAGAAATTCGTGCGTAAGCTCTCCCCGCAACTTGAAAGCGTCTACAACCGCGGCCTGTCCAGCGGCTATTACCTGGGCCGGGAACAGGGGTGGTCAGCCGACTACGGAAACAAGTCAAAACGGCGCAAGGTGCTCGTTGGCAACGTCGCCCACGCCTACGGCAAGGCCGGTGTCATCGAGGTTCGTTCCTCAGCCACCACCTTGTCGGTGGGTGATGACATTCTCGTCATTGGCGAAACGACCGGAGTGGTTGAAGCCAAGGTCGGGGAGATGCGCATCCTTCAGGACGACGGCACGATGCTCGTTGCCGATGATTGCAGAAACGGCCAGACACTGACGCTCGGCATCGAGGGCAAGATCCGTGTGAACGACAAGCTCTACAAGGTGGTTGACGCCTGAGAGCCTGGCGCCCGTAAGATCATGATCCGCATCCGTCATAAAAAACCCGAGTGCGTCGGCTGCCGTCTCTGTGCCGATACCGCACCGCATTATTTCCAAATGGACGATGAGGGCCTGGCCCAGCTGCTCAACTCCTCCGAGCAAGGCGGCTTCCAGATCGCCGTGGGCTTCGATGAGGACCTGGAGGATTTGAAACAATGCGAGGAAGGCTGCCCGGTGGATATCATTCACATTGATCAATAGCCACTGCCCCCCCACCACAAAAAACGCGGGGCTCGCCTACTGTGGCAAACCCCGCGCGGTTGATTGGTTTCCAATTCCGATTAGAGCAGGTCGGCAACAGCGTCACGCTCTTCGCGAAGCTCTTGTACCGTGGCGTCGACTTTCTCACGTGAAAACGCGTCGATCTCAACACCCGGGACAACATCCCAGCGGCCTTCCGCGTCCACCTTGATCGGCATGGAGGCAATCAGGCCGGCGTCAATGCCGTAGGATCCGTCCGAACAGACTGCAACGCTGGTCCAGTCGCCCTCAGGCGTGGGGGTGGTCAGGCTGCGCACGGTATCCACCACGCCATTGGCGGCGGATGCGGCGGATGACGCACCACGGGCTGCGATGATCGCGGCACCACGCTGTTGCACGGTCTTGATGAACTCACCTTGGAGCCACTCCGTGTCGGAGATGGCGTCGGTAACTGGCTGGCCCTTGATCTTGGCGTTGGTGTAGTCAGGATACTGGGTGGCGGAGTGGTTGCCCCAGATGCACATGTTGGTCACGTCGCTGCAGTGCACACCCGCCTTGGCGGCGAGCTGCGACTTGGCACGGTTCTCGTCGAGGCGAGTCATGGCGAAAAATCGATCGTTGGGTACGCCGTCGGCATTGTTCATGGCGATCAGTGCGTTGGTGTTGCAGGGGTTGCCTACCACGAGGACACGCACGTCGTCAGCGGCATTGGCTGCGATGGCTTTGCCTTGGCCGGTGAAGATGCCGCCGTTGACTTTCAGCAGGTCACCACGCTCCATTCCCGGGCCGCGTGGCACGGAACCAACGAGCAGTGCCCAGTTGGCGCCCTTGAAACCTACGTCGAGGTCGCTGGTAGCCGTGATCTCGTTGAGCAGCGGGAAGGCGCAGTCGTCGAGCTCCATAATGACACCCTGAAGTGCCTTCATTCCCGGCTCGATCTCGATCAAGCGCAGGTTGACGGGTTGGTCGGGGCCAAACATGGCTCCGGATGCGATACGAAAGAGAAGGGCATAGCCGATCTGGCCGGCTGCACCTGTAACAGAAACAGTGATGGGTGATTTCATAATGTTGTGGGTAGTGACGAATAGTGTCGCCCACGACTAGCCATAGCCAGCTGCGCAGGTCAAACCGATATCCTCACACAGATACTATTAATCAGGATGTGCAGAGGTTTCGGCAGGATGCGACGTCTTCGCCGATCTGCTGCTGAAGCGCGTCGAGAGAATCAAATTTTCTTTCAGCCCGGACGAACTTGATAAAGCGCACCACCATGTCACGCCCGTACAAATCCCCCGAGTAGTCGAGCAGGTGCACCTCCAGCATGCGTTGGCCCGCAGCGCCCTCGACCGTCGGCCGCACGCCCAGGTTTCCGGCACCACAGTAAACTTCCCCATTTTCCAAAGTCACCTCGACCGCCCACACGCCGTCGCTAGGAAGCTGCTCATTATACACCCGGAGGTTCGCCGTGGGAAACCCGAGCGTGCGTCCGAGTTGACGCCCCTTGATGACAGTGCCCAGCACGGTGTATTCCCGACCCAACATGGCGGCTGCGGCCTGCATGTTCCCATCGCGGATCGCCTGCCGGATACGGGTGCTGCTAACCCGTTCGCCATCTAACATGACTGCGCCATGGGTATTGATGTGAATGTGGTGCGCAGCGCCAAACTTCTCGAGCAGCGCAACATTACCGCGCCGGTGCTTGCCGAACTTCCAGTCTTCACCTATTGCAATCGTCCTGAGGTTCGGGCTGGCCGCAAGGAGTTGATCGAGAAACTCCTCCGCCTCCTCCTCGGCAAATTCCCGGGTAAATGGGATGACCACCATCACATCCACACCCAATGTTTCCAACAGTTCCCTTTTGTGATTGAGCGATGCCAGAATCCTTTTGGGTGCCACCTGGGGTGCCAGCACCTGGATGGGATGGGGGTCGAAGGTTAACACTCCGGCGACGCCCCCGTCGGCTTTCGCCGCAGCCACCACCGAGCGAATGACCGCCTGGTGCCCGATATGCACCCCATCAAATACCCCCAAGGCCAGGTGGAGTGGCCGGGTAATTGTCTTCATTTCGTTCAAGCTTTCAATAATCCGCACCATGTTCCTGCCCGGATTCATCGCGCCAACATAGAAACTTGGAAAGAACAAAACAAAAAACGCCCGGTGAATCTCAGCGGAGACACCGGGCGCGATGATTCGATCAATGACTCGATTACGGCTTGGCGCAGCAGGTTTTGACGCAGCTGGTCGAGCAGGCTTTTTTCTTGGCACAGTCGGTTTTGGTGCAGCTCGAAGCACAGGCTTTTTTCGCACAACAGGTTTTGCTGCAGGCGGTAGCGCAGCCACTGGCATCGGCGGCACAGGAACTCAGGGCAAATGCGGAAAGGGCAACGAGGGACATCATGGACAGGCTTTGGATTACTTTTTTCATCAGGTTGTTGTGGGTAGTTGGTTGCGGTGCCGGACAGAATCGACCGACCTCGAACATTAAGAGCATAAGATGTCAGGATTATTCCGCGATACTTATTTTGATCAAAAAAAAGCCGTCCGGCGCGCTTGAGCACCGGACGGCGATTCGAATAATGCCTTCTCTGGTTATCGAGGCTACCACAGAGACCTTACTCGGCCTTGAAACCCGTCGCGGTGATGGTCTTGACCACGGTGGTGCGACAGCTCTTGGCGCAATCAATATCGACCACAGCCTTGCCGCTCTTGTGACAAACGCTTTTGACCGTGACCCCATCAACCGCATTGAGGGCGGTGGTGAGCTTTTCCGAGCACTTGCCGCAGGTCATCCCCTCGACTGAGACACAGACACGCTCGGCGGCAACCTTGAATTTCCCCTGGTTGATGGCAGCCGCAATGGCCTCTTTCCGGACTTTCTTTGCATCGTAGTTCACGACGGCGCAACCCGACTGGTGACAGACTTTTTTGACGGTGACGCCGTCGATGGCGGCCAGTTTCCTGGTGACTGCCCCCGAGCACCCCTCACAGGTCATGCCGCTGACCACATAATGCGCCTTCGCGAGCCCTTGCGACGCCTTGGCGGCAGCATCACCGCACTTACCTGATTTGGCTGACTTACAGGCTTTGGCACAGTCGGCCTTCGTTGGCGTGGCGCAGTTCTTGCGACTGCAGTCGGCAGGAGTCCCGGCCAGGGCAAAGTGGGTAAACCCGAGAAGAATAGCACCGGTGAGGCATTGGATGGTTGTTTTCATGTTCAGATATATTGGTTGGTTGGTTGGTTGGTTGGGCTGGTTCGGCCAGCCGATCCGTGACAGATAACACCGAATTCCGTTCCTTCAAGGCGATCTTTTCAGACATCACGGTCATTCTCATCGATTTCCACACGCATTGGTCTTGCCCACAGAGCATCAGCACCTAGTATCCCCACCTTTCCAGCCCACCAGCACTCATGAACCGAGTTTTTGTCGAGAAACAAACCGAATTCAACTCCCAGGCCCGTGAACTTCATCACGACCTCCGGGAAAATCTTAGCCTCAGCCACCTCCAGACCGTTCGCGTCGTGCAACGTTATGACGTTGACGGACTGACCGACCAGGAATTTGCCGAGGCCACCCGCCTGATCCTTTCCGAACCTCAGGTCGAAACAGCCAGCAACACGCTGGCGCTCGCAGCCGATGAGACCGCGTTCGCCGTGGAATACCTGCCCGGCCAGTACGACCAGCGCGCCGACTCCGCCGCCCAGTGCGTGCAGATTCTCACCCAGGATAAAAAACCGCTGATCAGCTCGGCCCGGGTCATCATCCTCAAAGGCATGATTTCCGCCGACGAACTCGCCCGGGTGAAATCCTACACCATCAACGCCGTCGATTCCCGCGAGGCGTCCATGGACATCCCTTCGACACTGGAAATCCCGTCCGAAACGCCCGCCGATGTCGAAATCCTCGATGGCTTCATCACGGCCACCGCCGATGAACTGCGCACCCAGTGCCGCGACCTCGGGCTCGCCATGTCCCCGGAGGACCTGATCTTCACCCAGACCTATTTCCGCGACGAAGAAGACCGCAACCCGACCATCACCGAGATAAAAATGCTCGATACCTATTGGTCCGACCACTGCCGGCACTCGACCTTCGCCACCAAGATCGATTCCGTCGAATTTGAAAACCAGGACGTCATCGCCGAAACCTACGCCAAGTACCAGGCGACCCGTGACGAGGTCTACGGCGCCGATACCGATCGGCCGGAGACGCTCATGGACATCGCCCTGATCGCGATGAAGGAACTGCGCAAAACCGGCGAACTCGACAACGTCGAGGTATCCGAGGAAATCAACGCCGCCTCGATCGAGGTGGATGTCGATATCAACCTACCCGCAACAAGCGAAGCCCCGGCCACGACAAGCACCGAACGATGGCTGGTCATGTTCAAGAACGAAACCCACAACCACCCGACCGAAATCGAACCCTTCGGCGGGGCGGCGACCTGCCTCGGCGGATGTATCCGCGACCCCCTGTCCGGCCGTTCCTATGTCTATCAGGCCATGCGTGTCACCGGTGCCGCCGACCCCCGCACTCCCTTTGCAGAAACCCTCCCCGGCAAACTGCCCCAACGCAAGATCTGCAAAGAAGCCGCCCACGGTTACTCGTCCTACGGCAACCAGATCGGCCTCGCCACCGGCCAGGTCGCCGAGGTCTATCACCCGAACTACGTCGCCAAGCGTATGGAGATCGGAGCCGTGGTCGCAGCCGCCCCGAAAAAGAACGTCTTCCGCGGCTCCCCCGCCAGCGGTGATGTCATCCTGCTGATCGGCGGCCGCACCGGCCGCGACGGCGTCGGCGGCGCCACCGGATCCTCCAAGGAACACACCGATACCGCGCTCGACAACTCCGCCGAGGTGCAGAAGGGAAACCCGCCGACCGAACGCAAAATCCAACGGCTTTTCCGCAACCCGGAACTCGCGGCAAAAATCAAAATCTGCAACGACTTCGGCGCCGGCGGCGTGTCCGTCGCCATCGGCGAAATCGCCCAAAGCCTGGAAATCAACCTCGATGCCGTGCCCAAGAAGTACGACGGGCTGGATGGCACCGAACTCGCCATCTCCGAGTCCCAGGAGCGTATGGCCATCTGCGTCGACCCGACGGAAATCGATTATTTCAAAGCCGAGTGCGATCTGGAGAACCTCGAGTGCACCCACGTCGCCAATGTGACCGACAGCGGCCGGCTCATCATCAAATGGCGCGGCAAGGAAATCGTCAACTTCTCCCGCGCCTTCCTCGACACCAATGGCATCACTCTCGCCACCCACATCAAGGTCACGGCAACCCGGAGCAACCCGTCACTCGGCTGCCGGGAAAAAGGCTCGGGTTCACTCAAGGAGCGCTTCACCGCCACCCTTGCCGACCTCAACACATGCTCCCAAAAGGGCCTCGGCGAAATGTTCGACGGCTCCATCGGCGCCGCCAGCGTGCTCAACCCGTTCGGCGGTCAAAGCCAACTCACCCCTACCGATGCCATGGTGGCAAAAATCCCGTTGCTCGAGGGTGATACCACCACGTGCACCCACATGGCCTGGGGCTTCAACCCGCACATCGCCACCTGGTCCCCCTTCCACGGTGCCCTTTACGCCGTCACCGAGTCCGTCTGCCGCGTGGTCGCATCCGGCGCACACCTCTCCGACGTCCGGCTCACCCTCCAGGAATACTTTGAGAAACTCGGCACCGACCCCGCACGCTGGGGCAAACCTTTCGCCGCCTTGTTAGGCGCCTTCCTCGCACAGCACGAACTCCGGCTCGGCGCCATCGGCGGCAAGGACTCGATGTCAGGGTCCTTCAACGAAATCGACGTCCCGCCGACCCTCGTGTCGTTCGCCCTGGCCCCGGGCAAAACCCCCCTCGTGCTGTCCCCTGAGTTCAAGCAGCCGGATTCCAACCTCTTCCTGATCCAAATCCCCCGCGACGATCAAAACGTGCCTGATTTCGAACGACTCAAGGAGGTGGCTGATCTGCTCTACGCTGAGAATGCCGCGGGCAACATCCTCTCCATGCATTCGCTGGCCGAGGGTGGCATCGCCGCCGGCATTGCCAAGATGGCGTTTGGCAACAACATCGGGGCCGAACTCGATCTTGACGCCTCGGATCTCTTCAGTGAACGCTACATCAGCTTCCTGGTCGAAACCCCCCACCGGCTCGTCGATGCTCTCAACGCCCAGTGCATCGGCCGCACCACCGCCGAACCCAGCATCCAGGTTGCCGGGGAATCCCTGCCGCTCGCCGAGCTGCTCGCCGACTGGACCCGCCCGCTCGAATCCACCTATCCGACCCAAGTCACCGCCGCCCACCAGGAGATTGATACATTCTCATACATCAAAGAGGTTTCCAGCCCTGCAGCCTCCTCCGCAACCAGCGCCCGAAGCGCCTCTGCGCCCAAGGTTGTCATCCCGACCTTCCCCGGCACCAACTGCGAGTACGACACTGCCAAGGCTTTTAACCAGGCGGGGGCCGACGCCTCGCCGCTGATCTTCCGCAACCTGACCTCGGCCCACGTCGAGGACTCGCTGCGCGAGCTTGCCGGGCAGATCAAGCAGTCCCAGATCCTGATGCTGCCCGGTGGTTTCTCCGCGGGTGACGAACCCGATGGGTCCGGCAAATTCATTGCCACCGTGCTGCGCAACCCGAGGGTGGCCGACGCCATCATGGACCTGCTCAAAAACCGCGACGGACTGATCCTTGGAATCTGCAACGGGTTCCAGGCACTGATCAAAACCGGACTCGTCCCCTACGGCGAAATCCGCGACCCAGCGGGCGACGGCGAGGGCGCGCAAGCTCTGGGGCAAGGCGCCCCAACGCTGACCTTCAACGACATCGGGCGCCACATCGCCTGCTACGCCACCACCCGCATCGCCTCCACCCTGTCGCCCTGGTTGACGCACTGTCAGGTAGGCGACCTTCACAACATCCCGTTCTCCCATGGCGAGGGGAAATTTTACGCCAGCCAGGACGAGATCCGACAACTCGCCGCCAATGGCCAGATCGCCACCCAATACACCGATCTCGCAGGCAACCCGTCCATGGATGTTGCTTATAACCCGAACGGTTCGCTCTACGCCATCGAGGGCATCACCTCACCCTGCGGCCGGGTTCTCGGGAAAATGGGCCACACCGAGCGCCGGGGCAACGACATCGCGAAAAACATCCCCGGCAACAAACACCAGCCACTTTTCAAAGCTGGCGTCGCTTACTTTTCCTAGGCGGCGGCTCACTGCGCCCCTCCTCTCGCCCTCCCCATTCCCGGATGAGGGCCGCCCAAGCTGTTACTCTTTTCTTCATTTTCGCCTATCAATCTCCAAAGATATCTATAGGCTGGTTGTGATATACAACTCACATCCAGACAGCATGACAAAAAGACAACGTTACATTTTTCTCTCGGCCGCCACTCTCGGCGGAGGATTCCTCGTGTATCAGGCGGCCTCGCCAACGCAACCCGCGGAGCAGCCGTCTGCTGTCGCGCCCCTCGAACCCAGAGCCGCCCAGCACCAGCCACACCACCACCATCACCCGCACGTCGGCGAACGCGTTTCCATCGCCATGAAACTCGCCCGGCACGGGTTTCTCTGGGAAAAATCATCCGACGCCACCGTGCGCAAGCGCCTGACCATCCCCGCTGACGCCAAAGCTCTCACCCATTTCACCGAATGGAAACGAGGCCAACAGGTCAAACTTCCGTTGTCGCCGCACTTCCCGGCCATCGAGGGCGAAGTGACGCAGACCGGCATCCAACAGGACGGCACCGTCGTCACCCAGATCAGCATACCGGGCAGCCCCGAGGGGCAGCTCACCCTTCAACAGAATGACGCCCTGGGATTCTTCGAAGGCCATATCAGCTACCCGGATCATCCCGTCGCCTACCGCCTCGAAAAACATCACCAAGGCATCAATATCACCCGCATCTCCTACGAGGACCTGGTCTGCTCGCTGGCCGATCATGATCAACTCACGGTCGATAGCGGCCTGCCCGTGCCCGGCAAGGCATTCAATGCCCGCGGCGGTAACAGCGGCGGTGGCGGCGGCGGTGGCGGCAAAAGCAAAGCACCCCGGCTCTCGGTCTCCGGAAATTCCGTCGATGAGGGCGACAGCGGCAGCAGCAGCCTGACCTTCTCCATCACCCTCTCCGCCGAAGCCACCACCACGGTCAGCGTCGATTACGCGACGGCCGACGGCTCGGCCACCGCGGGAAGCGACTACGCCTCCGCCAATGACTCGCTGAGCTTCGCCCCGGGTGAAACGTCCAAATCCGTCAACATCACCATCTTCGGCGACACCGCGGAGGAATCCGACGAATCCTTCACTCTCAGCCTTTCTAACATACTGGGTGCCGACGCCGGGACCACCACCGCCACCGGGACCATCACCGATGACGACGCCCCGACCCCGCCGGATCCCAATGCCGTGCCCATCCACAACAGCCGTTTGTCGAGCATTGCCGTGGCCTACCTCGACATGGACGGCGAAAGCGTCAACAACACTCCGTGGAACTCAGGGAAAAACCGACGGGGCATCAATGTCAGCGGAGTCAACACCGACTACACCGCCGCCCAGATGACCGAAATCTGGAAACGGGTCGCCGAGGACTATGCCCCCTTTGACATCAACGTCACCACCGATGAGTCCGTTTACCTGAACGCACCCAGTAACCGGCGCATCCGCTGCATCATCACCCCCGACTGGCAGTGGTTCGGACAGGCTGGCGGCGTCGCCTACCTTGACTCCTTCACCTGGACCGGCGACACCCCGTGCTGGGTCTTCAGCAGCCTGCTTGTCGACATTCCGAAATACATCGCCGACGCCGCATCCCACGAAGTTGGCCACACCCTGGGATTATACCACGACGGTCGCACCACCCCCTCGGAGGGCTATTATGAGGGCCACGGCAGCGGTGCCACCGGATGGGCACCCATCATGGGCGTCGGCTACCACAAAAACCTCGTCCAGTGGAGCAAAGGGGAATACGCCTACGCCAACAACCAGGAAGACGACCTCGCTATCATCACCGGACAAAATGGCTTCAGCTACCGGACAGATGACCACGGCAACACCAACGGCAGCGCCACCACCCTCACCGCGGCAGGCGCCACCGGCATTATCGCAAACAGCTTTGATGCCGACGTCTTCACCTTCGCCTCGGCAGGTGGCACGACGACGATCAATGCCACCGGCACGAGCCCCGATACCAACCTCGACATCCTGCTCGAACTCATCGATTCAGCCGGCACCGAGGTAGTCAGCGCCAACCCGCCCGACGCCCTCAACGCGTCCATCACCACCACGCTCAGTGCCGGAACCTACTACCTCCGCGTCACCGGCACCGGCAAAGGCAGCACCGGTGGCACCGGATACTCCGACTACGGCAGCATCGGCGCATACAGCCTGACACTCAGCCAGCCCTAACACCCACGCGGCAGCTCCACCCCCCCATTTCAATCCAAGCGGATTCCCTGGCACGGAATCCGCTTTTTAGGGTAACCGTCAGGGCGGACATTGTAGGGAAACCTACCACCGCGATACGTTCAAGCCCGCAGCTCATCCGCGTCGAGCCGCCAAATTGTCGGGTTGCGCACTTGAACATCCCACAAGTGATCGGGCCCAATCAGGGTAGCGCCGCACCCTGCCTAACATCATTGTCAAATCCTCCGTTCAGGGTCCTTCACACCAATGAACTGCTTGTAGAGGATCTCGACTTTGTTCCTCGCCCAGTCGGTTTTCCTGAGGAACTTGAGACTGGATTTGATACTGGGATCATTCTTAAAGCAATTGATCCGGATACGGAAGGCGAGGTCGTCCCAACCGTAGGCATCGACCAACTCCGTGAGCATGCGCTCAAGGGTGATTCCGTGCAATGGATCGTTGCTCATGCCGCCGAACATAGCAGAACGAGCGGTTTTGAATAGAGAATCCTAGATCATTATGCCAACGGGTATTAATACCACTCCGCAAAACAGACGAGACGATTGATGATTGTTGAGGTATTTGGAAAAGCACTTCGTGATCAATGAGAGTTCCGGATGAATGACTCCTTTGGCTGCGTTTCTCCTTAGTCATGGTGCCCGACTTGGTATAACTCCCGGTTTTCCGCCCCAGGCCAAGCGGGACAACCAGACTTCGGATGAGGGGAATTCTACGTCTTTATCACTGCCGTCCTGCACCCCCCAAATCTTCCAGGTGACAATTCCCAGCGACGGAACTTGCATCCATTGGACAGTCATCTGACCGTAATGGTCATTCCTTAGGTTGGTTGAAATAGCCAGCGGAGCGGAGACACCGGGGACGCTTGCTCGTCCTCCCAGATCAAGGACACCTCGACAATTACAAGACAAACCTAACACTCGACAACCTGAAATCGAGGTATAACATCATCGAAAAACTAACATCGTAATGAACACCCGACCCAATATCTAACATTAAACACCACCGAGCAACCCCCATTCTCGATAAGACATCCCTTCCGTCCACTCGCCGCCCCCCCCAGCGCCAACGGTGCGCCCTACCGCAGCCCGGGGCAACGCCCTGGGAACCTGCGACCGATCAATCCCGAGCCCTGAAAGGGCGGCCTAAACCCGTCATCCCCATCAACCCATAATTCCCCCTATTCACCGATCCTGTAGGACCGCGCGATGACTTCCAAAAACGCAGGGTGAACTCTGGGCATGGCCGCCACCATTAACCGGTCGGTGAACATGTCATAGGGCTCCCCATTCCCGTTGGTCACGAGAATCCCGTTTTCACGCATGAGCAGGATTCCCGCAGCAACGTCATACGGCTGCAGGTCGGTTTCCCAGAACCCCTGGAACCACCCCATGCTGAGATAGGCGACATCCAGGGCCGCGCTACCCAAGCGTCTGATGCCACGGCCGAGCGTCAGCACATCCGCGGCCGCCGCGAAAAACTGCGCGGCAACATCCGGGGAACGGTATGGGAAACCGGTGCCGAACAGGGCGTCGGACTCGGTGATGCCGGGGTGCGCAGCCCGGGTCAGCACGCCGTTATGATACACACCCTGTCCTTGCTTGCAGGAGAATATTTCGCCCGTGACCGGTTTGTAAATAACCCCCAACACCGGTTCACCATTGTCAACCAGGGCGACGGAAACACAGAACTGGTCGAACCCGCTGAGGAAATTCGTGGTGCCATCCAACGGATCGACCACCCAGACCAATTCCTGCGAGCCGGACTTGCCGCTTTCCTCACCGAAAAATCCGGCACCGTCAATCAAGGGCAGCAATCCGTCCTTGAGGATCTTCTCCGACTCGACATCCACAAACGACACCGTCTCCCGCACGGCCTTCATGTCATCCGCGCCTTCGGGCATCGCCCGGAAATGCCCCATTTGGAAGCGGCCCACTTCTTTGACGAGGCGCATACAGGAATCCATGACGTCTGGAGCAAGGAAGGGCATGGGCGGTATTGTGTTGATTAACCGGGGAAGGAAAAGACGAAACGGGTAAATCTGTGCCATGGCCTGAAAAATGACCAATGTGTCGACATTACCGATTCACTCCCCGCCGCACTTCCGCTATGCCTATCTCATCATTCAGTCATCCCAGCCCAACATCTCCGTCATCATGCCCTGCTACAATGCCAGCAGCACCGTGACCCGCGCCGTGGCGAGCATCCGCGGGCAAACAAGGACCGATTGGGAACTGATCGTTGTCGATGACGGATCGACCGATGACTCCGCCGACCAGGTGGAAATCCTTATGCAAAACGATCCGCGGATCCGACTCGTCCGGTGCGCGCACCGGGGGGTTGTCGCCGCCTCGAACCACGGCTTTTCGCTTTCCCGCGCCGCCCCGTTGATCGCACGGATGGATGCCGACGATGTGTCGCACCCGACCCGGCTCGCACAGCAGTCGCAGGCGCTGGCAAACGACGCCGGCCTCGGTGCCGTCTCGTGCCTGGCTCGTTTTGCCGGCAACCAACAAACTGCCGGCGGCTACGCCCACCACGTGCGGTGGGCCAACCGGCAGGTCAGCGTGGACGACATCGCGCTGAACCGGTTCATCGACCTGCCGGTGCCCCACCCCACCCTGATGTACCGCAGGGAGGTCGTGGAAAAACGCGGCGGCTACCGCGAGGGCGACTTCCCGGAGGATTACGAAATGTTTCTCCGCTGGCTGGCCGGCGGAGTGCGCGTCGGCAAGGTCAATGAGACCCTCTATGACTGGCACGACCCCCCGAGCCGGCTATCGCGTAATGACCAACGCTACGCCATGGCGGCATTTCATCAGTGCAAGGCGCCTTACCTCGCGCAGGCCATCGATGAAAGCGGCTGCGCCCGACGGGAGCTGTGGATTGCCGGCGCAGGTCGGCCGGCCCGCAAGTGCGCCACCCCGCTCGAACAGGCATGGAAGCCGGCCTCGGGGTTTGTCGATGTCGACCCACGTAAAATCGGCCGCCTAATCCACGGGCGGCCGGTCGTCGCCATGAGCGCGCTGCCCCCGGCCGACCAAGCAGTCATCGTGAGCTACGTGGGAACACGCGGCGCAGGCGACCGCATCCGCGCGGCACTCATCGCCAGCGGAAGAGCCGAAGGCACCGACTTCTGGATCGCCGCCTAAGCCCGAAAAGTTCAAGACCTCCCGACTCCAAGACTCCAAGACTTCCCGACTTCAAGACTTCCCGACTTCAAGACTCCAAGACTCCAGGACTCCAGGACTTCAAGACTTCATCAAGCATCGGTGCCCGGCATCTCACCTCTCACTTGCTCGGCGCGGAATCGGCCTAACCCCGCTTCCCCCGCCCACCGTGGCCAGTCCTTGATCGCCGCGAGAACCTCCTCGATGGTCTCGTCGATTTTCCGCACGCTCTGCGACTCGCCCAAGCGCTTCAGGTCAAGCCGACCGACTCCGACGCTTTTTCCATTCACCGAGGCAGCCCGCATGCCGCTGACGAGCGGGTTTGATGTGCTGGTCAGGTCATAGGCGGGTGAAACCTTCCACTGCCCGTCCAGATCCATCAGAAAGGCGTGATTCTTCCCGTGATCATCATCATTGCCGGCAAAAACGTTAAAGCAGGCACGGCGAAACACCTCCTCGACCTCGACCTCACTTGCCGTAAGCACGCGGGTGAGATCCATCAGCTCACCATACTCAAGGCCATCCCTCACAAGCGTATGTGTGAGCCCGGAGTAGGTGTGCACATGCCGACGCGTATCGCCGGGCCGATCAAACCGTTTCGAAAGGAAATGGTGGGTCCCGTCGGATCCGACCAGCAGGTGGGTCTCCGCCATCCGGATGCCTGCGGCACGTGCCATCAACGAGTAGGCGTATTCTTCCTTGCCATGTTCATACTCGGCATCGAGATCGAACTTCAACAACCAGCGTTCAAACCCGACGGGCATGTTTCCGCCGCCCGCCATGGCTCGTGAAAAATCCCGATTAAATCCCAGCAGCACCTTCGGCTGGGCGCCTCCGGGTGACAAGCCAGAGCGGATCAGGCCCGGGAGAATTTTCTCGGTGCTGCCATGCAGGAACGCGTGGGCATTTTGCACCAACTCCGCGACTTGGACGGTGAGTTCTTCGCGAAAGGTGTCGCCGCCAAACGGCGGTTGGTA
>JBFERY010000054.1:0-18105 GCA_041548785.1 Oceaniferula sp.
CGAAAGACATGGGCTACCGAGGGAGCAAGTGCCCCTCCTCCCGGATCTTCCGGCCCGCGCAAACCAAAGGACGAGTCAGCTCGCGTCGTACTCCCCCTCCGCCTCTGCCACCAGCGGCAGATTGGCATCTTGCCCGGACGCATATTCCATCGGTTTCCGCTCGATCAGGTAGGGCAGTCGTTTGGCGAGTGTCTGGCATTTTTGCGAGTTCGCCAGTTCGCATTCCCAGATCACGACCACGTTCCAGCCGAGTTGCCGGAGTGCGCGGGCCGCACGGGCGTCGCGCTTCCGGTTGTTGGCGATCTTTTCCTGCCAGAATCTCCTGCGGCTCTTGGGCAAGCGGAACGAGGGGCAATGAGCGTGGCCATGCCAGAAGCAGCCGTGGACAAAGACCACGGTGCCCCACTTCGGCAGCACGATGTCGGGTTTCCCCGGAAGTTTTTTGTTTCTGGGGCCTGATACCGTGAATCGGTAGCCGAGCCGGTGCAGGATGGAACGCACCAGCAACTCAGGCTTGGTGTCCCTGCCGCGGATCCGCGACATCACCCAGCTCCGCTTCGCCTTGGAGAAGATATCCGCCACGGGAGAACCCTAAGCCCTATGTCTCAAACTCCAAATGGCAAATAAGACAAGCGCGACCGAGCGCGAAAGGCACGATGAACCGCCCCAAAAAAACCTTGGCACCTGGGCGCGCCTCATTTCCGCGTAGTTTATTTACAAAAAGGCCCCGGGAGTTGGAGGCTCCCGGGGCTTTGAATTCTTCAGTCCTTACACGCTGATAACATGAGGAAACTGACAACTGCAACTGTTGTGTTCACCTTTGGTGAGGTTGAACACCGAAACATACGGCGTTCAGGGAAGTAGACCCCCCACGACAGTATCCGTTCAAAGAAAGTTAAGGTTTATTGCCTTTTTGCGGATGGTGATAGCCAAGGCCTGCTCCGAACCCTTTTAAAAACAATGATTTCCGCCGATATCGATGCTTTGGCGCACTCAAATCAAAAAACTCTGTCCAATCCTGTCAGTTCGGTTTAATAACCCGCCCAACAAGCCATGGCAGGATTTTTCAAAAAGCTCTACAACAAGGTCTCGAATCGCGCTGAAATCGATTGGGACGAACTCGAGGCCGACCTCATCGGCGCCGATCTCGGTGCCCGCACGACGGTAAGCATCATCGACGACCTCAGGGCCATGGGACGCAAAATCTCGGCCGACGACGTCATCGATGTCTGCAAGCAGCACATCGCCGGGATCCTCGATGAAGACCTGCCCGACCTGGCACCGCGCAGCGATGGTAAACCGACCGTTATCCTCGTTGTCGGCGTCAACGGTACCGGCAAGACCACCTCCTCCGCCAAGCTCGCGCACCTGCTCAAAAGCCAGGGACACTCGGTGCTCCTGGCCGCCGCCGACACCTTCCGCGCCGCCGCCGTCGAGCAGCTCGGGCTCTGGGGCGAGCGCCTCGATATCCCCGTGGTCAAGGGCGCCCCCAATGCCGATCCCGCATCCGTCTGTTACACCGCCCATCAGAAGGCACTCAATGACGGCACCCAGTTTCTCATTTGTGATACCGCAGGCCGAATTCATACCCGCCACAACCTGATGGAAGAGCTGGGCAAGATCGAGCGGACCCTTGGCAAACAGGATGAAAACGCGCCACACCTCAAGATGTTAGTCGTGGATGCCACCACCGGCGGCAATGCCCTCGCCCAGGCCAAGGAGTTTAACAAGGCGATCACGCTCGACGGGCTCATCGTCACCAAACTCGATGGCTCGGGCAAAGGTGGCGTAGCCGTGCTCATCCAGCAGGAACTCGGAATCCCAACCCGGTTCATCGGACTGGGCGAAGAACCCGAGCAGTTCAAACCCTTCAACAAACAGGAGTTTGTTGAGGGTATATTTTAGCGAGGGCTGCGCGGGCGGAACGCCCGCGCTCCCCACCGCGCTCACCTCTACTCAGGCAACGGGAAGTCGCGATTGAATTCGTATACCCGCGCACGGATTTCAGCCAGCTTGGCATCGTCGTCGTGGTTTTGCAGCGCCTCGTGAATCAGATCAGCCACCTTCTCCACGTCGGCCACCTTCATGCCGCGTGTCGTTACCGCAGGCGTTCCGATCCGGATGCCACTCGGCTTGAATGGCCCTGCGGTATCAAAGGGAATCGAGTTCTTGTTGACCGTGATACCCGACTCATCAAGCGCGTGCTGGGCAATCGAGCCATCGATCCCGGCAGGCCGAAGATCGACCAGCATGAGGTGGTTGTCGGTGCCGCCGGAAACAATCCGGTAACCATGCTCGCTGAGGCGCGCAGCCATGGCCTGGGCATTATCGACGACCTGCTGTGAATACGCCTTGAAGTTGCCATTCAGAATCTCACCAAAGCAGGCGGCCTTGGCGGCGATGACATGCATCAGCGGCCCGCCCTGGATACCCGGGAAAACGGTGCCGTCGATCTTTTTGGCATACTCTGCCTTGCAGAGAATGATCCCACCACGCGGGCCACGGAGCGACTTGTGCGTCGTTGTCGTCACAAAGTCAGCGTGAGGCACCGGGCTGGGGTGCACCCCGGCAGCAACCAAGCCAGCAATATGCGCCATATCGACAAAGAGATAGGCACCGACCTTCTTGGCAATCTGCGCCATCCGCTCAAAGTCGATCACGCGCGGGTAAGCGCTTGCCCCGGTCGTAATCAACTTCGGCTGCACCTCTTCCGCCGTCTTTTCCAAGGCATCATAATCGATACGCTCGTCAGTTTCACTGACACCATAGTGGGTGACCTCATAGAATTTGCCGGAGAAATTCGCCTTGTGCCCGTGGGTCAGGTGCCCGCCGTGGGCGAGGTCCATGGTGAGGATCTTATCGCCTGGGTTCAAAACGGAGAAATAGACCGCAGTGTTCGCCTGCGAGCCTGAATGTGGCTGGACGTTGGCATGCTCCGCGCCAAAGATCTCCTTGGCGCGGTGGATCGCTAACTGCTCGGCCACATCCACAAACTCACAGCCACCATACCAGCGCCGGCCCGGATAGCCCTCGGCGTATTTATTGGTGAGCAAACTCCCCTGCGCCTCCATCACGGCACCACTGGTGAAGTTTTCCGAGGCGATCAGCTCGATGTTCTGGTTCTGGCGTTTTTCCTCCGCGGCGATGGCGGCGTGGAGTTCGGGATCGGTGACGGCGAGCCGGCTGCCGGATGCCTTGGTGACGCGTAGCTGGTGGCGGCCACCTGCAAACTCGGTTTCGATGAATGTCTTGACCATCGCCAACGCCCCGTCGTTCTCCAGATGTCCGGCCCCGAGGCAGAGGACGTTGGCATCGTTGTGCTCGCGGGTGGTCACCGTTTCGGCAACACTCC
This sequence comes from Oceaniferula sp., assembly GCA_041548785.1. GTDB lineage: Bacteria > Verrucomicrobiota > Verrucomicrobiia > Verrucomicrobiales > Akkermansiaceae > Oceaniferula. The sequence continues at coordinate 3,353 of JBFERY010000054.1, forward strand.
GGACATTGGCGCCACGGATTCCACGGAAACGGTTGACCGCTATACACATGCCCACACCCGATTTACAAATGAGGATACCTCGGTCGAAGTTCCCGCTCGCCACAGCGCGTGCAACAGCATTGGAAAAATCCGGGTAATCCACGGAGTCCCCGCCATTCGTCCCATAGTCTTTGACTCTGTGGCCGGCAGCTTGCAGGTGAGTTACTATGGCATGTTTAAGGTCCACACCTCCATGGTCGGCTCCGATCGCAATGTTCATTTTTTAATTTAGGGTAGTTAATAGGTTCGTTTGAAAAGATTAGGCAAGTGCGTTAACGGCCTCGACAACATGCTCGGCTGTCATTCCAAGCTGTTCCATCACAATGTCGCCAGGTGCCGAAATACCAAAACGGTCGATCCCGAGGACGTCGCCGCCAAAGCCGACATACTTCCACCAGAGAGCGGAAACACCCGCCTCAATGGCAACACGACGCGTACAGGACGACGGCAGCACGCTCTGCTTGTAGGCGCTGCTCTGACGCTCAAACCGCTCCATACACGGCACGGAAACCACACGCACACCATCGCCCAGCTTTTCAGCCGCATTCATGCAGTGCTCGACCTCGGATCCACTCGACATGAGGATCGTGGTAAGTTCACCTTTTTCCGGTTTCAGGATATAAGCCCCGTAGAAGGCCCCTTCACGGCGCGTTTTGACGGATGCTTCATGGTAGGTAGGCACGGTCTGACGTGTCAGGAAAAGTGCACTCGGGCCATCGGTCCGGTGCATCGACGCCGCCCATGCGCCCGCCGTTTCTTCGGGGTCAGCGGGACGGAACACATCAAGACCGGGGATAACACGCAGCCCGCTCACTGTTTCGACCGGCTGGTGGGTTGGGCCATCTTCACCCACACCCACCGAATCATGGGTGAGGATATAGGTCACGGGCAGCTTGGCCAACGCGGCAAGACGGATCGAAGGACGTAAGTAATCGGCAAACACGGCAAAAGTCGCACCCGATGCGCGGAACAAGCCGTCGTAGGCGATACCATTGCAGATCGCCCCCATCGCGTGCTCACGGATACCAAACCAAATGTTGCGCCCGGCAAAATCATTCGCTCCAAAGTCGCCACCGTCCTTGATGTAATTCTTGGTCGACCCGTAGAGGTCGGCAGAGCCGGTGATCAAGTTAGGCATCGCCGCGGCCACCGCCTGGATGACGTCACCCCCGGACGCACGGGTCGCATTTTTGTAGTCGGCCGGAAATTCGGGGATGCGGTCGAGCAGGTCACTTGGCACCGCCTTGGCAACTCCGGAGGACAGTTCCTCGGCCAGGGCCGGGTTCGCCGCAGCCCAGGCGGCGTAGGTGGCATTCCAGGCTTCAAACCCGGCAAGCCCGGCTTGCTTGCGCTCGGCAAAATAGGCCCTGGTCTGCTCGGAAACATAAAACGAGCCGTCCGGGAGCCCCAGCCCCCTGCGGGCGGACTCGGCAAAATTGGCGCCACCTTCCCCGTGGCCTTTGGCGGTGCCGGCAACCTCTGGGATACCGCGGCCAATTTCCGTCTTGGCAATAATCACCTTGGGTCGACCATTGTCATCCGCCTTGGCAGCCTCGAGGGCCGATGCCACTGCCGCCAGGTCGTGACCGTCGATGGTTACCGCGTCCCACCCCTGCGAGGTGAAATACAGCTCGGCATCCTCACTCTGGGAAACGTCCGCCATGGCATCAAGTGTGACGTCATTGCTGTCGTAGATAAGAATCAGATTATCAAGCCGGTTGTGACCGGCAAAGGCGATGGCCTCCTTGGCCACACCCTCTTGCAGGCAGCCATCACCATTCAAGGCCACCACGTGATGGTTAAAGATTGTGTGCTCGGCCGTGTTGTATTTTGCGGCGGCGTGCTTGCCACTCAGTGCATAACCCACGGCATTCGCCACCCCCTGCCCCAACGGGCCGGTGGTTGCCTCCACACCCGGAGTTTCGTCGAATTCGGGATGCCCCGGGGTGATGCTGTGCAGCTTGCGGAACGCCTTCACCTCATCCAGCGATACGGCATAGCCCGAAAGATGAAGCCAACTGTAGATGAACATCGAGCCATGACCCGCAGAGAGGACAAAGCGGTCGCGGTTCAACCACTTCGGCGCATCCGGGTTGTAGCTGAGGCTCTCGCCAAAAAGAACGGCGCCGATCTCGGCACAGCCCAAGGGCAGGCCGAGATGACCGGATGAACATGCGTGAACGGCATCGATGGCAAGACCACGGGCCTCGTTAGCGGCTTGAGCGAGAATTTCTTGATTCATGACGCGCGCAGAATCCACGTATGTGCCCATTGCGGCAAGCCCGAAACATGCCAAATCATCCCATCAGCCCACTTTTTCGCCCTTTTTCCCCCTTATGTGCCATTATTATCCATAATTGTGGAATTTCGCGTTGATTCTTGTGATTTTGAAGCTACACAAGCCGCCCGTCACACTACCCGGTCTTATGTCGAACACACTCAAAATCGCATTGCCCAAAGGCTCGCTTCAGGATCCCACGATCAGTCTCCTGAAGCAGGCGGGGTATAACGTCTATGTGTCCGACCGCGGTCTCCGACCGGATTCCGACGACGGCGAACTTGACATCTACTTCATCCGGGCCCAGGAAATCGGCCGCTATCTCGCCCAGGGCTTCATTGATTGCGGAATCACCGGCCTCGACTGGGCATCGGCGCATCAGGACAAGCTCGTCGATCTCGCCGAGCTCCCCTACTCACGCTCCACCGTGCGCCCGACCAAGTGGGTGCTGGTCGTCCCCCAGGACTCGCCTATCCAAAGCGTCAAGGATCTCGAAGGAAAACGCATTGCCACCGAAGGTGTGGAAATCACCCAGAACTACCTCGACAAACACGGCGTCACCGCGCATGTCGAATACTCCTGGGGTGCCACCGAGGTCAAAGTCCCCGACCTCGTCGATGCCATCGTCGATGTCACCGAGACCGGCTCATCGATCCGCGCCAACAATCTCCGCATCGTCGATACCCTGCTGACATCCTTCCCCCACTTCTATGGCTCCCAGACAGCCTATCAGGACGATTGGAAAAAAACCAAAATGGACCGCATGGTTCTGATGCTCAAGGCCGCCCTCGAAGCACGGGGTAAAGTCGGTCTCAAAATGAACTTGCCAGAAAAGTCCTTGCCTGCCGTCCTGGATAAACTACCTTCCCTGCGCCGGCCCACCGTTTCCCACCTCGCGGAAGACAACTGGGTCGCCGTCGAAACCATCATCGAGGACTCCGTGGCCCGCCACCTCATCCCCGACCTCAAAGAACTTGGAGCCGAGGGCATCATCGAATACCCGCTGTCGAAAATCGTCCTCTGAGAAACCAAACTCCAAGTTCACCCCAAAAAAATCGCCCCAGCGATCACTTCCCCTTTCCCCAATCCCCCTTTCCAATCCCCCTTTCCAACCTCTCTCTCGAATCTCTCTCGAATCTCCAGCAATCCGCTGACTAACCCGAACTAGAACACCAAACACCATGGGATGTCTCAAAAAACGTCGTAAGACAAAAATCAGTAAGCACAAGCGCAAGAAGCGCATGAAGGCAAATCGTCATAAGAAGCGCCTTCGTTACAAGTCCTAACGGACTTCGAACGTGTAAACACACACTCTGAAAAAGGGATACAGCCTCGTGCTGTATCCCTTTTTCTGCTTACTTCGATTTGGAACTAACTCAGGTGGCAGGTGGCTGCCAGCCCCGACCGGGGCTACAAAGGCCGCTTGACGGATGATGATTCTTGTATTTCGACTTTCAAAGTGGGCGGCACGTCAACTCCTCACTTCAGCAATCAGCAATCAGTAATCAGTTGACGATAATGCGCGGGTTGCCAAAGACACCGAGGACGTCACCTGCCTTTTTGCCGGTTTCCTTGCTTTTGCCTTCGAACACGAGCATCAGGCAGTTGTAGTTCTCGAGCGCAATATCGATCTCTTTGGCGGCGGTGTCCTTGGTCATCGGGCCGCTATCCCAAAGCACGCGGTCTCCGAAGTAGTCCTCATGGAAGACGCGGAACCTCCCCTCATTTTCCCCCTGGTAGGATGCGTCCAGAGCAACGGTCGCCCTGAGCCGGTCGCCGCGTTCCGTGCCGGCGAACATGAAGCGTGCCTCGCTTTTGCAACCGAATCCTTTCGGGTGAATTTTCCCCGCGATCTTGATCGGCTCACCAGCCAATGTTTTGTTGTAGACCGGGGCATTTTTTTCCCTCCATGCGTAGTACAAATCGCAAAGGGATGTCACCCCCTTGCGGGTGATTGTGTACTTTTCCAGCGGCATAGGTGCTGGCATCGGGAGTGGTGCGCCTGGTTTCCCTATTTTGAGCATCCTGTTGCCGTGCTCACCAAGTCCCTTGGCGGTAAACGAGTCCTTGAACTCGCCCAGGTTTTGGCGTCCCCATAGATCGCGTACGGGTTGCTTACCCGAAAGCCCGATCATCTCCCAGGTCACCGTGATGTCCGCTGTCACACGGCCTTTGTTCAGCAGTAAGACCGCCGTGGTTCCATCGGCGAGCGGCTTGTTGTAGACCTCCATTTTGCCATCGACGAACACCTTGTATCCCTGCACTCCGCGTTTGTCCTGGTTGACGGCGATCACCTCAGGTGCCGTCAGGATTCGCTTTACCGCATCAGTCATGTTAGGCATGTCATTCCCGGCCATCAGCGGGGCCGCCAGGATACACCAAAGTCCGAAGTGCGCCCGATTCGCCGACTTGCTAACACCTTCATCCTTGATCTTCAAATTCCCCACCTGTAGCATGTCCGGGTCATTCCAATGGCCGGGGCCGGCAAACTGCCAGAGGCCATTGAAGGCGGGGTGGGACCTGCCGCTACCCGCGGAATTGTCTGCGCAGGCATAGACGGAACTTGTCTTGGACCGGATATCCTGCCCGGTGCGCCACAGTTGGGCCGACGCCTTACCGCCCCACACCCATGCGGCATTACCAAAGTCTGAGATACTCAGGACCATGGGACGTCCGGTTTCCTCGATATATTTGCGGTAGAGCGCGTAGTCATTGGAGCTGAGCCTGCCATTGTGCTCGGCCGAGCAACTGTCCATCTTGACGTAATCGACGCCCCAGGCGGCAAAGGTCGCCATGTCGATCTGCTCGTGGCCAAAGCTTCCCGGCAACGACTGGCAGGTGCGGTAGGCGCGATCCTGGTAGATCCCGAACTTCAGGCCCTTGCTATGGATGTAGTCACCGATGTCCTTCATGCCCTTGGGGAACTTGACCGGGTCGGCCTGCAGCACACCCTGCTCGTCGCGTTGGTCGGCCATCCAGGCATCGTCGAGCACCAGGTATTGGTAGCCGGCGTCACGCATACCGGAGGAAACCATGGCATCGGCGGCCGCCTTGATTTTCGCCTCGTCGATCTCCTTGGCAAAAATATTCCAGCTGTTCCAGCCCATCGGTGGGGTCGGCGCCAGCTGGGAAAAATCGCGATGACCGGCTTTTGCCGGCTTAGGCACGCCCTCGGCATTGCCACTGAGAGTGAATCCTGCGACCGCCAGGGCGGACAGGATGATCGGGACCACTCCAACTTGAGCATTAGTTTTCTGAGAGGGCATCATGATTCCGCTGTCTTTGCAAACGAGACTTGTAACCTTACTCCGACGGATGCCAGATTTCTTTCGACAAATCATGTCAACCTGGGGGACTGGCCCATCATGCCCTCATCAAAAAACAAACAAGCTCAGGTTGCCATACCGCACATCCCCCCCGCCTGAGCGCGACTTCGCCCGGTGCTTGGGTGAAACCCATGTTCTGGAATCTCATTCCCAAGTCTAGGCAAAAAAGAATATGCACGCCCTCAGTCCGAGCTCTGCATCAGTTGATGGAGCCTCAGCATACTGGCTGCTGGGTGTGGAGGTTGGCGGGCGCGGTCATGGCTACGCCCCAGCGTCCCCCCCGACGTTTCTTTTCCATCAAAACACTCAAGCTCCCAGATCCGGGCGGGCAGGATACCGAACAGCCCGTTCTACCCCATTTAATATTTGGAGTTTAAAAATGAAAACATAGCGTCTAGAACACTCCTATGCCCGCTGACTACCACAGCCACACGCCCCTCTGCCATCACGCCGAAGGCACGCCGGAGCAATTTGTCCAGGCTGCGCTCAAGGCGGGGCTGACCGAATTCGGCATCTCCGACCACGCCCCGGTGCAGCCGGAGCCGTTCGACGACTGGCGGATGTCTGTCAACGACCTCCCGGATTACCTCCGGTGGATCGACCGCGCCCGCGCTGAGGCGGGAGAGGCTCTGCCCGTCCGCGCCGGGTTGGAGTGCGACTGGTTACCGGGCTGCGAAGCCTGGATTGAATCCCTTGCGGGGAAATACAACTGGGACTACCTGATCGGGTCCGTCCACTACCTCACTGACTGGGATTTCGATAACCCGGCGTGGCTGGAAAGGTGGGCGCAAACCGACGTCGACGATGCCTGGGCGCGCTACTGGCAAACCTACGCCGACATGGCGGAAAGCGGGCTATTCGATATCCTCGCGCACCCGGACCTGATCAAAAAATTCGGCTACAAACCCACCGGCGACCTGCGCCGGTTCTACGAACCCGCCATTGACGCCATCGCCTCCGCCGGCTGTGCCATCGAGCTGAATACCGCCGGATGGCACAAACCCTGTGAGGAAGCCTACCCGGAAATTGATTTTCTCGACCTCGCCTCCGCCGCCGGCATCCCCCTGGTCATCTCGTCGGACGCCCACCACCCGGGAGAGGTGGCGCGGGATTTTAATCGCGCCATCGCGCTGGCGCGACAGGCGGGCTATACCCGCACGTTGTTACTCGACCAGCACCAGCGCAGTTTCGAAGATCTGTAGCGTCATAGCACGCTGTCTATGGTGTCACAATGCACCGGCTTTTTTCTGACGCCACAGCGCGAAACCGATAAAGCCGACGCCGGCAACAATCATGAAGGTCGAGTAAAACTGGCCTTTGGTCAGTGCGCCGATCATGGCGGAATCGGGTTCGCGGTAGCCTTCCACGGTAATCCGGAACACGGCGTAGAGCAGGAAAAAGAGGCCGGTTAAAATGCCGTGCGGCAGCTTGGGAAAACGAACGCGCGTGAGGAACAGGATGACAAAGAGCACCAAACCCTCCAACAATGCCTCGTAAAGCTGCGACGGATGGCGGGCATCGAGGTGATTTCCCAGTGCCTGCAGGATCTCCGGGTTATCACGTGATTTCTCAATCAGGTAGGACAACTGATGTCCGAGCAACTCATTTTGCGGCGAGTCAAACTCGTAGACCTCGGGAGCTAGGCGCCCGGCCTCCCTGACGGCATCATATGCCCGACCATTGTGACGCAGGGCGTCGGGAAACTTCACCGCCCAACTGACCCCATGGGCCACACGACCATACAACTCGCCATTGATAAAGTTCGCGATCCTGACCAGGCCGAGTCCGATCGGGGCAACCACGCAAAGGCCGTCGCCGACACCGGTCCAGGAAACCTTGTTTTTTCGCGCATAAATGAGGGTGAAAATCATCAATCCGAGAATCCCGCCATGGCTTGCCATGCCGCCGTCCCAGACGCGGAAAATCATCGCCGGGTCGGCCAGCAATTCGTCCCAGCCGTTGAAGTTATCCTTGGGTATCTGATAGAAAAGGATATAGCCGAGTCGGCCGCCGAGAAACACGCCGAAAAATGCGGCGTAGGCGATGAAGTCGCCCACCTTGCTTTCGGGCAGGACCCAGATTTTTTTCCGGGCCTGCCAGCGCAGCAGGTAGTAACCGAACACAAAAGACAGCAGGTATCCCAGACCATACCAGCGCAGCTTGATCGGTCCGGCGACATCGAAGATGACCGGATCCATGTTGTGAATGTATGTCGCTAACACGCCGCTAACTCACACCAATATCCCTTGTCATGCAAGGGTTACGTTTAAAGATACGTTGTCAGCGCATCGACCTCATTGGGGTCAAGCCGCTGGACCAGCGCGATTGAGAGCTCCACCATCGCCAGGTAGTCGCGCACATCGACGATTGAGTTGTGCGTGTGGATATAACGCGACGGCGTGCCCAGAACAAGGGTGGGCACCCCGGTGCCGGAAAGATGAAATGCCCGCGCATCGGTGCCACCACTCGTGCGAACGGTCAGTTGGTAAGGGATGTCGTTTTCCTCCGCCACCTTGACCGCCAGATCCACCAGTGCAGGATTCATGATCGCGGTGGGATCCTGCAAGCGTATCTGCACACCCTTGCCCATGGCCCCCTGGGAGGCCGACCGATTAAACCCCGGGGTATCGTCGGCCGGTGTCCCCTCCAGAACAATGGCCACGTCCGGGGTGGCATGGACCGCCGCCGTGATCGCGCCGCGCACGCCCAGCTCCTCCTGCACTGTGCCGCAGGCAATCAGATTATTGGGGTGACCGGCGGCCGTGAGCGCCTGGGTTGCCTGGATCGCGCAGGCCATCCCGACCCGGTTATCAAATGCCTTCGCCATGAAGAGGTTCGGGTCATGCATCGGCGTGAATGCGGTCATCGGCACGATCGGGTCGCCAATCCGGATACCCATGTTTTTTTCGAGATCCCTCCGACTGCTTGCGCCGACATCGATAAACATCTTCTCAATCACCAGGACGTTTGATCGTTCCGCCTCCGACAGAAAATGCGGGGGTGTCGACGCCACCACACCCAGCACCTTGCGCCCGTCCCATGTTCGTACCGCCACGCGTTGTGCCAATAGCGTATGCGGCCACCATCCACCGAGTGTGACAAACTGGATAAAGCCATCGGGCGTGATGTTCTGCACGCGGAATGCCACCTCGTCCATGTGGCCGGTCAGCAGCACCCGCGGTCCCTCGCCCGCCTCACAAAACACGGAGCCATTGCCGTCGGTGCTGATTTCGCCCATCCCGTCGAGCTCATCAGTGAAGATCGCCCGCACCTCGTCCTCGAAGCCCGGGGCACCATGTGCATCCGTCAATTCCCGTAACAACCCGATCGCTTTATCTCGCATGGGTGACAAATAGCAGACCCTTTCGCAACTTGAAACTTGAAACTTACCACTTGCAACTTAAAGCTCTGGCATGGCTCAAGTCACCGACCTCCACATCTCCAGCAATATCCCCCTGCCTGCACCCGCCCTGCTGCTTTCCGAAGTGGAACGCACGCGGGAGCAGGCCGAGTTCATGGCCGACTCACGCCAGCACATCCGCAACATCCTCAGTGGCGATGACCATCGGCTGCTGCTGGTCTGCGGCCCGTGCTCGATCCATGACACCACCGCCGGTGTCGAATATGCCCGGAAACTCGCCCAACTCGCCGAGCAGGTGAAACACCAGATCTACATCGTCATGCGGGTCTACTTTGAAAAACCCCGAACCACCGTGGGTTGGAAAGGCCTCATCATGGACCCCAACCTCGATGGCTCCGACAACATCCCGGAGGGCCTGCGCCAGGCGCGCCTCTTCCTGCGCGAAGTGCTCGATATCGGGTTGCCCACCGCCACCGAACTGCTCGACCCGATCACGCCGCAGTACATCGCCGACCTCATCAGCTGGTCGGCCATCGGTGCGCGCACCACCGAGAGCCAGACGCACCGCCAAATGGCGTCCGGCCTCTCCATGCCACTCGGGTTTAAAAACACAACCACCGGCGATCTGGTGGCCGCGGTCAATGCCATCAAGGCAGCAAGCCAGCCACAAACCTTCCTCGGCGTCAGCGAGCAGGGTGTCGCATCCGCCGTCACCACCTCCGGCAACCCCGACTGCCACATCATCCTTCGAGGTGGCGACCAAGGGCCCAATTATGGTGCCGACGACGTGGCCGTCACCACCGGCCTGCTTGAAAAACACGGCCTGCACCCGTCGGTCATGATCGATGCCTCCCATGCGAACTGCGATAAAAAGCAGGAAAAAATGCCCGCTGTCTTCAACGAGATCGTCCGTCAACGCGCGGCTGGCAGCAGCAACGTCATCGGTGCCATGCTCGAGAGCAACCTCGTGGCGGGCAACCAGAGCTTCCCCCGCCCCGTCGAAGAACTCACCTATGGCCAGTCCATCACGGACCAATGCATCGACTGGGAAACGACCGAGGCCATTATCTTGAAAGCCGCCGCTGACCTTAAAAAGGCGGGCATCGCGGGGTAGTTGCCCTGGGTGAAATAAGCCCTCCAAGACCGATTAGTATACCGATGATTTCCGAGCACACCTTCGCGGCCATCGATTTCGAGTCGGCGGGTGCGGAGCGTGGCATGACTGACGTTCCCGTCCAGATTGGCATGGCCACCTGGTCGCGGGACCATGGGCACGCCGACCACTTTGTCTCTTTCATCCGTGCCGACCGGCCGATCACGTGGTCGGCGCAAAAAGTGCACGGCATCACCCGCGAGGATCTTTCTGATGCCCCTGCCTTCATGACATTGTGGCCGCAGATCAAGACCACCCTGTCGGGCAGCATCGCCGTCGCCCATGGTCACGGCACGGAAAAACGCTACCTCCGAGCTTTTCCCGCGCACGGGTTCGGCCCATGGGTCGACACCCTGCAGTTGGCCCGCGCCGCCTGGCCCGGGCTTGAATCGCACGCCCTCGGCGAGGTCTGTGCACAATTGTCGCTGACGGAAAAGGTCAGCGCTCTGGTCCCGGACAAGACATGGCACGACGCCCTCTACGATGCGACCGCGTCGCTGGTCTTACTCGAACATCTCATCACCCAATTCGACCTGGCCGGCTCGCCCACCGACCTTCTCCTCCACCCTGACACCACCGAGTGGCACCGGCGGCGGAGCTAGGGTTCTTTTTCATAGCCGGGCTCAAGCCAGCCGGGCTGGAGCCAGCGAGACCAGGCCATGGTATCGCAATCACTCACCCTGCCATTCGCCGTATTGGCGGAATTTAGCGTAGCGCTGATCGAGCAACTCCTCGGTGCTGAGTTCCTGAAGCGCCTTGATCTGGCTGGCAACGGCGTGGCGCAGGTTTTCCGCCGCGAGTTGGTGGTCCTGATGAGCGCCGCCTTTCGGCTCGAGGATGACCTCGTCGATCAGATTAAGCTTACCAAGGTCGGGAGCGGCGATCTTCATCGCCTCGGCGGCCTCGGGCGCATGTTTCCGATGCTTCCAGAGAATGGCGGCACAGCCCTCCGGACTGATCACCGAGTAATAGGCGTTTTCCATCATCAGGACGCGGTCGGCCACACCGATCCCCAATGCTCCGCCGGAGCCGCCCTCACCCAGGACCACGGCGACCGTAGGCGTCTTCAGCAGCATCATTTCCCTGAGGTTGTATGCGATGGCCTCGGCGATGTTTCGCTCCTCGGCACCGATGCCGGGAAACGCGCCGGGGGTGTCGATCAGGCAGATCACTGGCAGGTGGAATTTTTCGGCCAGCTTCATCAGGCGCATCGCCTTGCGGTATCCTTCCGGATGGGCACTGCCGAAGTTGCGCAGCAAGTTCTCCTTGGTGTCGCGTCCCTTTTGATGCCCGAGCACAACCACCCGCTGGCCATCCAGCGTGGCGAAACCACCAGGCATGGCATTATCGTCTCCGATGTGACGATCCCCATGGAGTTCACAGAAGTCGTCAAAGACATGGGAAATATAGTCGAGCATGAACGGGCGGCTGGTATGACGGGCGATTTGCACACGCTGCCATGGAGAGAGGTCGTCGTAGATACGATTTCTGGTATCGGTCAATTTTCCTTCCATCGCGGTGATTTCATCAGACATATCAATGTTCTGAGTCTGCGCCTTATGTTTAAGCTTTTCGAGCTCCTGTTCAAGCTCAGCGATCGGTTTTTCAAAATCAAGGGGTTTCATGCTTAGGTATTTGGTTTGAACTGTTGGGTATCCGTGGCTCAGCGCCTTATTTCCACATCGTTTCCGGGACGAAGCAGCAGTGGCAGCTCCTCCACATCGGCCGGGCTGAGAAGAAAACCCAATCCAAAGTCGCCCTCATTGTCGTCAGAGACGGCGCGGATGGCGAGGGATTTATCGGACAGTGTGATGATTTTGCTCGCGCCCCGGTATTGCTCCGCGTGGCCTGGGTAGACCCTACCACGGAACCAGCCACGGATGGAATCGATTTCGAGGCGCTTCACCGCATCTGTCGCCGTGTAGGAGATTTTCTCAACTGGGTATTCCTTGATAAACTCACCGCCGCGCCAGAGGGTGAGCGTTTTCCGGCGCAGATCAATAACCACGCGCATTTCCAGCGGCATTACGGTCAGTTTGTCGCCGGGGTGCAGACTGCGATGATCGGCACGCATCAACTTGCTGAGGTGCACCAGGCTGTCCATGGTCGTCTTGTTTTGACTGACGATGCGCGTGAACGTATCCCCGCTTTTGACGTTGAGCACGGTCTTCCCGTCTTCCCACTCAGGATCAAGCAGGCGGTCGACGTTGATTTCCCCCAGGATCCGGCGGGCGGCGGATGCGCACTTTGCCGACGGGTAAAAGCTAACGATATACTTCAGCTTTTCCTCGGCCTCCGCCATGGACTCCATCGCGAGAAGCTCCTTGGCCCGCTTAAAGGCCTTTTCGCCCGGTTCGTTGTCGGATTTTATCCCTTGTTCTGCTTTCTGTTTGAGGCTCAGCTCCACTTGCCGCTGCCGCTCCATCATCGTGCCGGGCATATCCTTGACCGTCCCGGTGTACTCTTTCATCAGGTAGGCGGTGCCCCCCATAGCGCCAAGGACGAGCAGTCCTGCAATGGCTTTGATGATGAGAATAATCCGCATGCCAGGGATGATAACTAAAAAAATCCGTCCCGCCACCGAAAAGACAAGCCAATCGGCGACGCCTTCAGAGCAGTCCCTTCCTTTTAAAATCGAATGCGTTGATATCGGTCGACTTGCCGATCATATCGATCGCAAACTTGAGTAATGACACCTCCCAGGCGTCGTCGACGCCCTCCATGACGGCGAGCATCGGGTCGCCGTTGGCCTTAACCTCGCTGAGCACGCGGTCGCGGACAACCTCGATGTTGTCGTGGAGCAGTTCTTCGCTCACATGGGTGCGTTTGAAAACAAAGCCATACTGGAAAAAGACGGGCTCAAGCTTGTTCTCCTTCAACCAATCCATGAACTCGCCGGCCTTTTCCTGAAACCCGTCGAGCTCGACGCCCTGCATACCATCCGGGCGGATGATCTGGGGTTTCTGTGCCTCCATTTCGCCTGCGCGGATACGCACCTGCCCCACCGAATCCATCGGTTCACTCAACATGGTGAACTTGAACCGGGTGGCGCCAAAAGTATCGATCCTACGGTCGGGCTCGTGCAGGAGGCGCGCCGTTTCCATGGCGTATTGAATACTGTCCGGAGAATGCTGCATGGTGATTTTTTTGTTCCAAGATCATCGGGCGGCAGAAGATGCGGCCTCATACCGCCTCACTATCCACGGTAATCACAGGGTTTGCAACAAAAAGGGCAGACCCATGAAGAGCCCGCCCTGATTGAAAAATTATATCGGAATTTGATATTTTCGGCTTGGTCTCTTCGGTTTAGGAAGCGCCCGTCACATAAGTCACGACGTCACCCACGCTCTGGAGTTTCTCGGCATCCTCGTCGGGAACTTCAATTCCGAACTCCTCTTCGAAAGCCATGACAAGCTCGACGGTGTCGAGGGAGTCAGCACCAAGATCTTCAATGAACTTGGCTTCGGGCTTTACTTGGTCGGCACTTACGCCGAGCTGCTCGACGATGATATCTTTTACTTTGGATTCGATGTCAGACATTATAGCTAATAATTGTGGGTTGGTTGGAGATGGTTTAGCCCCGCGACGATCAATTGGCAATACTGAAATGTACGGAAATGACGAATTGTTACCCAATCTTACTGATCGGGCTGTCCTGGTCCCGGCTTCCCTTCGGGTTGGCCCTCGGCCTGGCCTTCTTCATCCATGACATATTCCACCACTTCGCCTTTGAAGCGCTCCATCACATGGGCCAGAAGCTTGTCTGCCGGGGCTCCGTCTTCTTCTTTGAACTGGCCGTAGACCATCCCGTCGATTCTCGCCTTCTTCGCTTCACCTCCATCCTTGTAATCAATCATGGCCAGCCCTTTGGTATCCCACTTACGCTTGTCGATCCGCACCATGTCCGCGTAGGGGATTCGTTGACCGGTCTGGGTGTAGAGGGCCTCGCCATCAGCGTGGATGCTGCGCCGCATCGTGCGAACCAGGAAAAAGAGGGTGACGGCAATCAGCACCCCGGCGATGCCCGCCGCATAAAATTGCTCACGGATCTTCCCGGCATTCATCGGTTGATCCCCGGGATCGGAGCTCCATTTTCTAGAGGCCGAGTATTCCTCCCACAATTTCACGGCACCATTCTGAGCCCCCTTTTCTGACATCACCGCATACCCGTTCACCAGGATATCGGGCCACGTCATTTCAAGGTCAGTCTCCCTCGGCAGTATTTTTTCGGCCTCGTCGGGAAAGGTGCACTTTTGGGCGCCGGCATAGGCTTTCCATGCCGACTCGGAAAGGCCGCCGTCATTTTCCATTTCCTGAAATTGTGTTCCTGCCTGCACGAAGCTGGCATGGATGTAAAACTGAAGGTTTTTATCCCGGTACCCCCACATACCATCCTTGAGAAACAACACGGCAAAGACGCTGAACATAACCAGCATTGCCAGCGCACGCCACAGGAACCACTTGGTCGGTTTGCAAATCGGGCCATCTTGGGGTAAGGAAGAATCACTCATAGGCTTGATAGGACCCAGTCTGCATAGAAACCGGCAGGCCTAGAAGAAAAAAACTCTGCAATATGATCTCGCCTTGAGCATTCGC
>JBFERY010000055.1:0-17854 GCA_041548785.1 Oceaniferula sp.
ACTCCATTCATGCCCTGCACGCCAATAAGGCCCGGGTTTATCCAGGGTGGAAAATCGCTCTGCTGGCAGCGGGCATTTCCATTCTCCCGATGGCTGTTCTCCGCACCCTGTTGACCAATCGCGGGGCCGAGGTGTGATCGGTTTTTCGGTCGGGACAATCGAGTCGCACCGATGACAGGATCATCTTTGGCTCGGGACCGCGGAAGGTGGGCTGGGAGGTCGACCCGTCGCAGTTGCAATCCTTTGCCGGTGCCGAATCAGACCCCCCCCTAGAAAACACGCCCGTAGCTTAAGTCTGGCCGATGCTCGGTGTCTCGAAACTCCGCTAGCCAGGCTCCATGGATGGTGAACAACATGGCAGCAACATGGGGGTAACTCTGCGAATAACTTTGTGAATAAAATGCGAATAAGTCGGTCGGCGGCCTGTTAATAAGATGTTAATAACCCGTGAGTAACTTCCGAGTAACCTGCGGATAGGCAATGCGCTCGAGGCCTGGGGCGTCGACCCGGCCCCGCGGACGCCCATTCGGTAAATAAAGTCGCAATCAGGTAAAACTAAGGCGGTTACACTTAATTTAACGCAAAGAACATAAGAGCGTAACCGGCGCCGTCGCGGGCTTGGCTGACGACTAATCCCAGTCTTCGTCGTCGAGTGAGCCGGTATAGCAATCCATGACGGAGCGGGTGATGGCGCGGCCACTTTCCGCCTCGTCGTGATGCACGTGATTGACGCCGGCACGGATGAGTTCGGCGGCTTCGGTTTCGAATTTGGTGCGACCGAAGACCAGGATGGTCGGGTTCATTTCGCGGATGACGGGTAATGCGCCGAGCACGACTTCTTTCTGGGGGAAGGTGTAGACGATGGCGCGTGCCTGTTCGATCCGGGCGAGCTTCAGCGCGACGCGCTGACCGGCATCGGCAAAAATGCATTTGGTGCCCTCGCTGAGGAGTTTTTTGACCGTTTGGGCATTCATTTCGATGATGATGGCCCTGATGTTTGATTTCCGCAGGCTTTCGTGCAGATTCCGGCCGATCGGGCCATAGCCGCAAATGATGACATGATCGGCGAGGCTGTCGATTTTACCGGACATGCCCAGATGGCTGTCGGTTCGGGCTCCGGGACGCAAGCTCAAGCGGGCTCTGAGCTTTTTAGCGCCTGCTACGCTGGACTTCATCAGGAAGGGCACGAGTCCCATGGTGACGGCGGTGCAGACCAGCAGGACCTGCTCGACCAGGGGGCTGAGTGCATCCAGCTCGGCGGCCCGGTTGAGCAAAACAATGGAAAACTCACCGGTACTGGACAGTGCGGCGGCCGTGATCAGCCAATCGCCCATACGCAGGCCTGATATCCTGGCGGCGAAAGCGACGATCGCACCTTTGATGATGATGATGAGCAGGGTGCCGCAAACGATGAGATGCCAGTGGGAGATGATTGAATCCAGGTCGATGAGCAGGCCGATGGATACAAAAAAGAGGGTCAGGAACAGATCCTTGAGTGGCAATACATCGGCGAGCACCCTGTGGCTGTAGATGGAGCCGCTCACCACCACCCCGGCAGCGAAGGCGCCCAGCGCGGGGCTCAGGCCCAGTAATCCGGAGAGCACGGCAACGGCGGTGCAGAGACCGACCACGGTCACGGTAAACAACTCCCGGCTGCGGGTCAGTGCCACGGCACTGAGCATTTGCGGGATGCCGTAGCGGCTCAGGCAGATTGCGCCCACGCAGAACGCGAGTCCCTTGACCAGGGCCAGGGAGAGGTCGATCACGGCATTGCCCCCTGTGTTGAGGATGACCGGCAGCAGCACCATGAAGAAGATCACGGCAAGATCTTGAAAAAGAGCCATCCCCAGAGCGACGCGCCCTTGGGGGCTGTCGGGTTGCCGCATATCCTGGAAGCTCTTGAGCGACACCGCGGTGGATGAAAGGGCGATGGCAAACCCGACGACGACAGCGTGCCGCAGCGGTACGCCCATCCATGCGGCGATTCCGGTGCCGGCGAGCGCGCAGAGCAGCATCTGGACACTCCCGCCGAGGAAGGCCGCGCGCCTCAGGTTTTTCAACTCACTGACGGAGAATTCCACCCCGAGCGTGAACAGCAGCAGGATGATCCCTATTTCGGAAAGCGCGTGGATCATCTCACTGGAATCCGCGCCCGCCCAGGCGAGAATGCCGGAGTTGGCGAGCACCAGTCCACAGAGGAAATAGCCGACCAGCAGGGACTGCCTGAATCGTGCCAGCACGAGCGAAACGACCACGACAGAGCATAGAATCAGCGTTAACAGCACGAAAAACGCCGGGACCGTACCTGTTGCACCTAGGGAAATTGGCATAGCGCACAACTACTCCGCACTGACATCCATTGCCAACGAAAACCGTAAAAGGTTGTCCTCGGCGCAAGTTGCCAGGTGCGA
This sequence comes from Oceaniferula sp., assembly GCA_041548785.1. Taxonomy (GTDB): domain Bacteria; phylum Verrucomicrobiota; class Verrucomicrobiia; order Verrucomicrobiales; family Akkermansiaceae; genus Oceaniferula. The sequence continues at coordinate 2,412 of JBFERY010000055.1, forward strand.
CGAGCTCCGGATGGTGGTGACCGGCATCGCTTAAACCCGTATGGCCAGCACCGAGGCGGTGGCATCACGCATCAAGCGCTCGGCATTGGTCCCGATGAAATACCCCGCGAGTCGCGAATGGGTCCGGGTACCCAGCACCGCCAGATCGGCGCCCGAGTCCTGGATGTGATAGGCCAAGGCGAGCGAGGGCACGGTCGATTCCAGGATGGTGGACCGGTAGGTGATGCCGGCGAGTTGTTGCGAGTGGGCTGCGAGGGCGTCCGCCATCTTTCGGTTGGCCCTTGTCCGGCACTCTTCGACGTAACTCACAGGCGAATTCTCGTCGTGTTCGAGAGTTTCTCCCCAAATATTTTGGTCCGGCGGGTAAATGACGTGAACGATTTCGAGCTCCGCCCCGTAACCGGTGGCGAGCTCAATACTGCGTTGTAAGATGTGATCCGAGGCGGTTGAAAAATTCGTCCCGACCACGATTTTCGAGAAATCCCCCTGCTGCCAATCACGAAGGATCAGCGTGTCGCAGGGGATTGTGCGAACGCAGCGCGAGGCGATTGTGCCGAGATGCTTTTTAGTCGTATCGTTGGCCGCAATGACCAACAGGGTGCTGTTGTGCTCCTCAACGATACGGTGCAGCTCCTCAACCGGCTTACCACTGCGGACCTCGAGGCGAACATCGGCATCCGGCGTATCGGTCGCGACCATTTGGTTCAGTCGGTCCTTGGCCTGGGCTGCCAGGCTGTCGATAGAGAGGTGCGACCCTCCACTCGCCGTCCAGTGTTCGAGCAGGCAATCACTCAGCACATGGACTGCCATAACCGGAGCGCCGTGCAGGGCTCCCGCATGCACAGCGTGGCGGAGGACCATGGATGACGAAGCTGAGAAATCAATACCAGCGATGATGGGGGGCTGTTTCACGACAAAATCAAGACGGAATCCGTCCCTTGACTGATCGTGCATCATGCCGCATTCGTCAAGAAGATCGTCAAGAAGATGAACACGGGCTGAGCGAAAACACCCTGGTCCTCTTTACTGGTGATAATGGGGGTGATGCGGAAACCCGCAGCGGGGGATTCAGCCCAAGAAAAGGATATTCATACGAAGGCGGGATCCGCATGGGGAATTGGAAACTCATCCGCTTCCATGAAGAGGGAAATCTCGAACTCTATCGTCTTAACAAGGATCCTACCGAATCAAGTGACCTCGCCGCGACTCCTCCTGAAAAAGCCAAGGGTCTGGCCACCCAACTTGACCTGTGGTTGAAATCCGCCGATGCCCAGCAGATGACACCCCAGCCGCACTACGACCCGAGTGCGCTCAGGGGAGGGAAGAAGAACAGGCAGAACAGGCAGAATAAAAAATACACGGAGAGAGCCGGTCTGTTGGTGAGCGCCGATTGACCGGTGCGCACGCTATCAGCTCGTTGCTGCGGAGGCTAACGCCTCTTTGTTACGGCCCGCCGCTTATCGTCCCCTTGAAGTCCGGCGTCGGCTGGCTCCCGGGCCTGAACGCCGACCGCGGCCACCTGCGCTGTTGCCGGCTGACGGGTTGAATGCGCCATCGGATTTGCTGCCTGATTTTTGAGCGGCGGGTTTTCTGCGTCCGCCTCCCTGGGCTTGGCGGGCTGCTTTTTTGCGGGCGGCATCGGCCTTCTGCACCTCACTTGCGGTCGGTCCCTTCGCGGGCCAGAGTTCCGGCTTAAACCCGTCGACATCGGTCAGGGGGATTTTCTGGGAGATGATTTTTTCGATCGCCTGGAGATAGGGGCGCTCATTGTTGCAGACGAGGGAGATCGCGTCACCCTCCTGGCCGGCACGTCCGGTCCGGCCAATGCGGTGCACGTAGTCTTCCGGGACGTTGGGCAGTTCAAAATTGATCACATGGGGCAGGTTGGCAATGTCGAGACCACGCGCCGCGATGTCGGTGGCGACGAGGACTCGCACGCTGCCGTCCTTGAAGCCGGCCAGCGCCTTGGTGCGCGCGCCCTGGCCTTTGTTGCCGTGGATGGCGCTGGACTGGATGCCCGCTTGGTCGAGGCTCTTGCTCAGTCGGTTTGCCCCGTGCTTGGTTCTTGTGAAAACAAGCACCTGCTCCCAGTTGCCCTCCTTGATCAGCTTGATGGCGATCTGGGTTTTTGAGGTGCTGTCGCAGCGGTAGGCACGCTGGGAGACAGTCTGGGCCGCCGTGTTTTTCGGGCTGACTTCGACTGTGATCGGATCGATCAGAAGCTCGCGGGTCATGTTGCGGATCTCCTTGGAAAAGGTGGCCGAGAACAGCAGGTTCTGACGTTTCTTCGGCATCATCTTGATCACCTTGCGGATGTCATTGATAAAGCCCATGTCGAGCATGCGGTCGGCCTCGTCGAGCACGAGGATGTTGATGTGGTCGAGTTTGCACGCACCCTGCTGGCAGAGGTCGAGCAGGCGGCCCGGGGTGGCGACGAGGATGTCAATACCGTCCCTGAGGGCACGGATCTGGGGACTTGCTTTGACCCCGCCAAAGACCACAAGGCTCCTGAGCGAGGTGTATTTCCCGTAGGTTTTGATGCTCTCGTTGACCTGGGCGGCCAGCTCGCGCGTCGGGGTGAGCACCAGGGCGCGAATCGGCCGGCCTCGCGATAATTTGGCGTCACCGGTCTCGTCGAGGATTTGCATCATCGGCAGGGTGAAGCCGGCGGTTTTCCCGGTGCCGGTCTGGGCGGCGGCAAGGAGATCCTTGCGGGTCAGCACGGCGGGGATGGCCTTTTCCTGAACAGGAGAGGGGATTTCATATCCTTTGTCTTTAACAGCGCGGAGGATATTGTCGGATAAACCGAGGTCGTCGAAAGTTTTCATTGGAATGGGTTGTTGTCTGTGGATACAAAAAAGCCGCTTTTCGCACTAAGCAAAAAGCGACTTCTTAAGTGGGTTTTAAACTGGGCTTTAAATTGGTTACGGGGGTAGGATTTGAACCTACGACCTTCAGGTTATGAGCCTGACGAGCTACCTGGCTGCTCCACCCCGCGATTGAAATAGTTTTACCCTTTCGGGTGCGGGCGGAAACTAGGGTGGGTTCCGCCGCAATGCAAGGATTATTTAAATGATTTGTCAATATAGGCCGAGCTACTCCTGCGTATCCGGATAGCTCCCGAAAATCTTGACCAGGGAACAATGCTTTTCCAGCTCGAGCAGGGCGTCGGCGACATCCGTATCGGTGCAGTGGCCGGCGAGGTCGACGTAGAAGATATACTCCCAGTCGCGCTGCTTCGACGGCCGCGACTCGATTTTGCTCATGTTGACATTGAGTTTGTCAAACGCCTGCAGCGCCTTGACCAGCGATCCGGGACGGTCATGCACGGAAAATAGGATGGAGGTGCGGTCGTTGCCCGTCGCCGGGCATGTCTTCTCCCCGATCACCAGAAAGCGGGTCGTGTTCGTGGCGCGGTCCTGGATCGACTCCTCCAGCATGGTGAGGTCGTTAAGCTCGGCGGCGAGTTTGCCTCCGAGCGCGGCCGCGCCGTCGGCGGCATTCTGCCGGGCGAGCTTAGCCGCCTTGGTGGTGGAGGAAACTTCGACCAGGTCGGCCTCGGGGAAATTGCGCAGGATCCAGTTCCGGCACTGGCCGAAAACTTGCGGGTGCGAGTAGAGGGTCTTGATTTCCTCGCGCGGAATGCAGGCCATCAGGCCGTTTTCGATACGCAGGAGCACTTGCGCACAAATCTGCAACGGGGAATCGACAAAGAGATCGAGGGTATGTGACACGGCGCCCTCGGTCGAGTTTTCGATGGGGACGACACCATAGTGCGCCTTGCGGCGCGCCACCTGTTCGAACACGTCGGCGAAATTCGATTGCGATGAGTAGGTGATCGAGTGGCCAAACTTTTTGATCGCCGCCTGGTGGGTCCATGTTCCCTCCGGCCCGAGGTAGGCGACGGTCAGGTTGTCCTCGAGGGCGAGGGCGGCGGACATGATCTCCCGATAGATCGCAAGGATGGATTTGTCGGGCAGGCGACCGTGATTCATTTCCGCCAGCCGCTTCAGCAAGGCGTCCTCACGCTCCGGCGCGTAGATCTGGAGGCCTTCCTTTTTCTTGATCACACCGACTTCATGTACGAGATCGGCGCGATCGGAAAGGAGGTCGAGCAGTTGTTGATCGAGCTGGTCGATCTTGGTGCGTATGTCGTCGAGTGGCACTTTGGGATGGTGAATGTTAGTGGGTGAGCTTTGTTACGCCGGGGCGTTGACGGTCGGAGCAATCAGTTATTCCTGGTCGTCGTCGGTGGCAGTTGGTTCGGCCGTCGTTTCCTCGGTGCTGTCGGGAGCCTGCGGGATGCCGGCGCCGCTGAGGGCGAGTTGTTTTTCGACATCTTGCGCGGGATGGGATTCGCTTGCCTGATCGACATGTCCCTCCGCGTCTTCGGTGGCTTCGGCGGCCTCCGGTTCGAGTTCGGGCTCGGGAAGTTGAACCGCTCTGAGTTCGTTGGCGTTGGGCAACTCGTCCACGGACCTGACCCCGAAGTGTTCGAAAAAGAGGTCGGTGGTTTCGTAGAGCATCGGGCGGCCCGGGAGGTCGGCACGCCCCCCGATCTTGATGAGTTCACGATCGAGTAACTTCTGCAGCATGCCGTCACAGGAAACCCCGCGCACGGCTTCAAGCGATGCCTTGGTGACGGGTTGACGGTAGGCGATGATGGCCAGTGTCTCCATGGCGGGGCCACTGAGCCGGCTCGGCTTCCTGCCGGGGAAAAGCTGGCGGACAAAGGCGGCGTAGTCCGGACGGGTGAATATTTTCCACCCCTTGGCGCGCTCGGCACACAGGAAGGCACGTCCCGTAACCTCGTAGCTGTGATTGAGCTGGGCAATGGCGGCGGTGATGGCATCCTCGTTGACGTCCGCAAGTGCAGCCAGCTCGGCTGGCAACTCGGGCGCGCTGTCGGATTGACCCTCCTCGGCTTCAGCGGCGAGTGAGTCCTCGGCTTCGGCCACGCGGGCGCGGATAAGACGGGCAAGTTCCGTGCTGGGAAGGGGGTCCTCAGAGGCGACGAGCAGGGCTTCAATGATGGCAGAGAGTTCCATAGGAAGGCGGCAGATTATGGAATCGTGGCAATATTGCAAGCCTATGGAATCGATTTAAGGGTCTGATCGGGCGACCCACCACGATTTGGCCGATTCGGGGGGGCAAACACCCCCGCCCAGTGACGGACGAGGGTGCAGTATGTGTGTGTGATGATCGTGTGTATGGGAAGTAGGAGCCCGTTACTCGGGGGCCTTGGGAGCGAGGCCGTCGGTGGCTTTATCAATGAGGTCGCTTGCTTTTTCCTTTGCGGCGTCTTTTACGTCCTCTATTGCATCAGATCCAGTCTCCTTGAGCTTATCGGCAGCGTCTTCCGCGGCCTTTTTGGCGTCTTCCGCTGCTTTCTCAGCGTCTTCCGCGGCTTTTTTGGCGGCGTCTTCGGCTGCCTTTTTAGCTTCTGCAGCCTGCTTCTCGGCGGCTGCCTTGGCTTCGGCCGCCTTTTCCGCGGCTTTTTCAGCCATGTCTTCGCCGGTTTCGGCTACTTTTTCGGCCACTTCATCGGCCTTTTTTTCGGTATCGTCTGCTGCTTCCTTGGCCTTTTCACAGGATGTCAATAGGGCGCTCGAGGCGATCAGGGTAATAACGTATTTAAGTTTCATTGGTTTTTTTGGGGGGGTTGTTGTTTCCCTGTAGGCATGACGCCATCACAGGGTCTGACAAAATAACATAAATGCCCCCATTGTCACAATTATTCGTAAAACCTCTGCGGCAGGGCGACCAGGCTCGGGAGGGAAATAACGGAAACAGTGTCCATTCGACCTCGAAACACGCGCGTCATCGCCCAGTGCGGCTAACCCCACTATCAACTATTAAAAAAATGCCTCGTCCCCAAACTTTGGTGTAGACCCGGTTTAATAGTGCGCTGTGCTCGCCCGCTCGCACTGTGCTGGTTTGCAGACTTCCTCCTCCGGAAGTCGGGTGGCGTCATAGCCGCGATGCGCGGCAGATGCGCTCGAACTTCGTTCTCATCCTTCGCTGTGCCCCTTGGCATGCCTTGGCGGATGATGACCGGTTAATACTTTCGCAATGTAAGTGGTCGGGGAGACAGGATTCGAACCTGCGACATCTGCGTCCCAAACGCAGCGCTCTACCAAGCTGAGCTACTCCCCGCAATTACCCCCCGCAAATTACGGGGTGGCCGCCCTGTTCGGACGGCGCGCAGAAACTCTACGAAGAGGGGCTTGAGATCAAGAGTAAAATGATAAATTTAATGCCTCTTGAATTCCGCCGCGTTGAGGAAGGCGCCCGGCCAACTGAGTCGCCGTGTCGGATCACTGGTCTGCCTCCACTTTTTACCTACACTTTTGGTGACAAAAGGAGTAGTGTGCAGGCACAACAAAGCCATGACCATTGAAATTGAATATTGCGAGCAGTGAAACTACCGCCCAGAAGCCGACCGTGTGTCGGCAGAGATCAAGGAGGCCACCGGAGCCGAAGTGTTGCTGGTTGGCGGCGGTGGCGGCATTTTTGAAATCCGCAAGGGCGGGGAGATCCTCTGGAAAAAAGAGCGCGGAGGACCGTTTCCTGCCAAGGGCGAGGCTGCGGCACTGTTCCGCACCTGATTTGCTCCATGCCAACAAGGCGGCATCATCCGACTTTAAAACTCCAATAACCAGCTCCCCCCACAGCTTATGAAACTCATTCGACACGGCGGTATCGGCCGCGAAGGTCCAGGAGTCATTCTCCCGGACGGGCGCATCATCGATGCCTCAGAGGAGTTCCTGGATTATGACGAGGGTTTTTTTGCCTGTGGCGGACTCGAGTCACTGCGGAGTTGGGTGGATGACGACTGTCCGGGCGGGTTGGAATTACCAGCGGACGTCAAGCTGGCGGCGCCCGTCGCGCGCCCATCGAAGCTTGTCTGTGTCGGGAAAAACTACGCCGACCATGCCAAGGAATTCGGGGGTGGGGTGCCGGCTGAGCCCGTTCTTTTCATGAAGGCGACAACCGCCTGCTGCGGCCCCTTTGATGATGTTATTCTTCCCTCGGGTTGTCAGAAGCTGGATTACGAAGTCGAGCTTGCTGTGGTCATCGGAAGAACCGCGAGGCATGTCAACGAAACCGAGGCAATGGCATACATCGCCGGCTACACGGTGATGTGCGACTACAGTGAGCGGGCCTGGCAGAAGGAACACAGCGGTCAGTGGGTGAAGGGGAAGAGCTCCGATACCTTTGCCCCGCTGGGGCCATGCCTGGTGACTGCCGACGAAGTAGCCGACCCCCAGAGCCTCTACCTATGGGCCAAGGTCAATGGCGAAAAACGCCAGAACGGATGGAGCGGCAACATGATGTTCGGCGTCGCTTATCTGGTAAGCTATATCTCCCGGTTCATGACCCTGCTGCCAGGCGATGTGATCGCCACCGGCACACCCGCCGGGGTGGGTATGGGCATGACGCCGCCGCGGTTTTTGTCGGCGGGCGATCAGGTGGAGCTGGGTATCGAGGGGATCGGCAGCATGCGCCAGCGCGTCATTCCTGAGGTCTGAGGAATACCTCGAGGCTGACAGCTCTTTGAAGTTTGGTATTCAACGTTTAAAACGCAACCCTATTACGGCACCGGCACCCGGGCCAGGATCCGGTCGATGATCACATCCGTCGTGATGTCCTCGGCCTCGGCCTCGTAGCTGGGCAGAATGCGGTGACGGAGAATGTCGTGCGCGAGGTCTTTCACATCCTGCGGAGTGACAAAGGCGCGGCCAGCCATAAAGGCCTTGGCACGCGATGCCAGCGCGAGGTTGATGGACGCACGGGGTGAAGCTCCGACACGGATCAGGTTTTTCAAGTTGGTGTCGACCTTGGCGGGGAAACGGGTGGTATGCACGAGTTCCACGATGTATTTGCGCACGGCGGGGTCGATATAGATGCTGTTCACCAGATGGATGCTTTGGGATACGGTCGGGATGTCCACCACCGCACTGGTTTGGTAAACGGGCTCGGACGTGGCCATACGGTCGAGGATCAGGAGCTCCTCGTCGCGGCTCGGGTAGTCGACGGCCACCTTCAGCAGGAATCGGTCCAGCTGCGCTTCGGGTAGCTGGTAGGTTCCTTCTTGGTCGATCGGGTTTTGGGTCGCCAGCACCAGGAACGGGTCGGGCAGCGGGTAACTGGTGTCACCGATCGTCACCTGTCGCTCCTGCATTGCCTCGAGCAGAGCCGACTGCACCTTCGCGGGGGCCCGGTTGATTTCGTCGGCGAGGATGACATTGCTGAAAATCGGTCCGAGTTTTGCCGAGAATGTGGCCTCGCGTGGATTGTAGATCATTGTCCCCAGCAAATCGGAAGGCAGCAGGTCGGGGGTGAACTGGAGGCGGGCAAAATTGGTATGGATACAACCTGAAAGCGCCTTGATGGCCAGGGTTTTGGCGAGCCCCGGCACACCTTCCAGGAGGATGTGCCCCTTGCATAGAAGCCCCACGAGGAGCCGGTCGACAAGGTCGGCCTGGCCGACCAGGACCTTGCCCATCTCCTCCTTGACGACGGGGACCCACTGGCAGGCGGCGGTGATGTTATCTGAAAGTTCTTGGTTGTTCATAGAATGAAGGGACACGTCCATTGTCCAAAGAATCGGCAAAGGTGCAACGGTGAATAACGAATAAAACAGAGGGGTCGATTGTCCGCCCGGACCATTGGGCACCGTAGGGTGGGGATGCTCTGCGGCGGCCAGCGAACCAGGCCGATGAAGGCCGCTTGCGTATTCACGAGTAATCCAGTGAACAAGAAAATGGGGCCGTAGTCTAACCCGGGGCGCAGTCCCGCTCTGGCCTTGCGGCCGAACTATCAGAAGTCTATCAAAAATCTATCAAATATTAATTTCGACAGCATGGCGCCAGCCAGGTAGAGTTAGATGTATGAACAGGAACCGATTTCTTGGGTGCCCCGGTGCCGTCCGGAGGATTATGGTCCTGGGGTGGCTCCTGGGTTGGGTTGTCTGCTCAGCGCATCATGTGCTGGCCGGGTCACTCCCTGTGATGACGAAGAACCCATGGGCAGGATATTTCTCGGGCTATGCGAGGCGTGGCTTTGAGTTTGCCATTGATAGTGAGGGGCAGTGCGAGATTTACCTGATTGCGTCCAAGACCAAGCAACGGATCGGTCGGTCGCGCACCATCGACATTCGGGTTGAGCTTGTTGTCGAGGACTCGCAAGGCAGAGTGACCACGCAAAAGCTTGGCAAAGACAGCTTCCGCACGGACATGAAGCCGGGGCTCGACCACAAAGAGGTCAGGTTCACCGCCGGATCCAAGGGGGACGTCAAGCTGGAGGTCACGGTGAAGTATGAACGCAACCGCATCATCATGGACGGCCGGATTCTTGATCGGGGGACCCTTAAAACCGGCCGACTCTACCTGGGCTTCTGTGTCAAGGTGCCGGCCATGTATGGAAAATCCACCTATGGGAATGCCGACAAAAAAAAGGTCAAGGGCGCGATGCGCGGCGACCGCATCCGAATCACCCGCGCGGCCGACAAAAAACGGGTCACCCTGAAGTCCTATGAGGAAGTGAATCTGCAGGATAAGCACATGGCCCTCGGCGGCATAACCGAGGTGAGTGTGGACATGGACGCCCAGGAAGGGAATCGTTTCGTCTTCACCACCCTCGACGGCTCCGGTGTGATCGAGTTGGAAAATAAAACGCCCGGGCAAAAAGCCGCCCTGTGGCAAGGCTACCAGGTCACATGGATGCGCGAGTTCACCGGCGCGCCCGCCAAGGATGGCGATCATGATCGCGCCGCCGCGGGCATTGCTCCTCTCGTGATCGAGATGAAATGATGCCAGCCAGCCAGCCCGGAAAGCCCGGCCGGGCGTGGCCAGCGGCGCCAGAGCCGCGGTATTCATGCCGCGGCAGTCGCACCCGGCTCCTGGCCTCAAGCCTTGTCCGCCAATGACCGCAGTGCCTTGATCCGTGTCAGCATGGGAGGGTGCGAGTAGTCCAGGAACACCGGCAGCGGGTGGGGCGTGAGGTTGGAGAGATTGTCGGCGGCGAGTTTCTTGAGCGCCTTGATCAGATGCTCGGGGGTTTCCTGGATTTCAGCGGCATAGGCGTCAGCTTCAAACTCGTGTTTGCGGCTCGACAAATTGCCAATCACCGAGAGCACACGGCTCACCGGCGAGAACAGTAACATAAAAAAGACCAACCCGGCGTAGATGGAAATTTGATCGACCCCGAAGGCGTCAAAGAGCTGCCGGGCAAACGCACTCGACTTATCGGTCACCAACCCGAGCAGGAAGAAAACGACGGCCGTCTGGACAAATGAAAAAGCCATCCGCTGGATGATGTGCTTCTTTTTGAAATGGCCGATCTCGTGCGCAAGCACACCCAAGAGCTCATCCGTGCCGTGGTTTTCAATCAGCGTGTCAAAGAGTGCGATCTTTTTCCTTTTGCCAAACCCAGTGAAGAATGCGTTGGATTTGGTCGACCGCTTGGACCCGTCCATGACGTGGATCTCGGTCAGCGGGAAATCACATTTTTTGGCCATCTTCTGAATGCGCGATTTCAACTCGCCGTCCTCCATCGGTTCGAATTTGTTGAACAGGGGGAGGATGAAGGTGGGGGCGAGGTAGGTCATCAGCAGTTGGAAGGCGGTGAAGGCGAGCCATGCCCAGAGCCAGGCGTTTGCCACCGTGCCGAAGATCCACAGCACCAGCGCGAGCAAGGGCACCCCGAGCAGAGCCGCCAGGAGAAAGCCCTTGATCTGGTCGACCACAAACGTCTTCGGTGTCGTTTTGTTAAACCCGAACCGTTCCTCGATGACAAAGGTGTCGTAGATTTGAAATGGCAGGGTCAGCAGGGAGTTGCCGATGAAGAGGACGCCGATAAAAACAATGCCGGTGACGGTCTCGCTCCAGCCGTAGCCGCGCAACCACTGGTCGAGCCAGCCGAAGCCACCCATGAACCAGAATACCAGCAACAGGGTGAGGCCATAGGTTGCGGTGATGATCCCGTATCGCTCGGAAACGCGGGTGTATTCCTGTGATTTGGCATATTTTTCCTCGTCATAGACACCGTGGAACTCGTCGGGCAGTTTGGGGTCGAGCGCCTTGAGGTTGAAAAGGGATGAGATGAAATCGAGGTTCCACAGAGCCAGCAAGGCAACGAGGATGAAAATCGCGGTCGGGTTGTCCATGCGCGGGATGGTCAATAGACATGGGGGATTAGTCAATGGTCAAAGCGCCTAAGAAAGGGAGCGGTTTTTTGAGGTGTGATGTCGGTGGTTTCGGGGTTGCCAAAAACCGGGCAGGGGCCGTGTATACCCAGCCCCATGGGAACCACGCATCCGTTTCGCCAACGGCGAATCTCATACCAGCCTGGTGAACGGATCCCATCCGTTCGCCAGGTCATACCCGCCCACAAAGCCGTTCTCTGAAGGAGAACATCATACGGCATCGGGTTCTCCTTCAGAGAACGCTATGTTACAACACGGACACCTGGGGAATGAGCATGCTCTATTCCCGAGGCTGATATGAATTTGGCCGTTGGCCAAAGCAGGTGTCAGGTGTCAGGACGCTCCGCCCAGGGCTTTGGTCAGGTTGATGTGGTCGTTGACGAGTAATTGCTGGAGCGCTGCTTCAGCGCGCTTGGCTTCCAACCAGCGGCGTTCGGCATCCAGGTATTCAATCTGCGAGGTGATCCCCGCCTTGAACCGGGCGGCGGCATCGGCGCGCGTCTTTCCCAGTGATGCGGTTTCCCGTTGCGCCATGTGTAGCTGCTGGCGGCGGCTCCGCCAATTGACCTGGGCCCGGTCGACTTCTTCCAGAACAAGCAGCACAGCGGACCGGTACTGCGCCGCCGCGGCCTTGCCTTCAGCCCGTCGCACCTTGATGCGGGCGAGCCGGACAGGGTCGTAGACCGGGATGTCGAGCGATGGCCCTACCTGATGCTGCCAGACTTTGTAGCGGCCCGTCAGCGAGCCTCCCGCACCTGTGGCCGAGGCATGCAAACGGAACGACGGCAGCAGGTCGAGCTTGGCTGATTTTTCCAACTGGAATGCCGACCGCACACGGGCCTCGGCGGCAAGCAGGGTCGGGTTGGCTTTCAGCAGCTGTGGCAGTGAGAGCGACGACAGGGTGCGCGGCGATGGCAGATCCCTGCGGGTGGTCCCGCTCACCGCGCCTCCGCCGGTGAGTGACCGGAGTTGCACCACGGAGATGTCGCGCAGACGTTTCATGTCAACCCGTTGGCGCTTGAACTTCTCATGCTCGGCCAACTGGCGATGGTACTCGGTGCCGGCGATGATGCCGGCATCAGCACGGGATTTCAGCGTGCTGACCGTCTCCTGGCTGGCACGGGTCGACTCCTCAAGAAACGCCATTTCGGCGTTAAACCGGTAGAGGTTAAAACGTGTGGCCGCAATCCTGCTGGCCATCTGCAAGCGCGCAGCGTGCAGGTCCCAGAACGCGGCATCGCGGGCAGCCTTGGCCGAGCGGGTTGCCGCTCGCAATCGACCACTCAGGTCGAGCTCCCAGGAAAACTGGCCGCTTCCTTGCCACGGGGCGAGGTTGTACGGGCCCAGGTCCAATTCCTGTTGTCTGCCTTCACGGCGGCCGACCCCCAGGTTCAAGCTGGGCAGGCCGGCAGCCCGTGCTTGCGACACCTGGGCGTCCGCGCGCTCAAGGCGCGCCGCGATCACGGCTAGGTCCGGGTTGTTGGCAAAGGCCGCCGCCACGTCGCGGTTCAAATCCGCATCACCGTATTGAACCCACCACCGCTGCTGCATCCGTGCGCTGGCCCACGCCGGGATTTGTCGCCACGCCTTCTTGTCGCTCCCCAGGGAATCGACAGGTGACGTGGCACAACCCGCCAGCAACAGGGTGGCCAGGCAACAGGTGGAGATGGCGGTGGCAGTTTTGTCCATGATGCGGAAAGGGATTAGGGCTTCACGAAAATCGCGGTGGCATTGACGAGCAGGTTGTCGGCACTGGAGCCCTCCGCAATTGTCCCCTTGACCACCAGCTTGCTCAGTTCCTTGATGCCATGCACGCCCTTGAGCCCCTGCTTGATGGGTTTGCCATCCTGATCCACGACCTGGATGGTGGCGGTGGCGGCCTTGATGGCATCGTTGTCGTCACAGCAGACATCCCAGGGCGTCGGGCAGCCGTCGCCAGGGCGAAGGTCGCAGGAGGTAATGATCGCCGGATCACCGAGCGTGACCAAGGCGCGCCCGTCGACAAAGGGGTCTTTACGCCCCATGACCTTGCCGGCCAGGGTGACCTCCTTGCCGACTTCCACCGCCTTGCGGACTTCCGTGATCGACAGGGCACCGGCGGGTTCGGATGGGACAATGACGGCCTCCAGGCTGGTGCCTGTGGCTGGCGTGCCGGTGGTTTCCGTTGCTTTTTTCTCGCCACAGGAAATCAGGGCCAGGGCGGAACATACAGTTAGTGTTAGTGTGGTGTATTTCATTTTTTTCGGGTTGAGTTAGGATGATCTGAGTGCTTGCGGGATCGAGGGTGAAAGGCAGCGGATGGCGGGCGGAAGGGTGCCGAGCGAACCCAGCAAAATGCCTGTGACAAGTCCGGTGCCGATCACCGTCGGGGTAAGTGTGAGGGTGAACGTGCCAATGGAAAAGGGGACCGTCTGGCCGTCGAGCAGCAGGTAGGCAACCACGAACGCCAGCAGGGTTCCGGTCAGCGTGGCGAGCAGTGATTCCTGGACCAGGGAAACCAGCAGGGCGAAGCGGGAATAGCCGATCGACTGCAAGGTTGCCATTTCCCGGACACGCGAGGCAAAGGCGGCGTAGAGCGTGTTCAGTCCACCAAAGAGAGCTCCCGCGGATACCAGGGCGGCCGTCACCCAGGTCATCACCTTGATGGGCTGATAGAAGATGCTGAGCTTTTCATAATACTTGTCCTCACGGATGGCCGCGAGTTCGAGGTCATTGCGCTGGAGGGTAAAAACATGCACGTCATCAAACTCCGCACTCCCCAATCTCAAGGTGACCAGCGAGAGTGTGTCGCGCTGGGTCAGGGTGGCCAGATCATTGCGGTCAAACCAGATTTCCGACTCCAGCACCGTCCCGGGAGCGGCGAAAACCCCGGCAATGGTGAGCTCGGCCTTGCCAAAGAAAACCTTTCCGCCGACCGCAAACTCCGCCGCATCCACATCCAGCTTGCGGTGCGCGAGACGGCCGACCATGACCTCGCCCGGCCCTGGGAAATGACCCTCGAGCAGCCTCACCGAGCTATGCACCAGCAGGGCCTTCTCGAGCACGCCGCGGAGCAGCGCCTGGTTCTCGGTACCCGAGGCGGTCGTGATCGGTGCCTGGTAGAATATTTCGCCGGACACGGCCATCACGCCGAGTTGCTCGTCGATGCCGCGGATGCCGGTGGCCGCAATCGACTCGGCCTCCAGGTGCACCTCGGACCGCTCGATCGACTCCTCGGACCCCTTGCCGAGAATGACCACGTTCTGAGCCGAACCGGATGCCGACAGCACCGAGTTCATGCCTTGGTTCAGGGCCACGGCGGCGATGAGGAGCATCACCACAAGGGCTGAGCCGCCAACCGTCTGAACCAGGCGGGTCGGGTCACGGAACAAGTTGCGTAGGGCGTAAGTGAAGGGGAGCATAAAAAAGGGTTAGTGAGAGCTTAGCGACTGCACCAGCGGGCGCGATGTGGCCTTCCATGCCGGGTAAAGTGAGGCGACGAGTCCGAGCAACAGGGCGACAGTCATGCCGCTGACACAGACGGATACGGTCGGCGCCAGCGCCAGCGTCAGTCCCTCGTTGCCAATGGTAAAGGACTTGGAGAGGAAGAAGGAAAACGCCCCGATCACGCCGATGAAGCCGCCGGTCAGGCCCAGCAGCACGCCTTCGAAAATGACAATCGTGGCAATGTTTTTGCGCGAATACCCGAGTGTTTGCAAAATGGCCGTCTCCTTGACACGACCGCGGACGATCAAGAGCACGGCATTGGCAACCAGACCTAACACCGCAAGCACCGCGCCGAGGCCGAGCCAGCGGGTGAAGCCGATCAGCTCGATCATCTGCTTCGCCGTCTCTGCGAAAAATGCCTTTTCGGGACGGGTATGGGTCGGTTGCTGGTCGGATTTAAACGTGGCGTCAATCTTTGCGGCGACCTCATCCAGCAAGTCGGACGACGCCACTTTCACGTTGAACTGGGTGACGATACCGAGGCCGATACGGGAGGCTTGCTGCAAGAACGGGAGGTGCACATAGGCAACGTTCTCATCCTGCGGTGAGTCCGATGAGATGATACCCGCAACGTAGACATTCACCCCGACCGCTTCAAACTGGTCGCCGGCCTTCAAGCCGCGCCGCCGAGCGAAGTGACTGCCGACAAGTGCGGCGTCGCTGCGCTTGGTAAACGCATCATACGAGCCATCGACCACGGTCAGGTCGGGGTTGTATTGCCTGAGTGCCTCGGGCGGCACCCCGCGAA
>JBFERY010000056.1:0-17845 GCA_041548785.1 Oceaniferula sp.
GGCGCCACCTCGAAGCACCCGAAATGGGCCTGCGCTTACAAATTCCTCCCCGAACAAAAAGAGACCCGCATCAACGCCATCACCATCCAGGTCGGCCGCACCGGCGTGCTCACCCCGGTCGCCGAACTCGATCCCGTCTTCGTTTCCGGCTCGACCGTCTCCCGCGCCACCCTGCACAACCAGGACGAAATCGACCGCAAGGACATCCGCATCCACGACACCGTCATCATCGAAAAGGCCGGCGAAATCATCCCGGCCGTGGTCAAGGTGGTCACCGAAAAACGCCCCGCCGACACGCCCCGCTTCAACCTCTATGACCACGTCAACGGCCAGTGCCCGTCCTGCCACGGCCCGATCGAACAGGAAGAGGGGTTCGTCGCCTGGCGCTGCCTCAACTTCGCCTGCCCGGCCCAGGCCGTCACCCGCATCAAACACTTCGCCTCCCGCAAGGCACTCGACATCGCCGGACTCGGCACCGCCGTCGCGGAAAAACTCGTCGAGACCCGAATCATCACCACCACCCTCGACCTGTTCGACCTGCAAGCCGGCACCCTCGCCGACCTGCTCCTCGACCCCGCCCAACTCGAAGGGGGCGCAAGCAAGCCACGCCGCCTTGGCGAAAAACGGGCGGCAACCATCGTGGCATCTCTCGAGAATGCCCGCAGCGCCCCCCTCTCCAAGTGGATCTACGCCATGGGCATCCCTCACATCGGTGAATCCGCCGCACGGGAAATCGCCCGCCTGCACAAAAACCTCACCGAGGTGTCCACCTCACCCATCCTGCGCGACCTCGCCAACCTGCCCGACTTCGAGGAGCTCAGCGTGTCCAAACGGAAAAAAGAAAACCACCCCCGACTCGCCCGCTACCAGATCGAATCAGAACTCGGCCCCGTCGCCGCCCAACATATCGTTGCCTTTTTTGACAGCAAGGCCGGCCAGAATGTGTTAGAAAGATGGCGCAGCCTCGGCATCGACCCGCAATCCGACAACTACGACCCGGAAAAATCCGCATTCAAAAACACCGATTCTGCCATCACCGGCAAAACCTTCGTGATCACCGGCACCCTGTCCCAACCACGCCCCGAGTTTCAAAAACTCATCGAAGCCCACGGAGGCAAGGTCTCCAGCTCAATCTCCGCCAAAACCGACTACCTGTTAGCCGGAGAAAAAGCAGGCTCGAAACGCGCCAAAGCCGAATCCCTGGATGTTAAAATACTAAGTGAATCCGATTTCAACGAAATGATAGCCTAACACTTGGGTTCTAGGCCTTCATGGCTATTTCCAACTCCTTGCGAGCTTTGTCCATTTGCCGTTTCGCAGCATCGTGTTCTTTTCTTGTTTCAGAGAGCCATATTAGCAATTCGCCTATTGGGCGCCCACTAATTTTCTCCGCAGTTTCTCTCAGAAAATCGGCCGCTGGCTTCGCTTCGGCAAGTGCCGTGTCCCAGGTGGTGTACCACGCCACGCCGGGGGCGCCCGTGGCTTGCCGGCTCGCCCCGATATCCACCGGCCTCGGCCCCTGGGCGTGACAGGAGAGCACGGCAATCACGAAAAATACGGCGGGTAGGATGTGTTTCATCATACCCCGGCAAACCATCCGACACGGGATGGGTCGCGTATGAAAGAGTCAAGATTGTGTAAAATTCGCACCGGCAGTCCTGCCATTCTCCCGACAGGGGAACTTCTTCCCTCTTACTTCTTGAATCTTGGGACTCCTCTCGCATACTCCCCCCATGAGAGGCCCCGCGTCAGCCATGTTTACCGCTTTGGCGTTACTCACCCTACTTCTTGCCAGTTGTGGCACCGGGGGCGGTGACGGCCTTGTCGCGGAAAACCGGAGCACCCGCGGCTACAACCCGGGCGTCGGCCCCTTCGATAGCCGCGGCAACTACGTCGAACGCTGGGCCAACGACAAAAGCAAGGGGGTCGTGTGGCGCAAGAGCACCACGAGCGGCCCCAGCAGCTCCCCGGCAGTCGTCCCACCCGTGGTCGCAGCCATCACCCCGGCCACGCCACAACCCGCCGCACGTCCCGCCGGCCCACGGCCAAACCCACCGGTCGGCGGCACCGCCACACCCTCACCACGGCCCAGCGCCGCCGTGGCGTCCCTGCCCAAATCCCGCCCTTCGGTTAAAGCCAAGCCCAAACGCAAACCACCCGTACGTCACACGATCAGCAAAGGCGATACCCTCTGGGGAATTTCCCGGAGATACAACACCTCCGTCACCGCCATCCAGCGCGCCAACGGACTCAAGGGCACCCATCTCAAAATTGGCCGCCGACTCTTGATACCGAGGTATTAGCCCCAGCTGAAAATCGCACAGGCGAGCACGGCGACACCGTAGCCCAAGCCACCCAGGGCAGCAGCGCGGTAATTTCTGTCGGTGCGGGTCACCCAGGTGATGGTATCACGCATCAGGTAGGGCATGCCGACCCAGAACAGGCCTTTGAAAATCATCACGTAGGCAAAAATGGGAACCAGCAGACGGGTGGCAGGCGGCTCGAGGTAGGCGGCGTAGAGCAAGGGCGCCGCCGCCATCAGGGCAAGCAAGCCAATCGCCCTTACGGCGAGAAATTCCTTCACGTGCATGATCATGCCCACCGCCGCGATCGGCACGAGGATACGCATGATGCTTTTAGCCCGGTTAAACTCGCCCAGGTCCATCTGCAGCTTGCTGAGTATCCCGAGGTTGTCAGGTGCCACCAGCAGCCAGAACCAGAGCATACCCCCCCCCATCAGCCACGGCGCCAGGGTCCGGTTACGCGGAAGTTTGCGGAAAAAATCCTTACTCTCGACCGGCTTCAGCAGCATCCAGAGGTGCAGACCGATCAACCATGCGGCAAGGACGTAACCAACCACGTTCAGGGGAATTTTCTCGTAGGGATGCATGCCGGAGGGATGGTATGGGGAAATGGAGCGCTGAAAAGGCTTATTTCAGCATGGCTGTGCCGTAGAGCGAAAATCCGGTCGTATCCTCGATCAAAACATCAAAGATCTCGCCGGTCATACGTTCTTGGTCGCCGTCGAAGATCACGATCTTATTCTGGCTGGTGCGACCCATCAGGCGTTGTTGATTGGTCTTGGACGGCCCGGTGCAGAGCACCTGCTGGCGGGTCCCCACAAGCTTCTCATTATTGGCGACCGCGAGTTCGTCAACCAGCTTGAGCAGGACCTGGTTCCGCTCCTCCTTGACGCGCTCCGAGATCTGCCCGTCCATCTCGGCCGCCGGCGTATTGCGACGCTTGGAATAGCGGAACACAAAGGCGTTATCAAAGTTAAGCTGCCTCACCGTGTCCACCGTCGCCTGAAAATCCTCTTCGGTTTCGCCGGGAAACCCGACGATGATGTCCGTGGTAATCGCCAGATCGGGACGCGCCGCCTTCATGTTCTCACAAATCTCGACAAACTTGGCATGCTTGTACGGTCGGCGCATCTGGCGCAGGATCGCATCACTGCCGCTCTGCATCGGAAAATGAATGTGGCTGCACAACTTCGGCAGGTAGGTGAAGGCATTGACCAGGTCGGCACGGTAACCGATCGGGTGCGGTGAGATAAAGCGTATCCGCTCCAATCCATCCACCTCATGCACCGCTTCAAGCAGCTGCACAAAGGGTGACTTGCCATCAACCTTGGGAAATTCAGTCCGACCATAGAGGTTCACAATCTGGCCTAACAGCGTGATCTCCTTCACCCCCTTGGCAACGAGGCCCTCGCATTCCTTGACGATGTCAGCAATCGGCCGGCCCCGCTCGGCCCCGCGGGTGTCGGGCACAATACAGAACGAGCAGCGCATGTTGCACCCCTGCATGATGGAAACAAATGCGGACGTTTGGTTGTCCTGGGCAACGTGATCGCGAATGGTGTTCTGGCTGTCTTTTTCCTCCTCGGTATCACAGACAGCCTCACCCGTAAGCGTCAGGGACAGCGCGGGGTCATCCATCCTTTTCTCCAGACGCCTGCTCAGGATGCCATCGACATATTCAAAGACCTTATGGTATTTCTGGGTGCCCACGACCACATCGAGATGGGGGATGTTTTTAAACAGTTCCTTGCCACGGCTCTGCGCCATACAACCCATGTAACCATAGACAATGTGGGGGTTTTGCTCGCGGTACTTCCCCATGATCCCCATCTTCCCCAGTGCCTTTTGCTCAGCCTGATCGCGCACACTACAGGTATTGACCAGGATCGCGTCGGCGTCCCTTTCGTTGGGCGTCACCGTATAGCCGCCCTCAACAAACATCCGGGCAACCTGCTCGGAATCACGTTCGTTCATCTGTCATCCATATGTCTTGATAAATACCTTGGGCATGGTTCTAAAGCATTCAGATTAAATAAGTCAGCATTCGGGGGGCGCGGAGATATAGCCGCATTTCCCCGAATTGCAATCCCTCAATCATCCCGCCCCAACCAGCGCCGCGCCAACTACAAGCCCCTCGGGTGGCGCACGTAGTATCCCTTGGTGCCCCGGCGCTGCGGCTTCCACCTCGGCCCGGTCGAGTTCCAGGTGCCTCCGGTATCAAAGCGCAATCCGGCAATGACCAGAAAAACATGGCCCTTGCGCACATAGACCGTCACCCAGTCGCCGTAGCCTTTTTTGCCGTAATCAAAGAAATTCTGCGACACCAGCGGCCTGTCCAACGCGCCACCGGCGTGCAGGACGTAGGACGTCGCCCCCGAACAATCGTAGCCCGTATCGTTAAAACTTCGGTGGCCGCCACCGTAGACATACGGCTTGTCCGTCAGTGAGTTCGCCGCCGCGATCATGCGTTTCACCCGACGCGGCGCACGCGGCGGCGCGGTCGCCTTGCCACCGGGGCCGATATACGCGCTCTTGCCGTAGTCAAAGCGATGCACCACGTAACGCTCCTTCGCCTTGAGCTGGGACGAACAGGAATTCAGGGAAAACATGGCCAGGGCGCAGCCCAGCAGGGTAAGGGTGAGGCCGGGTGACTTCATGTCATTATTTAACCATACTTAACCAATTCGGGCAAACGGGAAAAATCCGACAACGGGAAAAATCTGATCGTTTCCGACTGTCGTCACCGTATATAGTTCCGCCATGTCCAGCTGTTGTGGAATTCTCCTTCTCCTCGCGTTGGCCGCTCCCCTCGTGGCCAGGCCCGCGGCCGACCGCCCCAACGTCGTCCTGATCTACCTCGATGACAGTGGCTTTGGTGACTATTCCCACAACGGGAATCCCGTGATCGAAACCCCCCACATCGCCGGCCTCGCGCAGCAGGGGGTGAACTTCACCCAATTTTATGTCACCTCCCCGGCGTGCAGCGCCTCACGTTTCTCCTTGATGACCGGCCGCTATCCGGCCCGCTCGGGGTTCGGCACCTGGGTGATCGGGCCAAGCGCCAAAGCCCACCTGCGCACCCAAGAAACAACCCTCGCCGAGGGCCTGAAGCAACGCGGATACGCGACCGGCATGTTCGGCAAGTGGCATCTCGGCAACCCCAACCCGGGCAACCACATGTCTGCCAACGCATTCCCCCTCGCCCATGGATTCGATTCCTGGCTCGGCACCAACGTCTCCCACGACTACGCAAATGCCAAACTGCTCAAATCCGACCCCGCCGGCAACCATCCCGTCGCCGGCTATACCGAGATTGCGCGTAACCTGCCGTCCGACGTGGCCACATCCACCTCGCTCACCGGGCGCTACACCCGTGCCGCCGTCGATTTCATCCAAAAAAACAAAGACCGACCCTTCTTCGCCTACGTGGCCCACAACCAGCCCCACCTCGGCCTGTTCGTGAGCGACGCCTTTCGAGGCAAATCCCGCCGCGGGCTGTTAGGCGATGTCATGGCGGAGGTTGACGACTCCGTGGGCCAAATCCTCAAGGCCCTCGAAGAGTCCGGCATCGAGCACAACACCCTGGTGATTTTTTCCTCCGACAACGGTCCATGGGTCAGGTTCCGCACGGCCAAGCGCAGTAAATACGGTGAAGCCCGGATGCACGTCGGTTACGCCCTGCCCTTCCGCGATGGCAAAGGTTCATGCTGGGAAGGTGGCCACCGCACCCCCGGGATCTTCTACTGGCCCGGCACCATCCGGCCCGGGCGCGAACTCACCCCGGTGAGCACACTCGATGTGCTGCCGACCGTATTCGCCATCACCGGGGCGAAGTCGCCCGACCCTTCCTTGCTGGACGGCCGGGACATCCGCTCGCTCCTGCTGCCCGGCTCCCCGGCCCCCAAGCTCCATGAGTTCGAGTTCTACTACAGTCACGCCAAGAACAACATGATCGCGGTGCGCAAAGGCCCGTGGAAACTCATGGTCGCCATCCCATCCCAAACAGGAAACAAGCACGGGTTCCAGGCCAGCGAAGATAAACCGCTCCTCTTCAACGTGGAACAGGACATCGGCGAACGGATTGATCGCGCAGAGGAAAACCCGGAGCTGGTTCGGACCCTGTTGCACCTCCTCCGTAAAAAACGTGAGGAGGTGAGGTGATCCC
Source organism: Oceaniferula sp. (assembly GCA_041548785.1). Classification (GTDB taxonomy): domain Bacteria; phylum Verrucomicrobiota; class Verrucomicrobiia; order Verrucomicrobiales; family Akkermansiaceae; genus Oceaniferula. The sequence continues at coordinate 6,469 of JBFERY010000056.1, forward strand.
TGCGACTGCCCTAGTGCCCCCACACCCCCGCCTTCTCTCTCTTGGCCTTGCTTTCCAGCGCGTGCAGTTTGCCGATGAAGCGTTTTGATGTCATGCGATGCGGCAGGTCGTTCCGGGTTTTGCGCCAGAACGGATCATCCCATGCCGCGCCCATGCCGTGGGCGCGGGCGAAACCGGCTTCAACAAGCGCCTCATCGAGCCGCTTCCCCTCGGCATTCACCACGATCGCGTAGTAACGGTTTTTTTTGCTGGCCCCACCCGCCTTGACCTTCCGGGTGAAAACGGTGAACGGCTTACGGAGAAATTTCCGGGTGAAGGCACTCGCCTTCCTCCCCCACATCAGCAACTCCCTCTCGGCGAGACCAAAGTCCTTGCCCTGCGCGATGAGTCGCGATTTCACCCGCCGGTCGGTTTCCGGACAATCAACGCCGTAGAGCCGGAACACGTAGATGTATCCCGAAGACACCTTCACGGAAAAACTATCGCCATCGTAATATTTCCCGGCCGCCAGCTCGCAGCGCTCATAGACAAGCCACGGTTTGCCGGCGGCGCAAACATCACCCGTGACGGTGCCGAAGAGAAGAATGGCGCAGGCCAATGTGCGGGTCATGACGACAGCCTAACCAATGTGCCCCTCTTGTCCAAGAACCATTCCACAGCGGCCAAAATCAACGCGGCACCTGAAACTTACGCTCACGGGCCAGCCGGCGTTACTCGCCAGCCTCCGCTTTTTTCATCGGATCAGGTGCCTCGGACACCACGGGATCAGGAGCTTCATCCGTGAGTCTACTCACACCCGCTGTCCGGCCCACCGCCTTGAGCACACCCACCGGGATCTTCACAATACTCTGGATCAAGCCACAGGAGGAAAGGAGGCTGAAAAAAAAGGCAGCAGATATGAGACGGATGGCTTTCATGGATAATAATAAGTAGTGAGGCGGATAGCGGAAATTGAGGGTAGGGGCTGAAAAGCATACGTCAATGCGCAAGTCAGCACTGCCGACACCGGCCGACACCGCATTGATCACGCCTTCCTAAACCGCTCGATGGCGAGCCGTATCCCCTTCGCCTTGTCCAGCGTCTCCTGGTACTCGGCAGCCGGGTCGGAGTCCGCCACAATTCCGGCGCCCACGTGATACTGCAGCATGCCCTCCTCCCTCACCAGGGTGCGGATCGGGATGTTGAACTGGCTCTCGCCATTGAAGCCGATGTAACCGATCGCGCCTGTGTAAAGACCACGCGGCACCGACTCGAGCTCGCTGACAATCTCCATCGCCCGCTTTTTCGGTGCGCCCGTGATACTGCCACCTGGAAAACACGCCCGGAGCGCATCAAGGTGGTCCACCCCATCGCGCAATGTGCCTGTCACCGTCGAGACCAGATGATACACATGCTCAAGCCGCTCCAGGGCAAGCATGTCCGCCACACGCACACTCCCGAACTCGCATACCTGGCCAAGATCATTACGCTCCAGGTCCGTGATCATGATCAGCTCCGCGTTCTCTTTTTCCGATCCTAACAAATCCTTCGCCGACGCCTCGTCCTCGCCTTCGTCCTCGTAACGGGGCCGGGTCCCCTTGATCGGACGCGTCTCGATTCCCCGACCGCTCATGCGCAAGAATGTCTCCGGTGACGACGAGAGAATTTCCCGACCCGCCAACTCCATCCAGGCTGCCAACGGAGCAGGCGTCGCCTCACGCAGCTGACGATAGAGGGGAAACAACGTCCCGCCCACAAGCTTGGTGGAAAATCGTTGGGTCAGATTCACCTGGTAAATGTCACCCGCCGCAATGTACTCATGGATGCGCCGGACCCTGGATTCATAATCGCCCCGCGTCATGGACGCCGTGAAACTGCCCATTTCCGGCACCTCGTCCCGGACCGCCCCCGTCCCGATTTCCTCCGCCAGCTTTCCACACTGCCACCACTGTTGGCGGTCGTGCTGATAAATCAGCATCTCGGGGTAGATGCCAAAACAATACTGCCCTTCATAGTCCACCCAGCCGCAGGCACCGCCCACCGGAAAGCCCAGAGAAGGTGAATGCACCTGCCATCGGTTGATCTCCTCGCGCAAAGCCGAAACATCCGCCAGATCCCCGCTGATCACCCTCGCCGGCCGCGCCGCAATGACCGACACCGGCGCGTGACTGCGCGACGGAAGATTTCCCGATGTGTCGAAAAAAACCACCCCCGGCAAATGCCGCAAGCCCTCAACCACTTCCATCGGAGTCATCGATAACTCCATCGGCTGGGCCGCAGGCACCGAGTAAGGGGCCGAAAGCTGGTCTGCGTTATTACCGGACATCTCCACACCCGAATCAAAGGGGAAACACGCCCCAGCGCAAGCCTACATCACTCCCAACCCCCCACAAATCCGGCCCGGACACGCCCAGCCCCCGTTTTTCCCGCATTGACATCCCAGTGCGGAATTCCCTAGGGTGCAGCACACCTATGAACACCACCGCCTCCACTCAGGACACTGAGTTTGAGCCACTTGGCTCGCATCCCCCGCCAGGGCAATCACCACCCCCAGCCCAACCAGGAAACATCCGCCCGACCTTCACCATCGCCTGCTGGCTGATGGCCCTGCTGGCGTTTGCCCAGCTGGTCACGGTCGGCACAGCACTCACCGCGCGCAATGGCCCAGCACCCCAAGCGACCTTCACCCCGCCGCCCGCAGTTACCACTCCCCAGGAACCCATCCGGCCACGCACCCTGGCCGAAATCCTCGCCAGCGTGAGCGATCACCCCGCGCAGCGTAACACCCGTGATCACACCCCGGTCGACATCCCCGCCTACCTCCCACCTGCTTCCGCCCTCGTAGCCGCCCCCGCTCCGCACTTCCCTGCCATCGCCGAGCCACGTGTGGAACGCCTGGTCGAGGAATCCCGCAACCTGCACATGGATGGCGACATGATGCGCGCCATGCTCAAACTCGACGAGGCCGAACGCATCGACCCCTCCGAACCTGCGGTCACTTACCAGAAGGCCATGCTGTTCGAGGATATGGGCATCTACATCAAGGCTGCCGACCATTACCAGAAAATCCAACAAATGGGCAAAAAGGCCGGCCCCTATTTCAAGCTCGCAGCCACCAAACTCACCAAGGGGATGGACACCGCAACCGCCCGACGCAACGTCATCTCCATTGGCCCCATGCAAACCCGCAAGTCGGCCGGACCGGACGGGGTCAAACATGCTGAAATCACCGTCGCCATCCTCGCTCGCCCCGATCACCCGATCAACCCGGCAGATGTACACGTCCAGATCCACTTTTACGATAAGGTCAACGGTGGCGAGATCAAAAAAGCGAGCGCCAGCGCCGTAATCACCCCCTCCTGGGCAGACACCAAACTCGATTGGAAAGACGCCGGCAACGAGGAATTCCTCCACGTCTCCTACACCATCCCGGCCGCCGACCTCGCCGAGGAACACCTGCTCGGCAGACGCGAATTCTACGGCTACGTGGTCGAGCTTCTCTATAAGGGCGATGTCATCGACCAACAGGCACACCCGCGCCGACTCCACAATGTGCACGGCAGCAAAATGGCACCCGTCCCGCAGGAAGGCGATCCACTGCCATGGCTGCCAGATGAAAACGATACCCTGCTGCCCGACAAGGGTCACGGCTACGGCAACAATCCATCCACGCCTCCGTTACCCACACGCTAGTGCGAATCGCCATCAAGAATCATGCCTGCGGAAACGGATCATAACTTCGTCAAAGGAACACAAGTCGGCGACTACCTGATCGGTGACCTCATCACCCGGGAAACCAACACCCTGACCTACTCGGCCACACAGGTATCCGTCCAGCGCGAGGTTGTCCTCTGCAGCCTCGCCAACGACCTCAAGACAGACACCGAGGCCAGAAGGGAGTTCATTTCCGACGTCCAAATCAAGGCGTCCGTCGACCACCCCCTGATCAGCTCCGTGTTGGAAGCCGTCAAAAACGATACCCAGTGCTTCTTTGCCATGGAAAAACTCCACGGCTCCACCCTTGAGGCCATCCACGAAAAGGGATCAAGTATCGCCCCCATCGATACCGCCCGCATCATCCGTAATGTCGCCAGTGCCAACCAATATCTCGAAAACCGGAAGTTAGCCACCCTGCCCCTCTTAGCTCAGCACGTGGTGATTGATGACAAATTCCACTGCCGCCTGGGCAATCGGGCCGTCGTGGGAGAGCCCAACCCAAACACCGCCACCCGGGACAAACAACTCATTGGCCAGCTTCTCCACGATCTGCTCGAACCCGGCCAGCCCGGCTCCACGCGCACCGGCTCCCTGCTCGATTTCATGGCGGATCCCGATCGTGAGACGCCGCTGAGCTGGACGCAAATCCACGACCTGGCTGACGAGGTGGAACGACAACTCGCCCAGGAGCGGCAGCTTGCCAAACCCAGGGATTGTAGCCCCATCCAAAGCCCCACCATGCGGATGGCACCCGCCGTCTCAAGCTCAGCCGTCAGCAAAGTCATCGCCGCCATTGCCGTCATCGCCATTCTGACCGGCATGCTCTACTACTTCACCTCACGCAAAGCCATCCCCAGGGAACGCGAAATCCCCGACATGGTCCGCGTCCCCGCGGGTGATTACCCAGGCCCCGACGGCACCCCGGTTCACCTGCGCGAGTTCTGGATCGACGCCCACGAGGTAACCATCGGGGAATACGCCAAATTCCTCCAGGCCCTGAACACCCTCAACGAAGACCAAAAAACCGTCTACCAACACGAGGACCAACCCGACAGCAAAACCTCCCACCTCCCCGACGACTGGGAAAAACTCTACGATGCGGCGAAAAACGGAATATTGTGGAATGGTCTCGAGGTCGACCTGAATTTCCCCGTGGTAGGAGTCGACTGGTGGGACGCCTATGCTTATGCCGAGTGGAAAGGCCGCAGACTCCCCACCCGCGAGGAATGGTACGCCGCTTGCTCAGCAGGGGGTGATCTCAGTAAACTCGCCGGTTCCGGCTGGGCGCCCGTCGATCAAACCGAACCAACCAACCATGGCATCTACGGCTTGGCAGGAAACGTCAGCGAATGGATGCGTAAGCGCACCCTCGACCCCGCCAACCCCTCCATGCCCGCCCGCTACATCATCAGCGGCGCCTCTTACCTGCGCCCCAAACACGGCGCCCGTGCCCGCGAATGGGTGGAAACCCGAAACCTGCGCCGGGCCGACCTCGGCTTCCGAACCACCAGCACCTCGCCACAGGAAGATTGACGCCCCCCCGATAAAACCCTACAAAGAAAATCACCTATGAAGCACCTCTCTCCTGCCCACACATCCACCCGCCCACGGCTCCGACACGGCAGCCTGCTGGCCCTGCTCATCCTCATCATCAGCATGACCCAGGCCCACTCCCAGGTCACCGTGCGCCTGCAGATGAACAAGGCCAACTACATCCTCAACGAGCCCGTCACCGCCACCGTGCACATCACCAACCACGCCGGCCGCCAACTCGTCCTCAAGGGCGAGCATAACCGCGCATGGCTTAACTTCCACCTCACCTCCGGAGGCCGCGTCATCCCCACCATCCGCCGCATGGACTACAAACCCGTGGTCATCGCCGCAGGTCAAACCGTGGCACGCACCATCTCCATTAACACGACCTACGCCTTGGGCAACATGGGTAACTACATATGCACCGCATCAGTCAATATGCCCGGCCCCACCCGCAACGGCTTCAGCTCAAACCGTACCCAATTCACCATCACCAGCGGCAGAACAAGCTGGATTCAACGCGCAGGCATCCCCAACGCGCCCGGTGAAATCCGCGAGTACAAGCTGCTCACCTTCTCAGGAAACCGCTCGCTGGAACTCTTCGCCCAGGTGTCTTCCGCAAACAACGGCCGCAACATCGCCACCATCCCACTGGGAAAAATCCTCACCTTCCGCAAACCAACCGGCACCCTCGACCGAGCCAATAATATGCACGCGATCTATCAGGTAAAACCCGACCTGTTCACCCATACCTGCATCTCACCCAGCGGCAAGGTCCTCTCCGTCGAACACCACCAACGCGGCGCCTCAGGCGACCCCCGACTGATCACTTTCGCAAATGGCGAAGTCCGCATCGCCGGCAGCATCCCCTACGATCCCGCCGCCGAAGCGGCCCAACGCAAGAAAATCCACAACATTTCCGAGCGCCCCCCCTTTGTCTACCGATAAAAGGCAGTCTACCGGCAAACGGTACGCAGACGCCGCCTAGCCATCCACTCCTGCCGACGCGCGGTCCACCCCAACACCCACACACCACTCTCACTCACGAATGACTTTTCGATCAACGCACTCACTCCTTCTCGCTGTCACCCTGTCACTGACAACACTAACATGTGCGCTTCAGGCGAAAAGTTTCCGCTACGTCATCATCGACCCCGGCCACGGGGGGCACGACCGGGGCGGCCATCACGGCCTGGTCTATGAGAAGCATCTGGCACTCGATACCAGCCTCAGACTGGAACACTACCTCAAAAACAAAGGCATCCGCACCAAGATGACCCGCCGCAGCGACGTCTTCATCTCCCTACCGGGCCGCACCAGCTATGGCAACCGCTACAGCAACTCAATCTTCGTCAGCGTGCATTACAACAGCACGTGGAAACGGGACACCCTGGGACTGGAAACGTATTATTACGGCAGTGAAGGGAAAAAACTCGCCACCCATGTGCAGTCGTCCATCATGCGCAACCTCCGCACCCCGAACCGTGGCGTGAAATATGCCCGGTTCTACGTCATCCGCTATTCCAAGCACCCCGCCATCCTGGTCGAGTGCGGGTTTGTGACCAACCGCCGCGAACGTGACCGGATGAAAAAAGCCTGGTTCCGCCAGTCGGTGGCCGAGGGCATCGGCGATGGGATCCTGAACTACAAGCGCTCATTGTAGCATCCGCGCCATCCGCGCCCAGCGGTCGGCGCAAGTTGTCATTACCCCCATGGCCATGGCGGTGACCCTTCAAAGGCCAACTAACGCGAGATCATTCCCTTGCGCGAGGGCGACCGTGCCGCGTCCAACAATTTCCGCGCCCCCGCCATCCATTCAGCTTCATCGGCTTCCGCCAAGGCCTCGGACATATTTCCGCCACCGCGGAAAAGAAGTTGATAGGCGCGTTTGATGTCCAACCTCTCCTCTGCTGTAAACCCGCCACGCCGCAGACCGATCACATTGAGCCCCGCCAACTCATTGCGACCATGCGCCATGCAAAAGGGCGGCACGTCCCGACTGATCACCGCATTACCCTGAACAATCGCGTAATCGCCAATGTGGATGAACTGGTGAAAGCCGCCGCCGCCGCCGAGAAAAATACGGCTACCTAACACAATATGGCCCGCCAGCAAGACGTTGTTTGCCAGATTGTTATGGCTCCCCATCTGCACATCGTGCCCGAGGTGCACACCGGTCATCAAAAAATTGGAATCCCCCACTGTCGTGCTCCCCCCGGCTGACGCGCTCCGATGGATTGTCACATACTCACGGATGCGATTGCGGTTGCCGATCACAACATTGCATTCCGTGGCAGGATCAAACGAGGCGTCCTGCGGGTCGGCCCCGATAATCGAGCCGTATCCGATGGAGTTGCCCTCACCCATCACCGTGCCGCCCGTAATCCAGGCCTGGGCACTGATCGTGCAGCCAGGGCCGATTTCCACCCCGGCATCGATGATCGCAAACGGCCCGACCGTCACGTCCTCGGCAAGACGTGCCTTCTCGCTAACAATCGCTGTCGGATGAATTTCAGGCATGCGACCGACGTTAATTACTCCCGGAGGATTTTCCAATGCAAAATAATACCAAGTAGTGAAACAGACGGGACGATTGCCGAGATGAATGGCTTCTTTGGCAAGGCGCGACGAAGGAATGGTGCGGGCACCATGACTAAGGAGAAACGCAGCCAAAGGAGTCATTCATCCGGAACTCCCATTGATCACGAAGTGCTTTTCCAAATACCTCAACAATAATCAATCGTCTCGTCTGTTTTGCGGAGTGGTATAATACCAAGCAGAGAAACAGACGGGACGATTGCCGCGATGAATGGCTTCTTTGGCAAGGCGCGACGAAGGAATGGTGCGGGCACCATGACTAAGGAGAAACGCAGCCAAAGGATTCATTCATCCGGAACTCCCATTGATCACGAAGTGCTTTTCCAAATACCTCAACAATCATCAATCGTCTCGTCTGTTTTGCGGAGTGGTATTAACTGGCATGAGATGCACTTGCCCAGTTGCAGGCCGCATTGAGATCCGGGAAGCCGCCGAGGGCGACAAGCGAAATGACGAGCGTGCGCATGACTTGGCGATCCTGCAACCCAAGCGGCTTGAACCTGCCATCTTGTCTACGTCGATAATGCGTAGGCAATATGGGGGGTATAGAGTGCCGGTTCGAGCAAAAATGAATCGTGGCCTTTGTCCGAGTGCACGGTGATATGCATGGTATCCACCCCGCTCGCCTCAAGGGCCGAGACGATTTCCGCCTGTTCCTCGGGGTAGAAACAAAAATCAGAATCGATGCTGAAGACGAGAAACTTCTGCCCATGTTCCGCACATCGGGCAAAAAGATCGCCGGGGGTGTCGGCACCTGCCTCTGCACACGCGTCGTAGCGCGACCACATGTCAATAATACGCAGGTAGGTGTTGGCGTCGAAGCGTTTCACAAACTTCTTCCCCTGGTGCAGCATGTAGCTCTGGAAGGTGTCCTGCACCTTGTACCACGCCAGCGTCTCATTGTCCTGACGCACTTCCCGGCGCGCGCGCTGCTCGATCGCGTCGAGATGCACAAAGGTTTTGTGCGAGATCATCCTGGCCAACGCCAGACCGTAATCAGGGTGCGGTCCGTCATAGTAATCACCACCATTGAAATAAGGATCATTCTCGATCGCCAGAATTTGCTCGAACAGAATAAGCCGGTTCAGCACCGTCGTTTTCATGCCACTGGCAATAGGGATCACCGTGCGCACCCGGTCCGGATAAAGGGTGGCAAAGGTCAACGTAACCAGCCCGCCCACCGATGGCCCGATGGCCGCGCGCAAGACGTCAATCCCGAATGACTCGATCAGCCTCAGTTGCATCTCGACCTGGTCCACGACCGAGATTTTGGGGAATTTCGCCCCGTAGGCGGTTCCGGTCTCGGGATTGATCGACCTCGGACCGGTGCTGCCATAGCATCCGCCAAGATAGTTCGCGCTGATGATAAAAAATCGGTCGGTATCCAGCGCCTTGCCCGGCCCGATAAATGCGTCCCACCACCCTTGGTGCAGTTCCTCTTTCCACAAGTCGCCCGCCTCGGGCAACTCCGGGTTGTAGCCGCATGCGTGGTGCGATCCTGACAGGGCGTGCGAAAGAAGGATGGCATTCGACCTATCCTCATTGAGTGCCCCCCACGTCTCGTAGGCCACCTGCACACCGGACAATTCCTCGCCGCACTTGAGGGGGAACGGGTCACCCTCCAGCTTCAGGATCTCAGTCTTCACAGGCAGCTGATTGATGTTTGCTTCGTTGGACACGGGTGCGATTGTCCATAGATCCGCTTCGAATAACACCGTTTTTTACGACAAAAAAAGATTCATCCGCTGTGCCGTCCATGGAGTTGAGGCCACGTTCCCGTTACTCAACAGGTTGGGGACATCCTCCAAACCTCTGTCTTCCTGAAAAGGCATGACATCAGCTCGTAGGGGCCGCCCCCATTTATAGTACATCGGTTCGGGCGAACTACCATTAGCGGTCGAACACAGCAGACCCGTCGAAATTACTGACCGACCCCGGAATTTGCAACATGATTTTGTCGCGCCCGCGCAACTATAGTTCAAATTGTTTGTTGACAGGGCGACAATCCACGCTTGCACAATACCCCCATCCTCGCCCACCTTGCCGCCATGCAGTTTCCCGCTACCCGAGCCAGTGTGCACACCCTGAAAAACGGTCTGACCGTCATCCTTGATGCCGATTCCACCGCGCCCGTGATCAGCACCCAGGCATGGGTGGAAACAGGGAGCATCCATGAGGTCGGCTTCCTGGGCGCCGGTCTGTCGCACATGCTCGAGCACATGGTTTTCAAGGGAACGGAAAGCTACGACGGCAAGGAAATCTCCGACACCGTCCAGTCCGCAGGCGGCGAGTGGAATGCCTACACCACCTTCGACCGCACCGTCTACTACATCGACGGCCCGGCCGAAAGTGCCCATACCTTCCTCAAGGTGCTCACCGAGATGGTATTTAAACCCACCTTTCCCATCGAGGAATTCGAAAAAGAAAAGGATGTCATCCGACGCGAGATCGACATGGGCCTGGACGACCCGGACGACCACAACAGCCGGCTTCTCTACAGCACCGCCTACACCAGCGACCCCCGCTGCCAACCCGTCATCGGGCACCTCGAACTCTTCGACCAGCTCACCCATGACGACATGGTGAACTACCACAGACAGCGCTACACGACCGAAAACACCTTCCTCAGCATCTCCGGCGATTTCAACAAATCGGAAATGCTGTCCTTTCTTGAGGAGATCACGGCTAACATACCCCGCAGTTTCACCCGCCCCGCTCCGGTTGCGGCGGAACCAGCGCAGCTCGGCAGCCGTCTCCGCCGCGAGACCTTCGCCATCCCGGCCAGCAAACTCACCCTGGCATGGCAGATACCCAGCCTCGATCACCCCGATGCCACCCCGCTCGACCTGCTCGCCACGATCATCGGCGCCGGACGCTCAAGCCGACTCTATCAAAACATCCGGGAGAAATCCGGACTCTGTCACCACATCGGTGCCTGGAGCAGTATCTCGCCGGAACTGCCCGGCATGTTCGCCGTTGCCGCCATTGTCGATCACGACAAGCGCGATGCCGTCCAGGACGCGATTCTGGACGAGATCGCCCAGCTTGCCACCAGCGACTTCAAGGAGGAGATAACCAAGGCGACACGCATGGCGCTGGTCAGCCAGTTCCGCACCCTGACCACCGCCTCAGGCCGGGCCTCCGACCTCGCCTCGAACTGGCATGAAACGCGTAACCTGGATTTCACCAGGGACTATATCGAGCTGCTCACCAAGGTCAGCCCGGACGACCTCCAACGCGTCGCCCGCACCTACCTCGTCCCCAGCGCGCTCACCATCACCTCACTCGACCCGGAAGGCAGCGTGGAACCCACTGACACCGCCGCAATCATCGAGCCAAGAGGAAAAATGCACTCACGTGTTCTCGATAATGGGCTTACCCTCATCACCCAGAGAGACTCCCGTCTGCCCACCGTTTCCCTCTGCGTCGCCACGCTCACCGGGCTCCCCTCGGAAACACTCGAGAACTGCGGGGTCAACAGTCTGCTCGCCAAGCTGATGACCAAGGGCACGCTCACCCGGACGGCCGAACAGATTGCCACCACCATGGA
>JBFERY010000057.1:0-17223 GCA_041548785.1 Oceaniferula sp.
CCGAAGTCGAGCACGATGCATGGGCTGCCGTAGAGGACGTGTGCCGCCACGGCATTGGCGAGGCGGTCGGCGCCGATTTGCTCGGGTTGGGGATAGCTGATGCCGATGGGGAGTCGGCTGCGGTAGCTGAGCTGGTGGCAGGGTTTTTCGCCGAGGTGGCAGGCGAGGATCTTGGCCTTGTCGGGCACCACGGAGCTGATGATGGCGTTGTCCCAGTCGATGTCCTTGAGGGCGTTTTGTAACGACTCGGGTGAAATCCCGGGTGTCGGGATGATGCTGCGCCATTCGAGCAGCGCGCCCTGGCTGGCGAGGGCGAACTTGGTGCGGGTATTGGAGTTGTCGACAAGGAGGGTGCGCATGGTCGGGTGCGACCATAGAATGGTGTGGCGGGTGATGGGAAGTACCGGATACAAAAAAACCGGGCGAGTCTTGCGACCCGCCCGGTAGTGGTTTGCTATGAAGAGGTGATTAGTTGTAGGCCGGGGCACCGTGTTCGGCGACGTCGAGACCCTCGGATTCTTCCGCTTCGTCGACTCGCACGCCCATGACGAGCTTGATGAGCGAGAAGACAGCGAAGGAGAAGACGAAGGCGAAGGCGCCGATGGAGAGGGTTCCGATCAGCTGGGTGCCGAAGGAAGTTTCAACCCCGTCGAGAGTAAGGAACGGAAGACCGATGCAGATGGTTCCCCAGATACCGCAGACACCGTGGACGGAGATGGCGCCGACCGGGTCATCGACCTTGATTTTGTCGAAGAAGAGGACGGACAAGACAACCAGGGCTCCTGCGACAGCTCCAGCGATGGATGATCCCAGTAGCGAGAGTTGGTCGGCTCCGGCGGTGACGCCGACGAGGCCGGCGAGGATTCCGTTCAGTGACATGGAGAGGTCGGGCTTCTTGAGGATCGCCCATGAGACGAACATGCAGGCGAGTCCTCCACATGCGGCACCGAGCGAGGTGGTGACGATTACGTAGGAGATGGCGCCGGGGTTGGCGGAGAGCACGGAGCCCCCGTTGAAGCCGAACCATCCGAACCAGAGCAGGAACGCTCCAACGGTAGCCAGTGGCATGTTGCTCGGGAGGATGGGCTTGATGCCTTCCTTGGTGAACTTACCTTTGCGGGGTCCGAGCACGAGCACACAGGCGAGGGCGGCGAAGCCACCAAAGGCGTGAACGACGGAGGATCCGGCAAAGTCGTAGAACCCGCGGGCGTCGAGCCAGCCTTCACCCCACTTCCAGCCACCCGTGATAGGGTAGGCGAAGCCGACGAGAAGGATGGCGAAGAGCATGAAGCTTTTGAGTTTGACGCGTTCGGCAACGGCGCCGGAGACGATGGTGGCAGCGGTAGCGGCGAACATGGCCTGGAAAATAAAGTCGGCCCAGCCGGTCTGGCAGAGGGCGGTGCCGCCGTAAGAGAGGTCGTTGCCTTCGTTGCCGCTCATCGAGAGAGAGCTGCCGATCGCGAAGATGTTGTCAATGGACCAGTTGCCGAGCGGATACATGGCATTGAATCCCCACACGGCGTAGAGGACGAGGCCGGCGCAGATGATGAAGACATTCTTGAACAGGATGTTCACCGTGTTCTTTCTCTGGCAGAGGCCTGATTCAATGCAGGAGAATCCGAGGTGCATAATAAACACCAGGAAGGCGCAGAGAAGGATCCAGAGGTTGGACAGACCGAAGAACGGAGCGTCCTCATAACGGTCGTAGTAACCTTCTGCAGCGGCTTTCTGCTCGGCGGTGAGTGCCGAGACGTCGCCGCCGAATTGCATATACTTGTAGATGCTTTTTCCGACGAGGTCGACGGCACCTTCGCTATAGTCATCATGCTCGCTATCGAGCATTTCGGTGGTGACTTGGTAGTCTTCGGCGGCGGGGTCAATGATGTCGGCATTGATGGTGGATGTGCCGCCGATGAAGGCGATCAAGGTCATCAACAGGGCCAACTTGATTGTATGGATTGTGTTTTTTCTCATGGGTAGTGGTCTGATTTCATCATTCCTAAGCACTCAGCGTGCCAAGAATGGATGGAGGGGGTGGAAAAAAAATCCTGACAATTGGCACGATTGCTGCTTTCATCTTCACGCGCGCGTTTACTGCCGGTCGCTCGGAGGGGATTTTTTTCCGTGGCTGTGTCGGCTGGCGTGCCATCCGAATCAGACAAAACCAGACCAGACCAAACCAGACCAAACCATGAAAATGCTAAAAGCCTATATATTGCCGTTAATCGTGCTGCTGATGAGTTCAGTGTATGCCCATGCTGGAGAAGACACCCTGGATACCGGGGACACGGCGTGGATGCTGACCTCCACCGTGCTTGTTCTCCTGATGTGTTTGCCGGGGCTGGCCTTGTTCTATGGCGGCCTGGTCAGATCGAAAAACGTGTTGAGCATCTTTGTGCAGTGTTTTGCCATGGCGGGTGTGATGTCGATTCTCTGGGTGGTGTTCGGTTATGCGGTGGCTGCGGGCAGCGGCGGCTGTGCCTATTTCGGCTGGGACGAGAGCTTTCTGTTTTTGAATCACATCAAGGAGGGCACCCTTGCGGGAACGATGCCCGAGAGCGTCTGGGTGACGTTCCAGATGACCTTTATCATTATCAGTCCCGCGATCATTATCGGTGCCTTTGCCGAGCGGATGAAGTTTTCGGCAGTGCTGGTCTTTACCGTGATCTGGACCGTGCTCTCCTACCTGCCGATGTGGCACATGGCCTGGGGCGGCGGGCTGTTCCACCACTGGGGTGCCATTGATTTTGCCGGCGGCAATGTGGTGCATATCAATGCGGGTATCGCCGGACTGGTCGCATGTGTCTTTGTCGGGAAAAGAAATGGTTTCCCCGGGCCGGCATTGGTTCCTCATAACGTGCCCTACGTCATTGTCGGCGCGTCCCTGCTCTGGGTCGGCTGGTTCGGTTTCAATGCCGGATCCGCGGGTGGCGCCAACGGCAGTGCTGGAATGGCGATGCTTACCACCCAGGTGGCGACTGCGATTGCGGTGGTGGTCTGGATGGCGCTTGAGTGGATTATTTCCAAGAAGCCCACCGCTGTGGGTGCGGCCACGGGTGCGGTTGCCGGCTTGGTGGCGATCACCCCGGCGGCCGGGTCGACCGATGTGGCCGGAGCGCTTGCCATCGGTGCCATTTCCAGTGGCGTCTGTTATTTTGCGGCGACGAAGTTGAAGCATGCGTTAGGCTATGATGACAGTCTGGATGTTTTTGGTGTGCACGGTGTGGGTGGTATTGTGGGCGCTCTGCTCACCGGCGTCTTTATTCGTGAAGGCTACGATGCCGTCGGCGGTTTTGCCCAGTTCGCGGTGCAGGCCAAGAGTGTGGTGGTAACCATCCTCTGGAGTGGTGCCGCCGCTACGATTGCGATCATGGCGGCGAAGCTGCTCTGCCGTGGAATCCGCGTGGAGGAGGAGGTCGAACAGGGCGGGCTCGACCGTGATGAACACGGTGAGGAGGCCTATAACTGGGAGGCCTGACCGATTGATTTCGCCTATAGCCGGGGCCACTGACATGGCCCCGGTTTTTTTTGTGGCATTTTGCGTATTATTGCTTGCGCTTGGCACGATGGCTGCTACTTCTTTCCTGATTATGAAAAACACAATCAAATCAATAATGATAGGCGGCAGCTTGCTTGCGGCAACTCCAGCATTTGCTGGCATCGAAACTGAAATTCACGCAGGTTACCATTCCATCTACGAATTCCGTGGTGTGGACTTTGGCGACGACTTGTTTGAAGCCGGAATCGATTTCAGCTATGAGCTTAGCGAAGGGCTTTCCCTGAGCGGAGGTGCTTGGTATGCTGACACTGACGGTAACTCCGGAGTGGCCGCTTTCGACGAGCTTGACCTTTACATTGGCCTGACCAAGACCCTTGGCAAGGTGGACGTCAGTGTTGGTTACACTTACTATTCTTTCCCCGGTGCCAGTGCAGGTAACACAGACGAGGTTTACCTCGGTGTTTCCACTGAGCTTGAGAATGGTATCGGTCTCTCACTGACCTACTTCGAAGACATCGACGTCATCGACGGTGGTTATCTTGAGTTCGAAGCAACCAAGAGCTTTGAGCTTAGTGCCTGCGTTAGCCTTGACTTGGCTGTCGGCGCAGCATGGAGCTTCGACTACAATGCTGATGTTGACGGCACGGCACTTGACGGCTTCAACCACTACTTCGTATCGGTCTCCACTCCTTGGGCGATCCGCGACAACGTGACACTTACGCCTTACATCAAGTTTGTGGGTGCAAGCAGCGATCTGCTCAACGATCTCGAAAGCGGAACCAGCGACGACCTCTTCCTCGGTGGTGTCACCCTCAGCTACTCGTTCTAAGTAACAATTTAACTGGATTACTCTTATTCAGTTTGTCTGGAAAATGGGGATTCGCTTCGTGCGGATCCCCATTTTTATGCGTCCTCCTGATCGGTCATGCCTGCCGGTCCTTTTTTTGATTTGAGGATATCGAAGGGGGTGCCGCAGTACATGCATCGCCAGCGCTGGGTCAGGACGGCATTAAGAATGGCGGTGGTGCCATAGTTGAGGGGTCTGACCCTGAAGGCCTTTTGGTGTTTGCGGGCAAAATTGTCGAGGAATGGGGTGCATTTGCACAGGGGGCAAGTTGCTTTGCGGCGTTTGAAGTAGGAGATGATCCAGAACAATGCGCAGACCGGTATCAGGATGACGAGGGTGTAGGCTGCGCCGCGTTTGAATTCATCCCGGACCAGGAAAAATGCGACCGAGCTGGTCAACAAGGCGACCAGTCCGAGATGGAATGCGGCCATCGTCAGGATGGCCACCACAAATGGCCGCTTGTAGGGAACCGATCGGGCGCGTTGCTCAATGGACAGCTTGCGGTTCGACCCGGAGGGTTTTCCCGGCTTATGGGCAGTGGCTGACATGGGTGGTTGACGGTGGTCGACCGTCCTACAAAAGCGGGGCGATGACAAGACTAACAATCGACATCACATTGATGATAATGTTCATGGATGGGCCGGATGTGTCCTTGAATGGATCGCCGACAGTATCCCCGACGACGCAGCCTTTGTGCGTTTCGGAATTTTTGCCTCCGAAGTGGCCTTCCTCGACGTATTTCTTGGCATTGTCCCAGGCGCCGCCGGCATTGGACATGAACAGGGCCATGAGGATGCAGCCGAGCAGGGCGCCACAAAGGGCGCCGGTCAGGGCGATGGAGCCGGTGCCTTCACCGCCAATGAATTCAAAGCCAAAGCCTACGGTGATCGGGGTGCCGACGGCGAGCAGGGCGGGGAGGATCATGCGTTTGGTGGCGGCGCGGGTGGCGATATCGATGCACTTGTCGGAATCCGGCTCGCCGGTGCCCTCGAGCAGGCCGGGGATTTCGCGGAACTGGCGGCGGATTTCGTTGATCATTTCGAAGGCGGCGCTGCCGACGGCCTCCATGGTGATGGCGCCGTTGAGGAACGGGACGATGCCACCGATGAAGAGGCCGACAAAGAAGGTGCGCAGCACGTCTTCGTCGGCGAAGTTGAAGCTTTCCCCGACGCCGGATTTTTTAATGAAGGCGGTGATCAGGGCGAGGGCGGCGAGGCCGGCGGCGCCAATGGCGAAGCCTTTGCCGATGGCGGCGGTGGTGTTGCCGACGGCGTCCAGGCCGTCGGTGATTTTGCGTGTTTCCGGGCCCATGGCGCTCATTTCGGCGATGCCGCCTGCGTTGTCAGCGACCGGGCCGTAGGCGTCGATGGCCATGGTGATGCCGACGGTGCCGAGCATGCCGACCGCGGCGAGGCCGACCCCGAAGAGTCCTGCAAACTCGTAGGAGATGTAAATGGTGGCGGCGAGGGTGAGCAGTGGGATGGCGACGGATTTGAGGCCGACGGAGAGGCCGCTGATCATGACGGTGGCGACGCCGGTTTCGCCGGACTTGGCGATATCGCGGATGGGTTGGCCGCCGGTGTAATACTCGGTGATCAGTCCGATGACGATGCCGCCGACGGCGCCGCAGAGGACGGCGAGGGCGATGTTGGCGCTGAGGTCTTGCATGTGGGCGTAGCCGAATGTGGCGACGATGAAAATGATGGCGGCGCCGATGGTGCCGATGCGCAGTGCGCTGGCGGGGTTTTTGGCGGACATCATTTTGACGAGCAGAATCCCGAGGATTGAGCAGATCAGGCCGATGGTGGTCAGGGCCAGCGGCAGGTACATGAGTTCGTTGGCCTTGTCTGCGCTGGTGCCCAGTTTTTCGAGGAGCGCGGAGTTGTTCGCGGCGTCGGCGGCCATGGCTCCGGCGATGGCGACGGTGGCGATTTGGGCGCCGCAGTAGGATTCGAAGATGTCGGATCCCATGCCGGCGACGTCACCGACGTTGTCACCGACGTTGTCGGCGATCACGCCGGGGTTGCGGGGGTCGTCCTCGGGGATGCCGGCCTCGACCTTGCCGACGAGGTCGGCACCGACGTCGGCGGCCTTGGTGAAGATGCCGCCGCCGACGCGGTAGAAGAGGGCGACGAGGGAGGCGCCCATGGCGAAGCCTTCCAGGATTTCGGCGACGTGGTGGTTGTCGCTGAAGAAGTAGTAGAGCCCGCCCAGTCCGATCAGTCCCATGGAGGCGACGGTGAGGCCCATGACGGAGCCGCCGAAGAAGGCGACACCGAGTGCTTCTGCCTGGCCGTGATCGCGGGCGGCGATGGTGGTGCGCACGTTGGCGCGGGTGGCGGTGAACATGCCGATGAATCCGGCAAACGAGGAGGCAAGGCAGCCGAGAAAGAAGGCGAGCGCCTGGTATTTGCCATACTCAGGTTTTTGAAAAAAGAACAGGAGGGCACCGATGATGACGGCGAAGAATGAGATCAGCATGAACTCGCGGCGCATGAATACCATGGCGCCCTTCTGGATTTTCTCGGCGATTTCCTTGACCTTGCCTTCGCCGCCGGGGCGTTTGAGGATAGTGGCGAGGATGAGGCCTGCGATACCGAGTCCTGCGATGCCGGCGATGGGAGTGAGGATGGGATTCATGATAGGGCTGTGGTTGAGAGGGGGCGGGCGTTGAGGCGCGGAGGGAGGGGGTAAAGAGCGGTGGGAAAATAAAAAGCGGGGAACTTGAGGCCCCGCTGAACTACAGGCGATGAGCATAAGAAGAGCAGGCACGGTGGCAAGGAAAAGATAAACGAAATTTTGCGACTTGGTTACGTTTGTAGCGCGGGGTGATCCCAGAGAATCGTTATGCGTTCATCACCCGGGAGCTTTGTCGTGAGGGCCTGGTCCGGGCGGATGGGGGCTGGACAATGGGGCTAAAAAAAGCCCCACGCCGGAGAAACGGCGTGGGGGGTGGCTTGCGAGCGGCTGTTCAGGTTGATTCAGAGGTCGTCCCCTGATAGGTCGGCCGAAGGATCGTCGATGATTTCATCCTGGTTGGGCAGGATGCGTTTGATGAGGCGGTCGATGCCTTTCTGGGCGTGTTTGCTATCCGGGTAGATGCTTTTGGCCTCGAGATACCAAGTGAGGGCTGAGCCGGTCTGGGGGTTGAGGGTATTGTCCTCGAATTCCTTGGCTTTGGTGAGTGCAACGGTGAAGTTCGCTACCTTGGAAGAAAGTTTTTCCAACTGGCGGAGGAGTTCCGGGTCCTTGGGGAACTCGTCGCGCAGGGTGGCGAGGGACTCCCAGGCGGCGTAGTCATTACCCAGTTTTGAGAACTCACTGGCCTGCATGATCGAGCCGTCGATCCGGTAGATGTTTTTGATGATTTGCTCGGCGGCGTCCTTGCGTTGGGGGTCGTCGGCGACGACGGGGACAAACTCATACTGGCGTTTGAAGATTTCACGGAAATTACTTTCGCTGAGCAACCGGTCAAAATCGTCGAGCAGGGATTGGGCGACGTCACCCTTGTCGAGCATGCTGTCGAGGCGTTTATCGACCTCCTTGAGTCTGGGATTGGTCGGCCAGACCTGGGTGGCGTTCCTGAGTTCCTGTTCGAACTTGGCCTCATCGCCCTTTAACAGGGCGATTTGGGCGGAGCGGATGTGGCCGTTTGATACACGGGTGTAGGCGGCGATGGCACCCTCGGCCTTGGTCGAATCAAAGTCAGACGAGCGTTTTTTGAGTGCCTTGAGGATGATCTCGGCATTGGCATAGTCGCGGACGTCCATGGCCTTGACCAGCGAGTGGCCGTCGCGGACATACTCGAGAATTTTCCGGCGCTCCTCACCCGGGACGGTTTGCACGGCGGGGAGGAATTCTCCGATGGCGAAGGCCTCGGTGAGGCGCTTCGATGCGCTGTGCAGTTCGTTGTGGCTGATGTGGTTGTGGAAGGCGGCGACGAAGGTGGTCACCTTGCGCATGGCTTCGTTGGCGGCGGAGTCGAGGCCGGTGACAGTGGGGTCGACCCCGAGCCCTTCTCCGAAGAACTTGGAGACGTCGGAGCCTTTTTTGAGCCGCATCTTACTGTCGCCGTCGCGGAAAATCAGGTTGTAGAAGCGTGTGCCGATGACGACATGCTCGAAGCGGCGCTGGACGAAGAGTTGGGCGAGCAGCGCCTGGTACTGGATTTTGGCTTGGATGATGTTGACCTCATCCTTGGCTTGGTGGAGTTTTTTCAGCGCCTCGATTTCGAGGATGCGTTTCTGCATATCCTGGAGTTCGAAGGATTCCGCGGATTTTTCCAGGGTCGATTTGTTGCCTTTTTTCGGCTGGCCTGTTTTTCGGCTGTTTCCCTGTCCGTCGATGATATTCTGCTTTTTTGCGGTGATGTCGGCATTGCGGATGACGCGTTGTTTCTCTTGTTCGAGGTCCTGGATGTAATCCTTGGAATTTTTCACGGCACCTTTGGAGAGCATGGCGGCGTAGATGGCATTGGAGAGTGAGTCACAGATCCTGCCGTCGCCCGGATAAGACGAGGCACGGGGCAGGAGCGCGAACCCGTTGCGCAGCTTTTGCGAGATCGTGACTCCCTTGGTGTGAGGTGAGACGGCGCTCAGGATGGCGTCGATGGTCTCGCGGTATTCCTTGGCTGCCGGGGAGGTATTGGGGGTGTCGGCGAGATAGGCTTCGAACTGCCCGCCGAGTCGGTTATCGCCGAGGTTGAAGGTGTGGCCCATGAACGAGATGGTTTCCTGGGTGGGGTCGATGAACGGCACCTCGTTGCCGTAGGGCGACTGCGACTTCTTGGCTTGGCGGACAATGGTGGTATTGCCATTACCATTGGTCTGGCTGGGTCGGGTGCTGCCGCCTTTGTTGGGGTCGTAGACCTGGGCATGGCACGGGAGCATGAGTCCAGCGGATATGATGAGCGTGGGGATGGATTGGTATTTCATGGTTCCGAGGAGTGGGTGGGGGCCCCGATCGGGCCGGCGCTGTGGAGCAGGGAAACCTACTGTGCTTTTACATCGAGGGCAACGGGCAAACCCTCCCGGTTGATTTCGACTTTGAAGGTATAGCTGTGGCCGCGTTCGAGGTTCACTTTATCAATGCCGGCCGGGACGATGATGGGGATGGTGCCACGGCCTTTTTCCCCTTGGTCGACGGTGAGGCTGACGACCTGACCTCGATCGGCGGTCCACTTGAGTTTTTCCGTGATTTTTCCGGACACGCGGTATTCGTTGCCGCTCAGGCTGTTGGCATTGTTCTTGATGTCGGCGATGGGCAGCTCGCTCAGGCCCGAGAAGTGTTGAGCTCTTTTATCGAGGATGAATTTACCCGCAATCAACGCCGCAATCACGGTAATGGTGATGATGATGTAGACGGCGAGGTTGTGGTTACCCTTGGAGGTGGATCTGGATCGGCGAGGCATGGGATCGTGGCGGTAGGTAAGATACGATTATTCTGAAAAAGGGGAAAATGCCACAACAACTGTGTTAAGACCTTGTAAAGCGTGGCGGTTAATCCCAGTGGTGGCGTTTGAGGCCGATATAAGAGGCGATGAGACCGATGGCAATATGGATGGTCAGGAGGTAGAGGCAGGCGTTGGATGCCTGGAAGGAGGTTTCGGTGACGGCGTCGATGGCATTGCGGTAGCTTGGGCTCATCGAATCAATGCTGCCGGACCATGCCCAGTAGGCGGAGATGAACGGGCGGGTGATCGACTCGATGCCTTCCGGCAAGGCGAGTATGGCCCCGGAGAGGGGCAGTTGGAAGCCTACCAGGTAGATGGAAAGCAGCGAGGACTGTTCTGCGGTTTTCATCAGGGAGGAGATGCCGAGACAGATGAAGGTCATGGCTGCGTTGACCAGGACGAGGAACAGGGTGTGATCCAGGAAACCGGCTTCGGCCCCGTCCGGGAACTTCCAGAACTGCTGGACGAAGATCGCCATCCAGAGCGACTGAACCAGGATGAGGCTGCCGAGAAAGGCGACTTTGCTGGCGAGGTAGGCGATGGGCCGGATACCGCCGAACTTTTCCTTTTCGAAGATGGGTCGTTCGCCTGCGATCTCGCGGGCCGAATTGTTAGACCCCATGAGCGAAAGCAGGACGACCTGGAACATGACAATGCCTGAGACCGCGGAGCCAACGCTGAGGTAGCTTTTTTCGACCATGGTATGCTCCTGGATCTGTTGCAGGGTTCCTTCGTACCGGTCTGAGAATCTTTTGATGTTTTCGTTGCCGCGATCGCTGAAGAGGGCGACGAGGATGGGGAAGCAGACGAGGATGGCGAGCTGGAGGAATACCTGGCCACGGTCGCGGAAGAATATTTTCCAACGTCTTCCTAACAGTGTTGAGAATTGGCTGAAGACGCCCGGTGTTTTGACGGGTTCCGGTGCCTCGCGGATGATTTCCTGGGCGGCGGCAGGGTCCTCGAGCGGGGTGGTGGCGGTTTGTTGCCGGGCGGATTTTTTTACGTCGGTGTTGTCGGCAGGCACGGAGAGGTCTCCGCTTTGGATGAGTTCGTTGCGGCGTTTGTTGAGTTGGCCGTAGTAGGCCTCACGGTGTTTGGTCCATGATGACTGCCATTTTTCCGAGCGTTGTTTGGCGAGTTGGGGGTAGACTTCCTCGGTGTCCTCAACGGAGAAGTAGTGGGTCAGCCCTGCGGGCGGGCCGTGGTAGGCGACGCGGCCTTCGTGGAGGACGAGGATGGAGTCGTAGAGTTCGAGGTGGGCGAGTGAGTGGGTGACGGAGATGACGGTGCGGCCGTCGCGTCGGGAAAGCTGGTGGAGCAGGCGGACGATGTCGCGTTCGGAGCGCGGGTCGAGTCCGGAAGTGACTTCGTCACAGAGCAGGAGGTGGGGGCCGGTGACGAGTTCCATGGCGAGGCCGAGTCGGCGTTTTTGTCCTCCGGAGAGGACTTTCACGGGGCGATCTGCGAGGTCGGCGAGCCCTGTTTCCTCGAGGATGCGGTCGATGCGGTTATCGAGTTCCGAGTAATTTTTAATTTTCACTCGGAGGCGCGTGGCCGATTCGATCGACTCGTCGACGGTGAGTTGGTCGTAGGCGATGGAGAACTGGGGGACGTATCCGATTTCGGCGGGTTCGAAGTCTTTTTCCTCGGCAAGGTTGAGGTTGTTCCAATAGAGCGAGCCGTCTGACTCCTCGTTCAGGCCTGCGATGGTTTTGAGCAGGGTCGTTTTGCCGCAGCCTGACGGGCCGACGATGGCCATGAAGTGTCCGCGGGGCACCTGCAGGGAAACCTTGTCGATGAGGTTAAGCGGTTCGCCGTCTTTTTGGATGGCGAAGCAGACGTCTTTAAGTTCGAGCACGGTGGTAAGGAAAATGTGGGTTGCTTAGTAGTAACTAACTAGAGAAAGTCGCCTATGGAAGCGAGGAGAAAACTTGTGGAACCAACAAAAAGGGGTAGTTTGGCGTCATGTCGAGACGCGCATCGAGAAGAAAGGCCGAACGGAGGGGGAGAGGTGGAAGGAATGTGGGGAAGTGGGTGGTCCGTATGATGTCCGTGCTGACTTGTGTGGTGATTTTAGCGGGGTTCGGCTTGTACACCTGGTTGAAATCGTATTTGCACAGTGATGATTTCCGCGTGTTTATGGGCGAGGCGGTTGGCGGGGTGATGGGCGCGGACGCGCGATTTGAGCTCTTTGAGTGGCAGGGAATGCGTGCGAACACCGCGGGACTGTCCGTTGAGAATGGCGGGGTGATTCGCCGGATGAGGGCCGACGGGGTCCAGGCTGATCTGGGCCTTGCGGGGGTGCGTCGCGGTGTGTGGGAGGTTTCTGATGTCCGGGTGAATAAGCTTGGGTTGGTGTTGGATACGACGGGTAGGGACGGGCAGTCGGGTGCTGGGGCCGGGGATGACGCGGAGGGTGATGCCGCGCATGATGGTGTGGCAGAGTCCACCAAGCCGGGTTTTCTGGAGGGCTTGTTGCCTGACCGCGCCGAGTTGGCATCGCTGCAGGTATTCAGCATGAATGTGGATCTGAAGACGCCGGTTGGCGGGTTGTCGGCCACGGACGTGGCGGCTCGGCTTGATGCGGGAAGTGGCTCGGCGGGCTATGATGTCCGGTTGTCGGGTGGTGTGATTGACACCTCGTGGTTCGGCTGCCCGCTTCATTTGATTTCCGCACGTGGCAAGTACAAGGGCGGGCGGATTTTTTTGACCGAGTCTCGGTCCAAGGTTTACAAGCGAGGTTTATTGACGCTGCATGGTGAGGTTGAGGGGGGGGATTTCGGGTTGTTGGGTGCTTTGACTGATGTGCGGTCCGAGGAGTTGGTTCCGGAGGACTGGCAGAAGCGAATCACGGGTGATCTTACGACGAGGTTCAACGTGCGCTCGGCCGCAAGCGGAGCGATCACCCGCGGTGAGCTGGAGCTCAAGAACGGGGTGTTGACGGCGTTGCCTGTGCTGGACAGGATTGCGGCTTATGCCAACACGCGCCGATTCCGCAGGTTGAATTTATCCGAGGCCCGGCTGAGGTACTCGCGGGCGGGAAATCGTCTGGAACTCACCGACATTGTGTTTGCCAGCGAGGGCTTGGTCCGTGTGGTGGGCAGTTTGACTGTGGTCGACGGTCGCCTGGACGGGCGGTTCCGAGTGGGCATCATGCCCGGGACCTTGGCGCATATTCCCGGTGCGGAAACCAAGGTTTTTCTCCGTGGTGAGCGTGGTGAGCCTAGTGAGCGTGGCTTGTTGTGGAGTCCGTTGCGGATCACGGGCACGTTGGATCATCCGCAGGAGGATTTGAGTAACAGGATGATCGCCGCCGCTGGAGAGAGGATGTTCGAGCTGGTGCCGGAAACGGGTAAGATGGCGTTGAAGTTTGCGCACGAGACCGCCACTGATCTTCCTCAAGCGGTCTTGGATGCCGGGACTGATGTGTTGGATGAGGGCGCGGGTGTTCTGGATGGCGGTGTGGATATCATACGCGAGGGCGTCGGGGGTTTGTTTGACCTGATTCCGGGGGCGTCCGGGAAAGACGAGAAATGATCATCCGGGATAATCGGGTGATCGTGCCCTCTATGGCAGGAATGGGGAGTTACTCCGCGCTCTTGATGGTGAATTTCCGACCGGTTCCTTTGAACCACGCGTTGCTGACGCTGGTGAAAAGCTGGTTGAGATCGCCCTCGTCGGAAATGCGGAATTCGACGGTTTTGGCGTGGGTAGTGGTCGGGTATTGTTTGATGACGGCCGTGTTGGCATTGGCGCCGGTGCGTTGACCGACCTTGTCGAGTAATTCTTTGCCGCGGGTGGTTAGTCCCGACCCCACTTGGGAGTTTGAATCTTCGCTTACCGGGATGATGTAGTAAAAGCGGACGAGGGAATTGCCGTTGGTGTCGATGACGACCTCGGTGACGCGGAGGTTGCCGTCGATGAGGTAGGTATGTTTGCTGATGGAGGAGATGCGGTCGAGAGCGACGATGTAGTTCCCGCCTGACACGCTCGCCTGCCAGAATCTGCGAGGTCCCGTGGTTTCGGATGTGTTGTTATTTGCGGGAGGGGTGTTGTTTTGTGCTGTCAGCAACGCGGGGAAAAGGGCAATGCCGAGAAAAAGGGTGAGGGCTTTGAGCTGGGTGTTGGATTTTTTCATGGAATGTATGGCTTGGCTGTCAACTATTCATCAGAAACAAAGTTTCGTCAAAACCTTGATTGAGGAAAAAACAGGCGTTATGAAAAGCGCCGTCATGGCGAACTACCGATCGAATGTTGCAGCGCTACTCTTGAACCGGAAGGGGAAATTGCTGGTTTGCGAGCGTCTCAACAGTAAGGGGGCGTGGCAGTTTCCCCAGGGCGGCGTGGATGAGGGCGAAAAGCTCATCAAGGCTCTGGCGCGGGAAGTGGAGGAGGAGATTGGACTTCCGTGGGGAAGTTACAAGGTGTTGGAGAAACGTGGAGGCTATAACTATCTTTACCCGAATCAGGTGAAGAAGCAGCAGCAATATTTCGATGGCCAGGAGCAGACATACTTCCTGTGTCGGCTGAAAAAGTCGGCCCCCGAGATTGACTTGGACCAGACGTCACCCGAGTTTGGACGTTACGCATGGATCCGGCCTGAGGATTTCAAGTTGAAATGGCTGCCCGAGTTCAAGCGTCAGGTATACCGCGCTGTGCTGCTGGATTTTTTTGACGTCAGGCTGTGATCGTGCAGCTGGCATCAGGGTGTGTTTGGATGTCGGCTCTGTTTTGACCAGAAGGAGTCGAGCGCGTCGAGTATTTGGTCTCCTGCAACGATATAGAGATCGTTGTGCCCTGCGTTGGGGATATTGAGGAATGCT
Organism: Oceaniferula sp.; assembly: GCA_041548785.1. Classification (GTDB taxonomy): domain Bacteria; phylum Verrucomicrobiota; class Verrucomicrobiia; order Verrucomicrobiales; family Akkermansiaceae; genus Oceaniferula. The sequence goes on from JBFERY010000057.1 coordinate 14,622, forward strand.
TTGGGGCCGGGGTGGAGCTGATAGAGCTTCCTGCCATTCCACTGGCCAATGACCTGGTCCTGTGCGCCGTGGACGACGAGCAGGGGGGTGCTGATCGACTGGATACGCCGGATGTTATCAAAACGATCCCCGGGGAAAAGGGGGATACGGGTGACTGCGCGAAAGGCTGATATGAAGGGGGATACCAGCATGAGTCCGGCTGTTTGCTGACGTGATGCGAGCCAGACGGACGGGCCGCTCCCGACCGACTGGCCGTAGATGATGATTTGCTTGGGCGGGACGTTGAGTTGGCCCGTGAGGTGATTCCATGCGGTTTGGCATGCTTCGTAGCAGCTGTCCTCAGTGGGTTTCCCCCTGCTGATCCCGTAGCCGGGGTAATCGTAGGCGAGGATCCCGTAGCCACGTGTGTGAAAGCGTTGAAAGCGGTCGGCCAGGTATCCAAGGTCCTCGGCATTGCCGTGGGACCAAAGCAGCGTGGGCATTCCGGGGTCGGCCGGAAGATGAAACATACCGATGCGTATTCCGCCGGGTGTCTCGAGGGTGTGGATTTGCGGGTCATTTTCCGAGTAGCCTGACGGGGGTGGTTGGTAAATGATCAGGTCGGAGAAACCGAGGGCAACGATGAGCAGGGCAAGGTAAACAAAGGCAAACGACTTGATGGGACGTGTCCATGTCCACTCGCCGATGAGGTGCTTTTTCCATTTTGCCATGCTGCGGGCAGCATTCCCCGCGTGTTGAGGCAATGCAAGGATGGAAAAAGACACAAATCCTCCTTGGCTTAGCGATGAGGGAAGAGTATCAAACGGGCTCCCACCTATTATTATGAGCTTTTTACCTGAACCTTACCAGCATCCGTACGAGATCAACCCGAAGTATAAAAAGAGCGTCGCCTATTTCAGCTCTGAATTCGCGATTGACCAGACCCTGAAGATCTACTCCGGTGGACTGGGTTTCCTTGCCGGGTCGCATATGCGGAGTGCCTATGACCTGAAGCAGAACCTCATCGGTATCGGCATTCTTTGGTCGTATGGCTATTACAATCAGACGCGTGGCGAAGATCGCGAGATGGCGGTGCAGTCGCGCCGCAAGCACTATCATTTCCTTCAGGAGACCGACATTAAGTTTACCATCAAGATTCACGATCACGACGTGTGGGTGAAGGTGATGTATCTCCCCGCGGACACCTTTGGCTCGGCCCCGATGTTCTTGTTGACGACCGACATTGATGAGAATGATGTGATGTCGCGGACGATTTCGCACCGTCTCTACGACTCTGATTTCCTGACTCGTACGGCTCAGTATATTTTGTTGGGTATCGGGGGTGCTACGCTGCTTGATCAGCTTGGTGTCGACCCTGATGTTTGGCATATGAATGAGGCGCATGCGCTTTCCGCGGCGTTTCATGTCTATGGGAAGTATGGATCGGTGGAAGAGGTGAAAAAGCGTTTTGTGTTTACGACGCACACACCGGTGGAGGCGGGTAACGAGAAGTCGAGTTTTGATTTGTTGTATAAGTTTACGTTTTTCAACGGGTTGTCACGAGAGGAGGCCCGTGAGATCAGCGGTGTCAAAGGCGACGAGTTCAGTCACTCGCTTGCCGCTCTACGGTTGAGTCACAAATCGAATGCTGTATCCAAGTTACACGGTGAGGTTTCCCGCGAGATGTGGAAGGGTCACGATGACATTTGCGAGATTGATCACGTCACCAATGCCCAGAACAAAAAATACTGGGTTGATGAGGAATTGGAGGCCGCGCGCGTCGCCGGTGATATCAAGGCGCTGGCCAAGCGGAAGCGTGAACTCAAGAAGCGCTTGTTCAAGGAGGTTGCCGACCAGACGGGGCGGCTCATGGACCCGGATTTCCTGACGATCGTTTGGGCGCGTCGGTTTGCAGGGTACAAGCGTGCTGATCTTATCACACGTGATATCGAGCGTTTTGAGGCGATGCTCAATAACACCGAGCGCCCGGTCCAGATCATCTGGGCCGGAAAGCCGTATCCGAAGGATTATGGCGCGATCGACACCTTCAACCATCTGGTTAACCTGACCAAAAAATACTCGAATGCCACGGTTCTGGTTGGCTACGAGCTATCGCTTTCCAAGTTGCTGAAGGACGGGTCGGATATCTGGCTGAATAATCCCGTGGTGACCCGTGAGGCATCCGGCACATCCGGCATGTCTGCGGCGATGAATGGCAGTGTGAATTTCTCCACCTTCGATGGTTGGGTCTGCGAGTTTGCCAAGGACGGGCACAATTCCTTTATCATCCCCGAGGCGGACCGTTCCCTTTCTGCCGAGGCGCGTGACCGGCATGATATGCTGGGCTTCTATCAGCTTCTTGAGACGAAGGTTCTCCCGGCCTATTATGAACACCCGGAGACCTGGTGGAAGATCGTGCTCAACAGCATGAATGAGGTGGTGCCATTCTTTGACTCCGACCGCATGGCGGATGAATACTACATGAAGATGTATTCTTGAAGTCTTGAAGTCTTGGAGTCTTGAAGTCTTGAAGTCTTGGAGTCTTGAAGTCTTGAAGTCTTGAAGTCCTGGAGTCTTGGAGTCTTGGAGTCTTGGAGTCTTGGAGTCTTGGAGTCCTGGAGTC
>JBFERY010000058.1:0-17148 GCA_041548785.1 Oceaniferula sp.
TGCAGGGCTTTCGACATTTTCTGCAGGGCTTTTTTGTCGATTTCGCCGTTGCGGACTGCGTCCTTGAAGAGCTTCTCCATTTTTTGGGTAAGCTCCTGCATCCGTTCCTTGTTATCCCGTTCCGCGTCCTGTTGGGCCTGGAGTTTTTTCTTGCCGGTTTCGCTTTGCAGGTTTTTGTCTTTGTTGTTATCGAGGCGTTGGTTTTCGTCGTTCAGGTTTTGTTCTTTGCGGGCGATGTCCTCGAGTTCGCCGATGGCGCGGTCGAATTCATTTTTCAGGACCTGGGCGTGTTCGTCGCGTGTCAGGATGTAGATGACGACGGGTTCGGAGAAGACCCGGCCGCGTCCTGGTTTGTAGTCCTCGGTCCATGATTGGAGGGTGAGTTTTTGGGGTTCGATGGCGAGGTTTGCGGGGGAGAACGAGAATGGTTTATTGAGGTTGGTGCGGGTCGAGCTGCCTTGTTCGAGGGTCAGCTCGCCTTGGGCGGGTGTGCCGCCGGTGGGTTTGGTGAATGCGCCCTGCCATGAGATGCCGCAGGCCTTGAGTCCGTAGTCGTCCTCGGCGAGGACTTCGAATTCGATGGTTTCCTCGGCGAGCATGATGTGTTGGCGTTCGATGCCTTGGATGTAGGTCGAGGGTAACTGGTCCTGGGTGCTTTCCACGCGCAGTTTGAGCGGGCTATCTGCCTTGAGGCCGTAGACGTCTTCCCACTGCATGGGAATAAGCACCGAGTGGCTGGCAATGGGTATGGAAGGTGTGGTGATTGTCCTGCCCTTTATTTTGAGGGTAAGTTTTTCGGGTTTGGGTGGTGCTGCCGGAGGCGTTGCCTCTGTTTCGGCGCCGGCGCTCGTTCCCGGCCCGTTGGGTGCTGTCTCCATGTCGGTTTCCTTGGGAAGGGTCACGACGGATGCGGTGGCTGAGGACAGGGCGCGGCTGGTGGTGGCTTGGATTTTGATATCGCTGCCCTCGAGCACGGTGATATAGCCGGATTGAAGGTTGGCGCTGACCTCGGGGCGTTCCAGGTAGGTCGGAAGCTTGATTGCCGCGCGGATGTTTTCGATGGCGGGGCGGATGACGGGTTCGAATGGCAGGCTGTGGCGGGCGTCGTCGGCCTCGACATGGAGGTTGTCCTGGGCGCGCTGGCCTGGGAAGGTGAAGGTGTATTGGCCGCGGCTGAGTTTGGCCTCGACCCAGGCGCTGTCGCCGTATCGGGCGCGGGCTATTTGCGGGCTTCGCTGGGTATCAGCTGCGAGCGGGATAGTGAGGTTGAACGACTCGCCGTAGGGGATGTGGTGGGGTGTGTTGATGCTGGAGAGGTCGAGTTGAGTGAAGGTGTATCGATGGGTGTCGGAGAGTGGCATGAGCCAGCGTTTGAGGGCGTTGATACTGGCATCCGGGACGCTGACCAGCGATCCGACGGCGATCAGGAAGAGCAGCATGACGGCAAGGGACCATTTGCGGTGGCGGGCGGCGGGCAAGGCCTGGCCCAGGTCGCGGCCGGCCGTGTCGGCGGCCACAGCGAGCATGGCGGCGGCACGCAGTGCGGGGGAGAGGGTATCCTTGGTTTCGGTTTGGTCCTGGAGTTCGATGGCGCCGAGGAGCCGGTCGCCCAGTTTGGGGAAGCGGCGCGAGATCAGGCGGGCGAGTTGGTTTTCGCGGCGGTGGCCATAAACCCAGCGGTGGACCCAGTAGGGTGCGAAGACGGCGAAGAGGGAAACGCCGAGCACGAGGATGACGAGGCGGACACTGGTCGGGGTCTCGATGAGCCGGTCGAGTCCGAAGACGAGGAGAAAGGAGAAGAGGAGGCCGAAGAATCCGGCGAGGATGGCTTCGGCGATCTTGATTTGCCAGAGCCGTTTTTTGAATTGCTCCAGTTGGTCGCGCAGGCCCTCCGGAATGGGGGCTTGGTGGGGAGGCTGGTGGGATGGCTGATGTTCTGGCATGACTCCGGAGGGGCGGTTGGTGGCGGTGAATGGCGGGTAGATCTGCGTTGAGCCCGTGTGGAACATTGCCCAAGCCGGCGGCTCGGGCAAACGCTAATCGCTCTATTTGCGCGAGCTTTTCATGGACTTGGATCGGTGGCCAGAGGATTAGTTGCAAGTATAACGCTGTGGGCGAGGGTTTTTTGTCCAATAAAGTCGATAAAACGGTGGAATTTACCTGTTTTTTACATGCGCTGGCTGTGGGCGGGTTATGCGGGTTTTCTTTGAGTTGTGACGCTGGCCGGTATATGAGCTTGCATTCTGTGGTGGCTCGATTATTGCCCAGCCCAGACTTTGAGAGATTTGAAGACAGAGCCTGCTTGTATGGAGGTGGATACCGGGATGCCCTTGCCTAAGACGCAGCATGCCTGTTCGGTGTGCCTGCCTACCTGGGATGCGGTGCTGGGTTACGAGGAGAAGCTGGATAAAGTGATTCGGCGCATGCGTGCCGGTTACCCGAGGTTTTTTCTGCATCCTGCGACGGAGAGGTTGTTTGCCGAGGCGACCGGAGCGCTGGCTGACAATGGATCGAGGGTGGTGGTATTTCCCACGCGTGATGCTGCGCAGCGGGCGCAAAGGTTTGTTGAGAAGCGCAGCGGCTCGGCATCGAGGATAGCGAGTTACGAAGGCTTGCAGGCGTTGGTGGTGAGTGCGGCTGACTATCCGGTGGCGATGGAGTATTGGCGTTACACGGGGGAGATTGTGAGCAGTCGGCAGGCTGAGCGGGTGATTCACGGGCAGGAGACCAGGGGGTTTGGGGTGCGCAGCTTGCGGAGTCGGGTGGCCGCGTTTGGGAACTACGCACCGGGGGATGTGTTTCTCTATGAGAATGGGATGGCGAGTATGTTTGCCATTTACCGGGTGGTGACCAAGATGTTTCCCGGCAAGAAGTCGCTGCAGTTGGAATTTCCCTATGTGGATGCCATGAGGGTGCAGAATTTTTTTGGTAACGGGGTCGTTTTTTTAACGGAAGCGGAAGGCGAGTCGTTTGAAGAGGCGTTGAGGCGTATTGCCAAGGGGGAGTTTTCTGCCGTGTTCTGTGAGGCGCCGAGCAACCCGCTGCTCCGTACGGTGGATATTGCAGCGGTGTCCGAGGCGTGTCGGGATGGGGGGGTGCCTTTGGTGGTGGATGATACGATTTGCTCGGTGGCGAATGTCCAGGTGGACAAGTATGCGGATGTGGTGACCTCCAGTCTGACCAAGTGGGTGTCGGGAAAAGGAGATGTGATGGCGGGGCAGGTGACGCTTTGTCCGGAATCGCCGATGTATTCGGAGCTGCTTGCATTTTTTGGTGAGGATTGTCCCGGTGGGTCTCGGCTTTTTGCGTCTGATGCGCGGGTATTGGCGCGCAATATCAGCAGTTTCAATCGGAGGATGCGCGAGTCCAATGCCAATGGGGAAATTCTTGCCGATTATTTGCTGGCGCATCCGGCGGTAGAAAAAATCTGGTATCCGAAATTCACCACACCTAGTCTGTACAACGCGATCAAGCGGAAGGGTGGTGGTTATGGCGGTTTGATGTCCCTGGTACTGAAGAATCGGAAGAAGACGGCGAAGTTTTACGATGCCTTGAAGATGTCCAAGGGACCAAGTTTGGGGACCGACTTTAGCATTGCCTGCCCCTACACATTGCTGGCGCATTATGACGAGCTTGAGTGGGCCGAGGGCTGTGGCGTGGATCGGAATATGATCCGTATTTCGGCAGGATCTGAAAAAGCGGAGGCATTGGTCGCTTGTCTGGAGGAGGCGCTTGAAGTGCTGTAGTGGGAGGGTTTTTCGCCAGCGACGAGAAAAATGGGTGATTTTTGGAAAGCTGGAATACTTCCTGCTCAAGCATGGGGTGGAAGAGGGTTGGTCTTCGTGTCACGACATGGACCGCGGCTCATGTGAGTCTTGAGACCCGCCTATACATTAGTAAGATTATAAACATGCAAAACATTTAACTTGTCAGTCGTAGCTTCCCCCAGTAAAAAGAGTTGCCTGCATTTGGGAAAGCCCCTATACGAGCCACGAACGTGCTCCACCTGACCCTCGCCTTCCCCCGCACCTGTCACTCCCTGTTGAAAATGCCTTGAGAGGACTATTTCCCAATTGATAACACAAAAACATGGCCAGAACTAAAACGAGGTTAGCTCTACGCGTAAATGAAGAGAACCCTAACCATCATCTGTGGAACAACCGCGGAGTGTGGTGGTGTCACCTGACGGTGCATAAAAATGATGCCACCTCGGAGCGGCTGAGGTTTTCATTGAAGACACGTGATCTGGACAGTGCGCGTGATCGTCGTGACCGCATCCTGCGTGACATTGCCGAGCACTATGAGATTGCCGCCTGAGTGGGGGTGATTGGCGGTTGATTGGCGGTTGATTGTCCCGGGGCGGTCGGATGCTGGCGGACCACTGGTGGTGGTCAGCCCGGGTGTCTGGATATTTTGGTGGGCGGAATTGCGGTTCTTCTCGCGCTGGCTGCGGCCGACGGATCGATTTTTCACCTCCACTGGATTTTCCGGGGGAAATGCTGATATTGCCACTTCTCATTTGGCGTAGCCTTGGTAGCTTTTACGGCCATGTCGCGTGAATACCGGATAAAAACGAGCAAGCAGCCTGCGGCGTCGGGGATTGACTATGCTGCGGAGCTCAACGAGCAGCAATATGCTGCGGTCAGTGCGCGGCCGGGTCCGGCGCTGGTGATAGCGGGCGCGGGTTCCGGCAAGACGCGGACGTTGACGCACCGGGTGGCCTATTTACTGGATCAGGGGGTTGAGGCGGGCAATATCCTGCTGTTGACCTTTACCAACAAGGCGGCGCGCGAGATGCTGGAGCGCGTTAAAGAGCTTGTTCCGCAGGACATCAGTTCCCTTTGGAGCGGTACGTTCCACTCGATTGGCAACCGCATTTTGCGGCGTCATGCGGATGAGCTTGGCTTTACCCGGTCGTTTTCCATTCTGGACCGGGACGACCAGAAATCACTGCTGTCGGAGGTGGTGAAGGGGTTGAATCTGGACACGGGCGGGAGGCGATTTCCCAAGGCCGACCTGTTGGCCTCTATTTTCAGTCTTGCGGAAAACACCTATGAGGAGATCGATGAGATCATTGAGTTGAGGTATCCGCATCTTGAGGAGTGGCTAGAGGAGATCAAGAAGGTGAGGCGGGCATACCGGAAGAAGAAGAAGGCGACGAACTCGATGGATTTTGATGACCTGCTGATTCTGACCCTGAAGTTGTTGCAGGATGACGAGGGATTGCGTGGCCTGTATCAGAAGAAGTTCCGCCATGTGCTGGTGGATGAGTATCAGGATACCAACAGAGTGCAGTGTGACCTGATTGACCTGCTTGTGGGCGAAAAGCAGTACTTGATGGTGGTGGGTGACGATGCCCAGTCGATCTACTCGTGGCGGGGAGCTGATATGGACAACATTCTCAGTTTTCAGGAGAAGTACCCTGACGCCCAGGTATTCAAGATCGAGATGAATTACCGGTCGGTGCCGGAGGTGCTGGAGCTCTCCAACGCGGCGATACGCCCCAACCGGAGTCAGTATAAAAAAGAGCTGCGCCCTGCGCGTGAGGGTGGGGTGATGACGCCGGCACTGGTGGCGCTTGACGACCCCGCGACGCAGGCGGAATTCCTCGCCGAACGAATTGACGAGTTGCTGGGTGAGGGGGTCGAGCCGAACGAGATCGCGGTGCTTTATCGGGCGCATTACCAGAGCATGGAGATTCAGATGGAGCTGACCCGGCGCGACCTCTCGTTTCAGATCACGAGTGGTCTGAGGTTTTTCGAGCAGGCGCACATCAAGGATATTTCGGCAATGATTCGGTTTGTGGTCAATGGCCGTGACGAGGTGAGTTTCAAGCGGATGGTGTTGTTGTTGCCGGGGATTGGATCCAAGACGGCGGATCATTTGTGGGAGGCATGGGTGCATTCTGCTGCGGGTCGCAGTGTGGATGTGCCGGAATCGTTTTCTGAAACTTTGTTGACGTTCCGGGTGCCGGCGAAGGCGAAGGATACCTGGGAGCAGCTTTGTCACACCCTTGACGAGCTTGCCCCGGGCGGGCATTTGGAGCGACCGTCGAACATGATTTTCAGTGTCCTCGAAGGGGTTTACGAGGATTACATGCGCGGCAGCTTTGACAACTACGAGCATCGCAAGCAGGACATTGAACAGCTGATGCAGTATGGTGAGAACTACGAGGACGTCCTGGAGTTTCTCGCCCAGCTCTCGCTGATGTCATCGGTGGATGGGGAGCCGGCGGGCAAGGGCGCGGGCAAGGAGGAGAAGAGTGAAGACAGCATCATGCTTTCATCGATCCACCAGGCGAAGGGACTGGAGTGGAAAGTTGTGTTTGTTGTTTGGCTTGCCGACGGCATGTTCCCGAATGGTCGGGTGCTTGAATCGGGGGATTTGAGTATGTTGGAGGAGGAGCGCCGCCTTTTTTACGTGGCGGTGACCCGGGCCAAGGACCAGCTTTATTTGACCTATCCGATGACCAATCCGAAGAGTTACACGGGTGAATACATGACCCGCCCGTCGCGTTTCCTCGATGCCATCCCTGCCGAGTTGACGGAGGAGTGGGAGGTGACGACCTGGTGATGATGGCTTGCGTCGCGTGATTTCCCTGCGAAGATCCGAGCTGTTATGTCCGTTAAGTCCTGCTTGGTGGTTGCCGTCCTCTTGGTGTCCGTGTTTTTTGCCTATTTGCAATTGAACAAGACGTTGGGGGAAGGGGGGGAGGTGCGTAATCGTGGCCGTGTTGGCGGAGGCGCTGGGGTTGGCGACGGGGTTGGCGACGGGGAGGCGTCCCCCGGGGCGCGCGCGACAAGAAGGGTGAATCGTTCCCCCGGGGCACTTGAAAAACACCGTACGGCGAGCGGGTTGATTTACCAGGTGATCAAACCGGGACACGGTGTCAGGCCGGGGCCGACGGACAAGGTGCAGGTGATCTACCGTGGTTATCTGCAGGGTGGTGAGGAATTCGATCGTTCCATTGCGGACAAGCCAATCAGTCTTAGACTGGACCAGGTGATCAAGGGGTGGACCGAGGGACTGCAACTGATGGAGGTCGGGGCCCGCTACCGGTTCATCATTCCCGCGGAACTCGCCTATGGCGCGAGAGGGGCGCCGCCCAGGATCGGGCCGAATGAAACCCTGATCTTTGAAATCGAGTTGGTCGGGGTGGAGTAGTCGCCGGGCATGCGACCCGGCGAGTATGGTTCCCAACAGTCACTACCCCAGTGAGAGGAACGGGGTGGTGAGTGTTTATGGGGCGGTGGTTAGTGTCCGTGGTCGCAGATGCAGGCGTATTCCTTGTACTTGCAGCTTGGGCAATCGGTGAGGTTGAGGATGAATTTGCTGCGCACGGGTTGCGCTTCGGGGCTGGTTTTGATGCTGACGATGGCGGGGAAGCCATTGCCGGCGGGCAGGGTGTTGTCGGAGACCAAGGACATGCCGTAGGCTTCCTTGGCCAGGGTCAGGGTGGTGGGGTTGCTGCGATCTCCGCAGACGATACTGACGGATTGGTTGGCGACGGCGACGGCTTTGTTGTCGTCATCGAGGAAGGTGATGCGCACCTTGCGCTCGGCGGTGACAAAAAACTCGGCATGTGGCTCCACGCTGGTGATGATTTTCCCGCCGTTCGGGCCGGCGACTTTTTCGGCGTGGCTGTGGCCGGCATGTTCATCGTTGCCGTGATCGGGCCCCTTGTGTTCACCTTGGGCGTGGTCGTGTCCGGCGTGGGGATCTGCCTTGGCGTGGTAGTCGTCGCCATGATCAGGCTTGCCGTCGCCATCGTGGTCGTGGGGGACGGGTTTTCCATGGGCTTCGGGGCCGTGATCGGGCTTGCCGTCGCCATCATGGTCGTGCGGGACGGCGGCTTTTTTGTCGTCGCATCCCACGATGACGAACGTAAGGGCGGTGAGTGTGGCGATGATTGTTTTTGTTAGTTTCATGGTATTGATTTTTTGGGTTTCGGTTTCGATTAGTCTGGTGATTCGAGGTCGGTATTTAAAGCTTAAAACGTGAGGATTACTGCGAGGCTGAAGCGCGTCTCTCGACGGCTTTCATGGCGGCTTTCCGCCCGAATAGCCAGAATACCGCGGGAGTCACTCCCAAACCGAGGCAGGTGGAAGTCACCAGACCTCCGACGATGACGATGGCCACAGGGTTGAGGATTTCCTTTCCGGGGGCTTCGGCGGGATTCGAGTCCGGGAGGCCGGGGATGAATCCGAGGTTGGCGACGAGTGGCAGTAGGGCGATTCCCGCGCAGAGCGCGGTCATGAGCACGGGGACGAGTCGTTCCAGGGTGCCGCGTTCGATCATTTCCCGGGTAAAGCCCTCACCCTCATGGCGCATGAGGTGGAGGTAGTGGGAGATCATCATGATGCTGTTTCGTGCTGCGATTCCGGCTACGGCGATAAATCCGACCAGTGTTGCAATGCTGATGTTCTGCAAGGTCAGGTAGGTTAGGATGATGCCGCCGACCAGAGCGATCGGGATGTCCGCCAGAACCTGCAGAGTGAATACGGGCGTTCCGAAGTAGCTATAGAGCAGGAACGCCACGATGAGGAGCACGATAGCCGACATCAGGGCTATCCGTTTGGAGGCATCTTGTTGGGCCAGATATTCTCCTTCAATATCAATGGTGTAGCCTGTAGGTAGGTCTATTTTTGTGTCGATCTGTCTTTGTAGCTCTTCCACATGTGACACCAGGTTGCTCGTGGTCGGGTTGATGCTGACCACGAACCGGCGCTGGGTGTTTTCGCGCATAATGGTGTTAGGGCCCTTCGCTTGGCGGATATCGGCAAGGTTTTTCAAGGGTACGCGCTGTCCGCTGGAGGTGTCGATATACATGTTGGCAAGACGCTCTGGCGACTCGCGCCATTCAAGGGGGAGCCGCACGACTACATCGTAGATGCGTTGGTTCTCGTAGATCTCGGTGACGGCTTCCCCTCCGAGGAGTGTGGCGAGTCGGGTGTTGAGGTCGCCCGGAGTGATGCCGTATGCCTGCGCCCGTTCGCGATCGACCTCAATCCTTAGCTGGGGGATCGGAGCCTGCTGCTCGACACGTGCCTGTTCCAATCCGGGTATTTCACGGGCGAGGGTTTGAATGTTCGTGCCAATACGACGCAACTCGTTCAGGTCGTCGCCTTTGATCTTGATCGCAATCTTGGCCGAGACGCCACTGAGCATGTGGCCAATGCGGTCGGCAAGAGGACTGCTGATGGCCGAGAAGGTGCCCGGTAAATTGACAGGGCTCATCACCGTGCGGATTTCTTCAATGATTTCCCCGCGGGGGCGTGTGGCGCCGGGATCAAAATTGACTTCAAACTCGATGGTGGAGACGGGCACGACGTGGTCGCCTCGTTCGGCGCGGCCTGCACGGTAGCCAACGGTTTTGACTCCCTCGATTTCCATGAGCATCTTGCTCGCGGTGTCGGCCAGTTCGGTGGTTTGTTTCAGTGAAGTGCCGGGGGCGGTGGTGGTGGCGATTACGGTGGTGGGCTCGCGAAACGGGGGCAGGAAGTTGTTGCCCATGGAGGGGTACAAGGTGGCGGCTCCGAGTAGCAGCATGGCTGCGATGGCGAGCACGGCAAAGGGGTGGGTCAGAGCGAGGCGCAGCCAGGTGTTTTTAAGCACCCATTTCATGCCCGCGACGAATGCGCTGTCTTGGTGTTTTTTGTGTTTTTGGGGATGGAGCAGGAAGGAGGCAAGCACGGGGATGACTGTGAGCGAGACCACGAATGATGCCGCCATGCTGACGATGGTGGCAATGGCGATGGGGGTAAATAAGCGCCCCTCCACGCCGCTGAGCGCAAGCAGGGGGACGAAGACCAGGATGACCAGGATCGTCGCATAGAGGATGGAGCTGCGAACCTCGGATGATGCTTTGGCGATGACCTGCAGACGGGGGAGGGGGTCGGGAAGTTCTGCGTTTTCCTTGAGACGGCGGAAGACGTTCTCCACGTCGACAATGGCATCATCAACGACCATGCCGATGGCGACAGCGAGGCCGCCCAGTGTCATGGAGTTGACACTCAGACCGAATAGATCGAACACCAGCACTGCAATGCCTAACGATAGGGGTATGGAGGTGAGTGTGATGAGGGTTACTCTGAAATTCATCAGGAAAAGGATCAAGATGATGCAGACCATAATGCCTCCTAACCAGAGTGCTTCCACAAGGTTGTGGACGGAGAGGTTGATGAACTCCGACTGCTTGTAAATCGGGGTAAGCACCACGCCCTCGGGAAGGTTTTGCTCAATGTCCGCCAGCGCCTGTTCCACCTCCTTGGTGAGGGAAAGTGTATCAAACCCGGGTGATTTGGTAATGCTGATGACGACGCCTCGCTGGCCATTGGCGGAGGCGTCACCGCGCATGGCTTCAGTGTCCCATACGACATCGGCGACGTCCTTGATTCGGATGGACCGATCATGCGCTCGGCGGACTTCGGTATTTCCAATAGCGTCGAGATCGGTTGTCATGGCCAGGTTTCTGACCATGACTTCCTGAGCGCCTTCAGTGAGGAATCCGCCCGTGGTATTGCTGACTACCTTGGCCGATGCCTCACGGAGCTCGTCAAAACTAACACCATGGGAAAGCATGCGCTCTGGGTCGGGTTGGATCTGGAGCTGTTTGATGCCGCCGCCCATTGACAGCACTTCGGCGATGCCCCGGATACCCTGGAGGCGGCGTGAAATGGTCCAGTCTGCCAGCGAACGGAGGTCGCGAGGTTCCATTTTTCCTGTCGGATCAGTGACGCCCAGGAGCATGATGTTTCCCATCAGCGACGCCACTGGCGTCATGTAGGGGACGACATTCTGTGGAAGGTTGTCAGTGACGCCTAATAGCCTTTCCTGGACGAACTGACGAGCTTGGTAGATGTCCGTGCCCCAATCAAATTCGACAAAGATCAAGGAGAGGCCTACGTCGCTGGTGGCTCGTAACCGGGTAACCCCTGTCACGCCCATCAGGGTGTTCTCCAGCGGGACGGTGACAAGTGTTTCAACCTCCTCGGGGGCAAGCCCGGGGGATTCGGTGAGGATGGTGACGGTCGGCTTGGTAAGATCCGGAAGCACCTCAACGGGGAGTTGGGTGCCCCGGTAATAGCCCATGGTCAGCAGTACCGCGGCAATGGCCAGGATAAGCCCTCTTTGTGCGAGGGAGAAGCGGATGAGTGAATTAAGCATGACTGTTGGCTAGTGGGGGGTTGCAGCATGCTTATTCAAGCGGGAGTGCCTAACGCTGCTGATGATGAGCAGGAGGAGGAGTGCCACTGTGGTTGCTGCGAAGAACAGGGTGAAGGGGTTGATTTTTTGATTTGTATCGCCCTCTGCAGCTTCTTTTTTAGCCTTTAGCTCGGCAGTGCTCATTTTGGACCCGTCCTCATTGTGCTCGTGGCCGTGGGCGGCATCGAGTGCTTCTTTGAGGGATAGACCGGTACCGCTGGCGAAACTGAGAGCATAGGAGCCGCTGGTGACCACCTCGTCACCGGGAAAGAGCCCGCTGATGATCTCGACATAACGATCATTTTTTTCCCCTGTTTGCACGGGAAGGCGAGTGAAGGCGTTGGGGATCTCGATGTGTTTGACATAAACCACGCGATTGGTGGCATCTCCTTGGAGGGCTTCGCGCGGCACGGCCATGACGCCTTTACGACTTGAGGTAACGATGGAAAATTCCGTGCGCATACCGGGGCGGAGACGCAGGTCCTGATTGGGAACTTTGAAGATGGCGCCGATGGTGCCGCCTTCCCGGTTCGCCTTGGGATCGAAGCGTAGCAAGACACCGTCGATAATCTCTCCGCCGAGTGCTGGTATGCGGATATGTGCCTTGGTGCCGGGCTTGATCTTACTGACGGCATCCTCGGGGACCTGGGCAGTGGCCCATACTTCACGGAGATCCATGATGTCTAGCAGCTCCTTGTTGGGGTCGACAGGCTCACCGAGTTGGATGTGGCTGGTGACAACGAGTCCGTCGCGTGGCGCTTTGAGCTCGATGACGGGCGGGGGGGTCCCGGGCTGCCGACTTTCCACCTTCACGAGCACGTCGCCTTTTTTGACCATGTCGCCCTCGAAGGCGTTGACGGCGATGATGCGTCCGGAGATGCGACTGCTGAGGACGGAATGGTTTTTGGGGACTTCGCGAACGTGTCCGATGGCGAAAGTCGTGGTTTCGAAATCTTCCTTTTCGACAACGGCGTACTGGATGCCGAGGTTTTTGATGCCCTCGGGCTGGATGGAGATGAATTCATCGGAATCTGCAGGAGTGTCCTTGGCTGCGAAGCATGGGTTGAGAAGGCTGGCAAGAAGTAGCAGGGTGGCGGTGATGCTGAGTGATTGTTTCATGACAATGAGGGGTTGAAATTATGTTCGGGTTACTTGGCCAGTGCTGCTTCGTATCGGGCTTTGGCGAGGTGGAAATCGCGGAGAGCATTGAGCCTTGCCTCGGCCAAGGTGAGCAGTTGTTCACGGGTGTGCAGGGTCGCCTGGAGATCTCCCTGTCCTTCGCGGTAGGCTTTGACGGCCAGCTCCGCCTGCTTGTGAGCCAGTGGCAGGAGATGGTCGGAAATCTCGCGTGAGAGCTTGCCCCACTCGGTCATCTCGGCATGGGCCGTGGATGCCTCGTGACGGATGTTGTGGGCCAGGGCGCTGACCTCTTTGGTTTTCCGGGCCTTACGCGCATCGGCTTCCTGGATGGCGCCTTCGTTCTTATTCCAGAGGGGCAGGGGGATGCGGATGCCGATCCCGACGGTGGCCTCGGTATCATAGCCGTCAGGCGCATCCTCTGAGCGTTCCATGCCGGCGGAAACCGAGACTTCGATATCGCCGCGCGACTTCGCTCTTTCCAGCTCCGCGGCTACGGTGGCGGCCTTGGCGTTGAGTTGGGCGGCTTGAAGATCAGGTCGTCTGTTAGGATTGACCGAGCGCGCAGGCGGGGTGATCTCAGGCAGGCTGCCGCTAACGACGAGCGGTTCGGTGGTCGACATGCCGAGTAAAGGCTTGAGCCGACCACTGAGGCTGGCTGATTGGGCATTGAGCTGGCGTAATTGGTTGCTGAACTGGATAGCTTCAAGCTTTGCCTGACCCGCATCAAGAATCGACCCCTCCCCTTTTTGGGCGGTTTCAGCAATGTAATCGGCGAGTTGCTTGGCGACGGCTTGCTGTTTTTTGATTAACTCCTTTTGCTTGCGGAGCGCCAGCACCTTGATCAGGAGCTGTTTGCTCTCGGCGACGAGTCGACGTTCGACATCGCGCACTTCGGCCTCGGCGGCGCGAAGTGAGGTGAGGGAAACGGCCTTTTCCAGTGCAAGCCGGTTGGTCACCGGGAATTTCTGGGCGATGCCGACGCTGAGCGCGTGTTCACGGAAGCTGGGATTATGCGAGACGTCGATCCCGAGTTCCGGGTTGCTGCGGCGGCCCGATTGGTTGAGTCGGCCCATGGCCTCGTCGATACGGCAGCGTGCTGATGCGAGGTCGGGGTTTTGTTTTTTGATGCGATCTGGGATGGACTCGAGCGATACGACCAGGGCTTCGGCGCTTTGAGCCGACGGAGCCAGCATGGCCAGGAGTGCAAGCGCGAAGAGCAAGGATCGCGTGTGGCCTCTGGAGGCGGGGTGAAGTGGATGAGATGGATTCATGGTGATAGAGAGCTTGATACACGGTCAGGAGGACGGGACCGAAAAACCGATGGATGGGGTCGGGCGGAGTGATGGGTTCACTTCGCGGGAAGAGATGGCGCACGCTTGAATCGACGGGCGGTGTCGACAAGGTGGGGATTGCGCGGTTCAAGCCATTGCCGGGCCCCTCACCGGGGTCGTCTTGGCGGCAAGGCGCTGTAGTCGCGAGCTTTGCTCGGTTGGCAGCTTGGGTGGCACCGGGACCAGGGGGGCGAGGGCAAAGCGGTGGGGGCGAGCTCCGAAGAGCTCGTGCCAGGTTGGGGCGAACGTGAAGAGCGGGCTGACATCCAGGAGGGTGGGCGAGGGGATCTTAACGCCGTCTTGCAGCAGCATGCTATCGCTGCTGATGATCAGGCAGAGATGGCACGGCGAAGGCTGTTCCTTGTTTTCCGGATGTTCGGGTGAGCCTGGCCGGGTATCGTCCGTATCCTTCGGGCTGCCACATGGGTCAAGCTCATTGCAGGTGGCCTGGCAGCACGATGTCTTGGCCGTGTCGAGCATGCCGAACTGATCCGCCATGCAGCGCCCGTAGGCGGTGAGGAAGAGCAGGATAATGAGGCATGACCCGAGTTTGCGCATGTCCCCTGACAATTCTCCAAAAGCCTGGAAAGTCAATGTGAATCTGCGGGTGGGCGGTTACAGCCGTCGCCTCATTATTGTGTTGCGGATCCTGGATCGGGGGCGGCTTTCGGTCGCCGGCCATGCTGTTGGCGTTGATCTTCGTGGGGGCAATGTATATGCCGTGGAAAAGTACGGGAAGGGGGCTTGCCAAGGGAGCCCATTTGGACATGATGTGTGCCGTGGGAAGGCGAGTGCCTTCATCCCGCGTTATCGAACCTGAATAATGACAATGAGCAAAGATATTACTGAAGTAACCGAGGCCGAGTTGCCATCTAACATAAAGTCGCTCTGGCTCAAGGCGCAGAGTGCCTATGAGATGAATAACTTCACCTACGCCATCAGTCTCTGCCATGCGGTGCTGAAGGAGGCTCCTGGTTTTCTGGATGCCCGGCGGTTGGCGCGCAATGCTGCGGCGTCCGAGAATTTGGGCAAGAAGCAAAAGAAGGGTATTTTCGGCGGGAGTGGTTTGTCGTTGATGAAGATTCCCTCGCAAGGGAAGAAGGATCCGGAGGCTGCGATGATGGCGCTTGAGAAGGAGTTGGTGAAATCTCCTTTTGACGGGCAGGCGAACGACTTGCTCTTTGATTGTGCCCTGCGTCTGAACATGTTGAATACGGCGGCATTTGCCCTGGAGACGGTGCGGAGTGGCTCACCTGAGAACACCAAGTTGCTGCACAAGCTGGCGGAGCATTATCTTGCCCGGGACATGCCTGACAAGGCGGCTGACGTCTACAATGACATTTGCAAGCAGGACAGCACGGATATTGATGCGGTGAAGGGATCGAAAGATGCCACGGCTCGTGCCTCAATGAAGAGGCAGAAGTGGGAAGAGGCCCAGAGTTTCCGTGATGTGATGAAGAGTGGTGACGATGCGGCAGATATTGAGGCGTCGAACAGGGCTGCCATGACGCGCGATCAGTTGCTTGAAAAGCTGGAGCGGCTTTCTGAGGAGTATGCGGCTGACAATCAGAATCTCAGACTGGTCAAGGAGGTTGCCAGCCTCTACGAGCAACTTGAGGATTGGCCGAATGCTTACTCGTTTTTCAACTATGCTTACGAGCTGAGTAACAAGGACGTGGCCTTGCAGAACAAGGCCGCGTATATGAGGGACAAGGCTGCTGAGTTTGAGCTGTCGTCGCTGAAAAAGGCGTGCCAGGCTGATCCTGAGAATGCCGAACTGCGCGCCCAGTATGACACGATGCTTTCTGAGCGCACCGCCGAGCAGGTGAGCGAGGCTCAGGTGCGCGTCGACAGAAACCCAACAGATCCGCAGCTGCGCTACGAGCTTGGCTTGGCGCTTTACAATTCGGGGGATTTCAGTAACGCCATTCCCCATCTGCAGCAGGCGACGCGCAACCCCCACATCCGCACCCGGGTGCTTCTTTTGTTAGGTAAGACTTTCAGGGCTAAGAACATGCATGATCTGGCCATCAAGCAGCTTTCCGACGCACTGGCCGATTTGCACGCTATGGATGGAACAAAGAAAGAGGTGCTGTATGAAAAAGGGCTGATTCACCAGGATATGGGTGACGCTGCAGCGGCGTTAGAAAGCTTCAAGCAAATTTACGAGGTGGATTACGGATACCGTGATGTTGCCAAGCGGGTGGAGGATTCCTACACGGGTTGAGCCTAGAGGCTCAACCGTGGAATAGCAGAATCCAGACAGGCCATTTTCAAGCCTTGTTGCCAGTGCTGGTGACGAGGCTTGCTGTCCCTGCGCCGCCTGCGCCAGCATGGGTTATTCTTTCATGCCATTGACGAACTCGCGCCACATCAGCCGGGTGATGTGGTATCTGATGAGTTCGTCGGGTTTGACGCCTGCCGGATATTCGGGAAGGGGCGAGAAATTGGTTTCGCTGGCGAGATGGGCGCGCAGCAGGGCGTAGACGCCCGCCTCGATCTGGCTGGTGAGCATGTCTTTTTGACTGGGGTCGGCCATGAAGGAGATGGGGGGAGTTTCCGCCGGGGTATCACCTGGGCGGGAGAACCAGATCGCGATGGGGATGCGAGGTGTTTTGACGCCGCGACTTTTGCCGATGGACGCCATGGTGTCGACTCGGACGACGTTGCCCGAGGCCTCGCTGATGAGCTGGGCGACTGTTTTCAGGGCGTCTTCGAGGGCTTGCTTGTCCTCAAGGGTGGCGCCCGCGTGTAGGGTTAGGCGGATATCGCCGCTGGGATCCGGGTTCCAGGGGGGGAGGGTGGTGCTGAGTCGTTTGATGGCGGTCACGGCGAGAATGCGATCGGACTCGTCCGGGTTGGCGGTATCGATCACACGCTCCCAGGCAAGCCGTGCGCGTTGGAGTTCACCCTTGGTTTCGAGCAGGGTGGCGAGGGCCACCATGGCGGGGCCACCTTTGTGGCCCCAATTGCCATATTCCGAGAGTGCCGGTGCGTGCAGCAGATTGCCGGTGGGAAGCACTTCGGGCTTGGGGCGGGCCGGCGTTGTCGGCGCCAGAGGGCGGGAGGTCGATCGATTTGCCGTCAGGGTGCCATGGATCGGTTTGGGGGGTGGGATATTGGGACGGCTCAGCTCCCATTTTCGAGCGGTTTCGATCAGCTCGCCCGGCGTTGGTGGTGTGGTGAAGTCTTTGTCGCGGGTACCCACAAACCACATTGCGCAGGCCATGAGCAGGCATGAGATGATGGTGACGGGAAGGGGGATGCGCATTTTTTAAGAAGTCGGGGAGTCTTGGAGTCTTGAAGTCGGGAAGTCTTGAAGTCTTGAAGTCGGGGAGTCGGGGAGTCGGGGAGTCTTGGAGTCGGGGAGTCGGGGAGTCGGGGAGTGTGGGAGTCGGGGGGCTTTTATTCTACTTTCTGGGGTGGGATGACCTTACACGAAAAAGCCTCCCGTGACAGGAGGCTTTTTGAA